>JASFKW010000064.1:0-20273 GCA_050118435.1 Gammaproteobacteria bacterium | reverse complement strand
GCTCATCGCCGTGGTGATCAACAATCTGGAACAGGTCAAGGCAGAGCGACTGGAGGCACTGCGTCAGCCGGTCTCACGTGATGAGTTACTCAAGGAGCTGGCGGATACACAACAGGCGCTGATCAGATTGCGAAAGCGCATGGAACGTATGGAATGAATCCTGGACGGAAATCCGGCTTCCAGAACGCTGAACCTCTTTTCTCTGGCTATGGAGAAATCACGCAATGAACGACACTTCTTTCTCACCCACCCGGACCAGCGTTGCGATCTCATTCCGGCTGGTATTGGGTCTACTGGCATGCATCGCACTTGGGCCTGCGTTCGCCGTGACCGATGCCGCCTTGCAGGCGCGCATCGAATTCCAGGTGCAACACGAACCCCGACTCGACGGCACTGATGTGAGGGTTATCACCGACGACGGTAACGTGGTGCTGACCGGCCAGGTCCGGCTGTTGTCACAGAAAATGCTGTACGGACAGATCGCCTGGCAGACCGGGGGCACCATCGATGTCGATAACGAGATACGGGTTACTCCTGCCACAGCGGTTTCGGATCAGAAACTGGAGGAAGCCATTCGCAGGCTATTGCAGCAACACGAACGGTTCCAGAGTATCGACGCGGCTGTGAAAGACGGCATCGCCACCGTACATGGTACCTTCACGAGCGCTGCAGACGTGCTGTTTCTGAAGTGGCGGATCGCAGAGATCGAGGGCGTCATCCTCGTCCTGATCGAATCACAGATTATCGCTCAACGCTGACGTGTGCGAGAGACGCTCGCGTTAACGCAATGAGGTATCTCATCGCTACGCAAGGCGCCTCGGAATATCCATTCTTTCCAAAAGCACGCTAGATGCTGGATTAGCCTAGCCTGCGGGGAGATTGCCGTGCTCGACATACAAGGGCTCCCGCTAGAACGGCAGTGATACGCGGTCCACCTCGAGCAAAAGTTCCTGGCGCCCGCAGCGATGACGTTTCAATTCTTTTTGACATCACGATTCGAACCAGGTAAGGCGGCACCGCCCGGAGGCGGGCGGTCATGACCTGGGCGCACCAAGAGTAGGCTCCTTGAGGCGACGCTTGAAACGTGTATTCGGTATCGACATCGAAACCTGCCGGGGATGCGGCGGCACGGCGAAAGTGATGCCCAAAGCACTCGCTGCGCTCGCGGGGCAGGCTCTTACCTGCATCGAAGACCCAGTGGTTATCGAGAAAATTCTCGCCCATTTGCAGGGAAAGGACGCCTCGGTTGCAACACCTCTTCGGTCGGAAAGTCGTGCGCGACCGCGCTGACCTCTTTGGGTGACACCTTCAAGCCCTTCAACCCATCCCAATGGCAATGACCCAAAAGCCTGAACCAGGATTCTGATTGGCTTGCGCGGCGCCAGATTCCCGGCATACGCAAGGGTCATGACCCCGCGACCTGTATCCAGATTCAGCTCCAGGTAGGCTTCGCTAGCATCGCGGAATTGCCGGGATTCGCTAAGATGCAGCGCATACTGTCGCGACACCTCGCTGTAGCCGGCCAGCAGCACCATGGCCGCGGTCAATACTATCCATGATCCCATCATCAGCATCGTTCGACCCGTTGCTATCCCGCTCGGAGTTACCCTTTAAGGCAACGGCCCTCCGGCGCGCCGGCTCAAGCGGAGTTGAATTTTCTTCACATTTCCCGCAGCCTGATGCGTCCGATTCAGAACTGGAAGTGAGTGTTTCCATGCGCGGTTATGCCCGTAACTTGATTGCCGATCTCGGTCCCCTGCGCGCCGTGCTGCTGTTGCTTGGTCTGCTGTCGGCGGCGTTCACGCCGCTGGCGGGCGACGGCATCGACTACGAGGGCTGGGGCCTAGGGCGTCTATTTTTCCTATCATTTCTGTTTCGTAGCCGCTTCTCCTTTAATCATTCATGCGTAGTGATTAAAAGGACTTTGAGGTATCCGTCATTAATGGTGATCTTCGGGTTAGATTAGGTTGGGGGTCTGTATCTTCTATACTCCCTCGGACAAGCACCACAGGCACGTCACCACGCGCCCGACCAGGAGTCACACAGCATGAATACCGGCCCGCCTGTCGCGGTATCCCATAGCGAACCGCCGCCGGTACGCGCGGTAGCCCCGCCAGCTGTACTGCGCTGGATCCGGCTCGGCTGGACCGACCTGCGGCGCGCCGGCTGGCCCAGCCTGCTGCACGGCCTGCTGGTCACGGTCGCCAGCCTGCTGATTGTGGAGATCGCGTTGCTGTTCTGGCCGCTGCTACCCGGCGCGGTGTCCGGCTTCCTGGTGGTGGGGCCGATGCTCGCCACCGGCCTGTATGCCCTGAGCCGTCGCCTGGAGCACGGCCAGCGGCCGCGGCTGCGCGACGCGCTTGACGCCTGGCGCCAGGGCAGTCGCTGCCTGTTCCGCTTCGGCCTGCTGCTGGTGCTAACGGCGACCCTGTGGGTAGCGATCTCGGTGCTCCTGTTCCAGTTCTTCATCGATGCCGACATCGAACGGCCGCTGGATTTCCTGCGCTATGTAGTGACGCAGGGCGATTACGCCTTCCTCGAATGGACCGTGTTGGCGGGACTTGTGACGGGTCTGGTGTTTGCCCTCACCGTGGTGTCGGTGCCGCTGCTGGTGGATCGCGACGTCAAGACCAAGGTGGCGCTGGTGACGAGCCTGCGCGCGGTGGGCGAAAATCCGGGCACCATGCTAGGGTGGGCGCTGTTCCTGCTGGCCGCTACCAGCCTGTCCATCGCAACGCTGATGCTCGGCTTCCTAGTGCTCTACCCGCTGATGGGGCATGCCTCCTGGCATGCCTACCGCGACCTGGTGGACGTCAGCGAACTGCCGCCGCGCTCATTCAGCAAGTGAGTCGATGTTCGAACTGACCGAAGCGCAGGTAGCTCGGTTCGGCCTGACCTGGGGTCTGGCCGTGCTGATCGGACTGATGCTGTTCATCATCTGGGACTTGGCCCGCAAGTCCAAGGCCGGGCGGCTCGGCACCTTCATCCTGTTCTTCGTGCTGGCCTTCGGCGTGTTCGGCTTCCTGGCCAAGAATGTCATCAAGTGGCTGATGGGTATGTAAACCGGCAGATCAGCTCGCCAGGCAGGCGCGCCATCCCCCCGGCGCGGTGATGTCTTCGGCGCCTTGCTGGGAATTGGAGAATTACCTCAAATGCGGTCGTCTTGAGCATGGCTTCCTGCGGGTGCGCTGCGAGGAAGTCGCCGGAGCCGCAGGCCGGGTCGAACACGCGGATAGCAGGCATGCGCTTGCTGTATGTGCGTCAGCCCGTGACTCAATGCGGCAACGTAGCTGGAGACTTCCTGTACATCGTCCAGTGGCACTCTCGGCGTTTCTTCCAACTCGTAGAGCAGTAAATCCGTGAGGGAAGACTGGGTACCTTCGATCTGGGAAGAGAGCACGGCTTCCTTGCGAACGTACTGATAGAGAAGCTGGTTCAGAAAATGGCCGGAATTCGGCCAGACACGGCTGATGCCATCCAGCCTGCCCAGGGCGCGATTGGCCTGATCCATGCTTTGGAGCAGCCCGGTATCCAGTTCAAGCGGCGGATCCGGTGGCAGAGGGGCAGGCAGGTAGGCCCGATAGTTCTCACCGGTGACGGCCTGTGTGACGTATTCCCCTGACTTGCGTTTCATTATTTCGCCGGTACCTGCCTGTAATGCAAGGATCCTTTCATAAAAGCCCTGCCCGGGCTCGGGTATGAAACGATAGCCGCCCCTCGCTTAATAAGCGACCCTGAATTGCCCTTCATCGGCCTAAATAGGCACCGATCACGGCCTCTCTCTCACGTCCCAGCTCCCGGCTGACGGTGAGCCGGGCCTCACGGTCGGTTTCACGTTGTTCCGGGGTCAGGTCCTTTGCCACCGGCCCGCGGGCAGCCGGACATGACCAGCCGGTCAGTTCCTCGTAGCGGTTCTGGGCATAGGCGTGGCGCAGGCCGTGCATGTGGTGGAGGCCGGCCCGGCGGGTGTTGCCTTCGTAGACGCGCATCTGATGCACGTAATTGCGGTTGCTCGGTATCAGGGAGCCGCGGCCGGCGAGACGGCGGGCGCGGTTGAGCAGCTCGCGTTGTGCCTCGGTGCAGATTGGGACGATCCGCTCGCGGCCGCCCTTGGTCCAGCTGCCCTTGAGGAACAAATGATCGCCCTGGTCGGCAACCAGGGGCTGGATTTTCATCGCCTCCTCCCGGCGCAGGCCGAAGGCCTGCTGCAGTTCCAGGCTCATGCGGACGTGCTCGTCTCTTTCTCTTTCCAATTGCCCGCCGGTCACGGTCTGTGCCTTCGATTCGTTGGTGACGAAACGCCGGTCCGGGATGCCATAGTGTTCATTAGAACGCGCCATGACATTGCGCTTGTCGACCTTGTTCGCCCACCAGCGGATCACGGCCATGCGGTTTGTGAAGACCGCAGTTTGCCATTGACTGCTTCCGGAAATGCGCTCGAAAGCGGCACTCATAGGATGAGCTTTCAAACCCATTTCCGGAGCAGACAAAAGCTATGATGAACCAAAAATAAACACGCGATGCGATACACGCCGCATTTTGCATTTGGCGGCTTATGATTGGCGTGATCCAACGGGATTGACCTGGCTGGAAGCAGCTCCAAAGATCCGATTTCTTCCTGAATCCGATCGGCGCAAGCCGTATCCGATGTCCTGGGAAGAACAAGGTCGACTACTTCGGGAACTGCCGCCACACCTGCAACGGATGGCACTGTTCAAGGTCAACACCGGATGCCGCGAGGCTGAAGTGTGTAGCCTGCACTGGGACTGGGAGATCATGGTACCGGAATTACACACAAGTGTTTTTCTTATACCTTCGGCGCAGGTCAAGAACCGTGAAGAACGTCTGGTGGTTCTGAATCGTATCGCACGGTCGGTAATCGATGAACAACGTGGACAACACTCGAAGTTCGTCTTTACCTACAAGGGATGTGCGGTCCAGAGGATGAACGGCAATGCCTGGCGCAAAGCACGGAAGCGTGCGGGATTACCCGAGGTACGGGTACACGATCTTAAACACACCTTTGGCCGACGATTACGTGCCGCAGGCGTATCGTTTGAAGATCGACAGGACCTGCTCGGGCATAAGTCGGGAAGGATCACGACACACTACTCTGCGGCCGAACTTCGTAATCTGATTGAGGCTGCAAACAGGGTGTCGGAGGAAAACTCCCGCAAGAGTCCCGCACTGACAATTTTGAACAGGAAGACTGGGTAAAGAAGGTGTTGCGAAGCTACTGATGGACATGGGGAAAAATTGGTCGGGGCGAGAGGATTTGAACCTCCGACCACCTGCACCCCATGCAGGTGCGCTACCAGGCTGCGCTACGCCCCGTTGTTTCCAAGGAGCCGCCGATCATACAGCATTGCGGCGCCGCTGAGAATGCAGCTGGAGTGTGCCTGGGAGCGCTAGCGCTTGAGGATCTGAAGCAACTCTTCCAGCTCCATGCGCATCTGCCGCACGATCTGCTGACGCTGGCTCACGTCTTCCCTCGCCTCTTCTCCCGAGAGCCGCTGCCGCGCTCCCCCGATGGTAAAGCCCTGCTCGTAGAGCAGACTGCGAATCTGGCGGATCATGATGACGTCGTGACGCTGATAGTAACGCCGATTCCCCCGCCGTTTCACGGGCTTTAGCTGTGGAAATTCCTGCTCCCAGTAGCGGAGCACGTGCGGCTTGACGCCACAGAGCTCCGCGACTTCGCCGATGGTGAAGTAGCGTTTTCCGGGAATGACGGGCAATTCGTTATTGTTGCTGGCTTCCAGCATAGGTCTCTACACGCGCTTCTGGTTTCATTGCCGCTCGACAACCTGCCCGTACCCTGGGTGCGGACATAAAGGTCGCTCGGTGCCTGGGTTTAGCTCTCGGTGGGTGCCGCGTGCTGCTGGCTCCCGGCATACGCTTCGACACGCGCCTTGAGCTTCTGGCCCGGTCGGAACGTCACCACCCGGCGCGCGGAAATCGGAATTTCCTCACCCGTCTTAGGATTGCGTCCGGGGCGCTGATTCTTGTCGCGCAGGTCAAAGTTTCCGAACCCGGAAAGCTTCACCTGCTTGCCCGACTCGAGCGCGACGCGAATTTCCTCAAAGAACATCTCGACCAGCTCTTTGGCCTCGCGCTTGTTCAGCCCCAAATCCTCGAACAACTTCTCTGCCATGTCGGCCTTGGTTAGCGCCATTCCTTCACTCTCTCAGTGTTGCCCCAAATTGTTCTTTTAGTTGCCCGGTAATGGCTTGCATCACCGCATCAACATCCTGATCCGTAAGTGTGCGCGAAGAATCCTGTAGAATCAACCCAAAAGCGATGCTTTTTCGCCCGTTTTCTATTCCTTTGCCCTGATATACGTCAAAAACCAGCATTTCCTGCAAGAGTTGCCCGGCCTGACGGTCAATGACGGCGCATAGAGCGCCGACCGGGACCTCCGCGTCCACCACTATCGCTAGATCACGGCGGATCGACGGAAATCTTGAGAGTTTCTGAAACCTTGGCACCGAGCCTTTGAGCAGTGGCTCCAGTTCCAGCTCAAACAGATAGGTCTTTCTGGGAATTTCGAGCCGCTGGGCCAGACGTGGATGGAGGCAACCCAGCCAGCCCGCGGCAGATCCGTTCACCCAGACCTCAGCCGCCTGGCCGGGGTGCAGCGCCGGATGCTCCCCGGCCCGAAATTGGGCCTCAACGCCGCAGCCGGCGAGCAGCGCCTCGACATCGCCCTTGATGTCATAGAAATCCACCGGCTGCGCTGCCACCGCCCACTGCTCGGGAAAACGCTCGCCGGTAATAGTCCCACCTATAAATCTTTTCTGTTGTATATCAATATCTTTCACCGTAAAATTAAGACCACACTCGAAGAGTCGTATGCGGCGCTGCTGGCGCGCAAGGTTGCGCTTCACCGCGTCGATCAGCCCCGCCCAGAGGGTGGTGCGCATGACCGCCATCTCGGAGGAGATGGGGTTAGCGAGCGCCACCGCCCCCGCATCGGGCGCCAGCGCCTTCAGCAGCGCGGCGTCCACGAAGCTGTAGGTGACAACCTCCTGATAGTCCCGATCCGCCAAGAGCGCCTGCACGCGGTCGAGCGGCGTGGTGGCCTCCGGCACGGGGCGCATGATCAGCTCGCCCTCGGGCTGCACCGTCGGCAGCCGATCGTAGCCATAGACGCGCCCCACTTCCTCGATCAAATCGATTTCCAGTTCGAGATCGAATCGCCAGCTGGGCGGCGTCGCGAGCCAGCCGCCGTCCACCTTTTCTACGTCCATGCCGAGCCGCAGGAGCATGTCTTCCACCACATCGTCCGCGGGCGTGAAGCCCAGGACCCGCTCGATGCGTGACCTGCGCAATTGGACCGCCTTGCGCCCGGGAAGGTGATCGACGGATGACGCCTCGATGACGAGGCCGGCCTCGCCGCCGACCAGGTCGAGCAGCAGCGCGGTGGCGCGCTCCATGGCACGGTGCTGCAAGTCGGGATCCACGCCCCGCTCGAAGCGATAGGAGGAATCCGTTGCCAGGCCATAACGGCGTGCCCGCCCTGCGAGGTGCTCCGGCGAGAAAAATGCGACTTCCAGAAACAGGTTTTGCGTGCGCTCGGAGACGCCCGAGCTCATCCCGCCCATGATGCCGGCGAGCGCCAGCGGATGCTCTCGATCGCAGATCAGGAGCGCCTCAGGCTCCAATTCAACCGTCCGTTCATCGAGCAGCATCAGCCGCTCGCCGGCCCGCGCATAGCGCACTTGGATGCCCCCGGATACCTGGTCCAGATCGAAGGCGTGCATGGGCTGCCCGAGCTCCAGCAGCACATAGTTGGTCACGTCGACCACCGGGCCCAGGCTGCGGATGCCGCAGCGACGCAGCTTCTCCTGCATCCATAGCGGGGTCGCCACCGTCGGGTCGATGCCGCGAATCACGCGACCGAGATAGCGCGGACAAGCCGCCGGTGCGGCCACCTCGATCGGAAAGCGCTCGGCGACAGACGCCTCGACGGGCGCCGTCGTCGGCGGGGTCAGGGCGGTGCCGGTCAGCGCCGCCACCTCGCGCGCCATCCCCTCAATGCTCAGGCAGTCGCCGCGATTCGGCGTGAGCCCGATATCGATCACGGTATCGTCGAGCCCCAGATACTCGTGCAGATCGCCGCCGACCGGCGCATCGGCGGGCAGCTCCATCAGGCCCGCATGCTCCTCGCTGAGACCGAGCTCGCGCGCCGAGCACAACATGCCTTGTGAGAGGACCCCGCGCAGCTTCGATTCCCGGATTTTCGTTCCGTCGGGAAGCGAGGCCCCGACCCTGGCCAGCGGCGCTTTCATGCCGGCTCGCACATTGGGTGCGCCGCAGACGATCTGCAGCGGCTGATCGGTCCCGGCCGACACCCGGCACAGCCGCAGCTTGTCTGCATCCGGGTGGGGATCCACCGACAGCACCTCGCCGACCACCACTGCGCTGAACACCCCGGCGACGGGCTCGATGGATTCCGTTTCCAGCCCCGCCATCGTCAACCGTTCGGTGAGCGCGCCAGTATCCAGATCCGGGTTCACCCATTCGCGCAGCCAGGCTTCACTGAATTTCATAATTCATAACTCTGCTATTTGTTAACCACGAAGGCACACAAAGGAACACGAAGGAAAATCGCTTTTTGCTGTACATGGCGCTTCGCGCCTCCCTGGCTGACAGCCATGGGGCTCCATCACCCAGCGGCCGATTGTGACCGCAGGTTGGGCTGAGCGTGGCGAAGCCCAACGAACCGGAATGTTGGGCTTCGCCACGCTCAGCACCAACCTACTCAATTCCGCCGCCTAAAGACGGGGGCTTGCGGGTCCCCGAAGTTAGCACTGCAAGCACATTTGCCTTTGTGTACCTTCGTGCGCCTTGGTGGTTAACAACAAGCCCTGTCAGCCCCTTCAACGGAACTGCTTCAGGAAGCGCAGATCGTTTTCGAAGAACAGCCGCAGGTCGTCGACGCCGTACCTCAGCATGGTCAGGCGCTCCACGCCCACGCCGAACGCAAGGCCGGTGTATTTCTCGATGTCGACGCCGACGTAGCGAAACACGTTGGGGTGCACCATGCCGCAGCCGAGTATCTCCAGCCAGCCGGTGTGGCTGCACACCCGACAGCCGCCCCCCGAACAGATCACGCACGCGATGTCCACTTCCGCCGAAGGTTCTGTGAAAGGGAAATACGAGGGTCGAAAACGGATCGCCAGATCCTCGCGCTCAAAGAAATTCTTCAGAAATTCGTCCAGCAGGCCTTTCAACCCGGCAAAGCTGATGTGCTCGTCGACCAGCAGCCCTTCGACCTGGTGGAACATGGGCGAATGGGTCAGATCGGAGTCGCAACGGTAGACCCGTCCTGGCGCGATCACCCGGAACGGCGGTTGCCGGCTTTCCATCACCCGGATCTGCACGGGCGAGGTGTGGGTGCGGAGCACGCGCCGCTCATCGACGTAGAAGGTGTCGTGCATGGCGCGCGCGGGGTGGTGCTCGGGAATGTTCAGGGCCTCGAAGTTGTGATAGTCGTCCTCGATCTCCGGCCCTTCCACCGCCTCGAAACCCATGCCGGCGAACAGCTGCTCGATGCGATGCAATGTGTGGGTGACCGGGTGCAGCCCGCCGGTGCGGTAACCGCGTCCGGGCAGGGTGACGTCGACGCGCTCCCCGGCGAGCTCGGCCTCGAGCGCCTCGCTCTGCAGCGACGCTCTGCGCGCCTCGATGGCCTCCTGAACCTGGTTTTTGACCTCGTTGATGGCCTGCCCGGCCCGGGGCCGTTGTTCCGCCGGCAGCCGGCCCAGCTGCTTGAGCTGCTCGGTCAGCAGGCCTTTCTTGCCGAGGTAGCGCACACGGACCTGATCGAGCGCCTGCAGGTCCCGGGCAGCGGCCACGGCCTCTCTGGCTTGTCGTTCGAGTGCGGCTAGCGCCTCCACATCTTCGTCTCCTGAATCTGCACGAATGGTGTTTCCGTGCTGCGTCGGCTCCAGTGCGCCTGCCGTCTGGCGAAACACGGCTCGACCGCAGCGGGAGGGTCAGTGCGTGTGACCCAGCCTGGGCCCGGGACCGACGGCGCGCAGCACCTGTCCGACACAGCGATCGACCCCCTGGGAGATTGCTTCGTCGCTTCGCTCCCCGCCGTGATGAGCTGGATAAAGCAACTCTGAATCAGAAAAAGGAAGGCGCTGTGTACGCACCTAATGCTGTTGGGCTTCGCTGCGCTCAGCCCAACCTACAAACCCGTTCGATGCTGATCGAGACCGTAGGTTGAATTGAGCAAAGCCGTAGGTTGGGCTGAGCAAAGCCGTAGGTTGGGCTGAGCAAAGCGAAGCCCAACAGCATCGTTTGTGCCCGGATACAGTCTGCCCCGCGTCCGGGACTTCCACAATGTCCATCAACCCTGATCGGATTGGGCTTCGCTACGCTCAGCCCCAACCTACCCGCTCCTGATGCCAGCCGGCACGGCCCGCCAGCGTGCGCCTGAAGCAGCCGCGGCTGACCGTTCTGTCTTCAGGCTTCGAGGCTCGCCTTGGCCTTTTCGGCCAGCGCGCTGAACGCGGTCTTGTCGAACACGGCCAGGTCGGACAGGACCTTGCGGTCAATGGCGATCTCCGCCTTGTTCAGGCCCGCGATGAAACGGCTGTAGGAAAGCCCATTTTCGCGAGCCGCCGCGTTGATGCGCGCGATCCACAGTGCACGAAACTGGCGTTTGCGCTGCCGCCGGTCGCGGTAGGCATACTGACCGGCCTTGATGACGGCCTGTTTGGCGACACGATAGACCTTGCGCCGGGCACCATAGTAGCCCTTGGCCTTGTCCATCACCTTCTTGTGGCGGGCGTGAGCCTGCACTCCACGTTTTACTCTGGGCATCGGTTACACCTCTCCTCGTTCAGCTGAAGGGCAGCATGCGGCGAACCATGCGCTCATCCGCGTCGTGCACGCGCACTATCGTGCACAGCTGGCGTTTGCGCTTGCTGCTCTTCTTGGTGAGGATATGACGGTGGTGCGATTGTCCCCGCTTGTAGCCGCCATTGGCTGTCCGCTGGAACCGCTTGGCGGCTCCGCGGTTGGTTTTCATCTTCGGCATGTCATTCTCCGCTTAACCTGGGAGCCACCCGCAACCGCGAGCCTGCGTCTCCCGACTCTTCGAGACGTCGTCGCCTAGGCGCGGTGAATGCCCGGGACGACCCTTGGCGAGCTCCGCTGGAGCGCGCGCTACTTCTTACGAGGGGCCAGAACCATGACCATCTGCCGGCCCTCCATTTTCGGATACTGTTCCACAGCACCGTAGTCTTCGAGATCCGCTTCGACCCGTTTCAGAAGGTCGCGCCCCAGCTCCTGGTGCGCCATCTCGCGGCCGCGGTAACGCAGCGTCACCTTGACCTTGTCCCCCTCGCTCAGAAACCGGATTAGATTTCTCAGCTTGACGTTGTAGTCGCCAACGTCGGTGCCGGGCCGAAACTTGACTTCCTTGACCTGGATCTGTTTCTGTTTCTTGCGCGCCGCCTGCTGCTTCTTCTGTTCCTCGAAGCGGTACTTGCCATAGTCCATCACCTTGCAGACAGGCGGCTCGGCCTGAGGTGAAATTTCAACCAGATCCAGGTTGGCTTCGTCGGCTACCGACTGAGCCTCCTGGAGAGGCACGACTCCGACCTGCTGTCCGTCTGCGCCGATCAGGCGTACCGTGGTGGCGCTGATGTCCTGATTGATGCGGTGTTTCAGTCTGTTTGCTGCAGCGATGTTCAAGTCTCCAAAACGGTTCGGCCACGACTGGCGATCTCTGCGGACAAGCCTTCTGCGAAGGCCTGCAGGGACCGGCGTCCCAGATCCTGACCTCCCCGCGTGCGCACAGCCACAGTACCCGATTCAACCTCCCGGTCGCCTACCACCAGGAGGTAGGGGACACGCTGAATCGTGTGCTCGCGGATTTTAAATCCGATCTTTTCGTTTCTCAAGTCCGTTTTTGCCCTCACTCCCTGATTTTTCAAGGTTTCTTTCACCTCCCGCGCATAGGGGGCCTGCCGGTCGGTAATATTCAGCACCACCGCCTGCACCGGGGCCAACCACACCGGCAGCGCGCCGGCGTGGTGCTCGATCAGGATGCCGATGAACCGCTCCAGCGAGCCGAGGATAGCACGGTGGAGCATCACGGGCGGACGGCGCACGCCGTCCTCGCCGACATAGTGGGCGCCGAGCCGCTCGGGCATGGAGAAATCCAGCTGGATGGTGCCCAGCTGCCAGACCCGGTCCAGGCAGTCCCTGAGCGAAAACTCAATCTTGGGCCCGTAAAATGCCCCCTCGCCCGGCTGCAGCTCCCACTCCAGCTGTTTGTGTTCGAGCGCGTCTTCCAGCGCCTTTTCCGCCTTGTCCCAGAGCGCGTCAGCACCCACGCGCTGCTCCGGGCGCGTCGAGAGCTTGATGATCACGTCCTCGAAACCGAAATCCCGGTACACCTCGAACAGCAGGTCGATGAAGCTCGACACCTCATCGAGAATCTGCTCCTCGGTGCAGAAGATATGGGCGTCGTCCTGCACGAAGCCGCGCGCGCGCATCAGACCGTGCAGCGTCCCCGAGGGCTCGTTACGGTGGCAGGATCCGAACTCGGCGAGGCGCAGCGGCAGATCGCGGTAGCTCTTCAGGCCCTGGTTGTAGATCTGGATGTGGGCCGGGCAATTCATCGGCTTGATCGCATAGGTGCGGTTTTCCGAGTCGGTCGTGAACATGTCGTCGTGGAACTTCTCCCAGTGCCCCGACTTTTCCCACAGGCTGCGGTCGAGGATCTGCGGCGTATGCACCTCCTGGTAGCCGTGGTCGCGCAGCTTCGCCCGGATGTAGTCCTGAATCTGGAGGTACACCCGCCAGCCGTTGTCGTGCCAGAACACCATACCCGGCGCCTCTTCCTGGGTGTGGAAGAGATGCATGGCCTTGCCGAGCTTGCGGTGATCGCGTTTCTCGGCTTCCTCGAGCCGGTGCAGATAGGCATTGAGCTCCTTCCTGTCGCGCCACGCGGTACCGTAGATGCGCTGCAGCATTTCGTTGTCGGAGTCGCCGCGCCAGTAGGCCCCCGCCAGCTTCATCAGCTTGAAACCCTTGCCGAGCTTGGCGGTGCTGGGCAGGTGCGGGCCGCGACAGACGTCGAACCAGTCTCCCTGGCGGTAGACCGACACGTCCTCGCCCTCGGGGATGATTTCACGGATGATCTCGACCTTGTATTTCTCGCCGACGTCTCCGAACACCCTGATCGCCTCATCGCGCCCCCACACTTCGCGCTGGATCGGCAGGTCGCGCTTGACGATCTCGTGCATCCGCTGTTCGATCTTCTTGAGATCCTCGGGCGTGAATGGCTCCTCGCGCGCGAAGTCGTAGTAAAAGCCGTTCTCGATGGCCGGACCGATGGTGACCTGAGTGCCCGGATAGAGCTCCTGCACGGCCTGCGCCATGATGTGTGCGGCATCGTGACGCAGCAGCTCCAGCGCCTCTTCGTCGCGGCTGGTGACGATGGCCAGATCGGCGTCCCGCTCGATCACATAGCTGGTGTCAACCAGTTGCCCGTCGACCTTGCCGGCCAGCGCCGCCTTGGCGAGGCCCGGACCGATATCCGCCGCGACTTCACCGACCGATACCGGATGATCAAACGGACGCTGACTGCCATCGGGAAGGGTTACTACGGGCATGGTGCTTGTCTCCAGTGGTGACCACTACGAGAGGCCACTTGATGTCTTGCCAAACAAAATCCCCGCAGGCGCGGGGATCTCGGACGCTGGATGGTAGGCGCGATTGGACTCGAACCAACGACCCCCACCATGTCAAGGTGGTGCTCTAACCAGCTGAGCTACGCGCCTGGGAAGCGGATACGATACGCGAATTCAGGGGCCCGAGTAAAGCGTTTAAGCCACGGAAGACACGGAAAGCACGGACAAAAGCCATTCCGGAAAGGCAATCGACGTATGCTTCGCGACCAATGCAGCCGGCATTGGCGCGCCCAGTTGCCCCCTCCCCCGACACTTGCTCGCGCCGCGCCATTAGCCGGCGAAGCATTCACAGCCCCGGGCAATTGCTGTTTTAGCAGAATTTCTGTCCGTGGTTTCCGTGGCCAGTTACCCGGTGGTCGTCCTCACCCGACCCCCTGCTCGGCCAGCCCCAGGCTGCTCTCCTGCACACGCCGGATCTCGTCGCGGATGCGCGCCGCCTCCTCGAACTCCAGATTGCGGGCGTGCTGGTACATCTCCTTTTCGAGTTTGCGGATCTTCTGGGCCAGCATCTCCGGCGACAGCGTGGCGTACTCGACCACCTCCTCGGCGACCCGGGCATACTTGCGCGCGCTCGGCACGTGGCCCGCGTAGGCCCCTTCCATCACGTCCGCCACCGCCTTGCGGATGGTCTGCGGTGTGATGCCGTGCGACTTGTTGTAGGCCATCTGCTTCGCACGACGGCGCTCCGTCTCCCCGATGGCCCGCTCCATCGATCCGGTGACCCGGTCGGCATACAGAATCGCCTTGCCGTTGGCATTGCGCGCCGCCCGGCCGATGGTCTGGATCAGCGAGCGCTCCGAGCGCAGAAAACCCTCCTTGTCGGCGTCGAGCACCGCCACCAGCGAGACCTCGGGCATGTCGAGCCCCTCGCGCAGCAGGTTGATGCCGACCAGCACGTCGAACTCGCCCAGCCTGAGGTCGCGGATGATCTCGACCCGCTCCACGGTATCGATATCGGAGTGCAGATAGCGCACCCGCACGTCGTGCTCATGGAGATACTCGGTCAGGTCCTCGGCCATGCGCTTGGTCAGGGTGGTGATCAGCACCCGCTCGTCCGCCGCCACCCGCTTGCGGATCTCGGACAGCACGTCATCGACCTGGGTGCCGGCCGGCCGCACCTCGACTTCGGGGTCCACCAGGCCGGTCGGGCGCACCAGCTGCTCCACCACCGCGCCCGCGTGCGCCTCCTCGTAGGCCCCCGGGGTCGCCGAGACGAAGATGCTCTGTCCCACCAGGCGCTCGTACTCCTCGAAGCGCAGCGGCCGGTTGTCCAGCGCCGAGGGCAGCCGAAAGCCGTATTCGACCAGGGTCTCCTTGCGCGAGCGGTCGCCCCGGTACATGCCCCCCAGCTGGGGAATGGTGACGTGCGACTCGTCCACCACCACCAGGGCATCATCGGGAAGGTAGTCGAGCAGGGTCGGCGGCGGCTCGCCCTCCTGGCGCCCGGAGAGGTAGCGCGAATAGTTCTCGATGCCGGAGCAGTAGCCGAGCTCCATCATCATCTCGATGTCGAACAGCGTACGCTGCTCCAGACGCTGGGCCTCGACCAGCTTGTCGGCGCGGCGCAGCTGCTCCAGACGCACCTTCAGCTCGGCCTTGATCAGGTCGATCGAGTCGAGCAGCGTCTGGCGCGGCGTCACGTAGTGGCTCTTGGGATAGATGGTGAGCCGGGGCACGCGGCGCAGCACCTCGCCCGTGAGCGGGTCGAACCAGGACAGCTTCTCGATCTCGTCGTCGAACAGCTCCACCCGCACGGCTTCGCGGTCGGACTCCGCCGGATGGATATCGATCACCTCTCCACGCACCCGATAGGTGCCGCGGGCGAGCTCCGCGTCGTTGCGCGTGTACTGCAGCTCCGCCAGCCGGCGCAGCACGGCGCGCTGGTCGATGCGGTCGCCGCGGACCAGGTGCAGCACCATACTGAGATAGGCCCGCGGATCGCCGAGTCCGTAGATGGCAGAGACGGTCGCCACCAGCACGGTGTCGCGGCGCTCCAACAGCGCCTTGGTGGCCGACAGGCGCATCTGCTCGATGTGCTCGTTGACCGAGGCGTCCTTCTCGATGAAGGTGTCGGACGAAGGTACGTAGGCCTCCGGCTGATAGTAGTCGTAATAGGAGACGAAATACTCCACGGCGTTGTGCGGGAAGAACTCCTTCATCTCGCCATAGAGCTGGGCGGCCAGGGTCTTGTTCGGCGCCAGGATGAGCGTCGGCCGCTGCACCTGCTGGACGACGTTTGCCACCGTGAAGGTCTTGCCCGAGCCGGTCACGCCCAGCAGGGTCTGATGTGCCAGCCCGTCCTGCAGGCCATCGACCAGCTGGTGGATCGCCTCCGGCTGGTCGCCGGCGGGCTTCATGTCACAGACGAGTTGAAATTCTTTGCTCACGGGGATTAAGAAACACCTGAAATTTGCAGTATGATTACGGCTCTGACTGCCATCAAGACAAGGAAATCCGGCGTGGACGCAATTTCCCTCTCGCAGCGGGTTCAGCGGGTCAAGCCCTCCCCCACCCTCGCGGTCACCGCCCGGGCCGCCGAGCTTCGCGCCGCCGGCGAGGACATCATCGGCCTCGGCGCGGGCGAGCCGGATTTCGACACGCCCGAGCACATCAAGCAGGCCGCCATTCGGGCGATCAAGAAGGGCGACACCAAGTACACGGCGGTCGACGGCACGGCTTCACTCAAGGCCGCCATTATAAACAAGTTCCAGCGTGAGAACGGGCTCGAGTACCAGCCCGACCAGATCCTGGTCTCCTGCGGTGGCAAGCAGAGTTTTTACAACCTGGTCCAGGCGCTGTTGAATCCGGGCGACGAAGTCATCATTCCGGCGCCCTACTGGGTGTCCTATCCGGACATGGTCAAGCTCGCCGACGGCGAGCCCGTCATCATCAAGGCCGGGCTGGATCAGGGCTTCAAAATCTCTCCCGAGCAGCTCCAGGCGGCCATCACCGCCAAGACCCGGCTGATGGTCATCAACAGTCCCTCCAACCCCACCGGCGTGGCCTACACCCGGGACGAATTGCGGGCGCTGGCCGAGGTGCTGCTGCGACACCCGCACGTGCTCGTCGCCACCGACGACATGTACGAGCACATCCTGTGGTCGGACGATCCCTTCAGCAACATCGTCAACGTCTGCGAAGAGTTGTTTCCGCGCGCCATCGTACTCAACGGCGTCTCCAAGGCCTATGCGATGACCGGCTGGCGCATCGGCTATGCCGGCGGTCCGAAGCGGCTGATTCAGGCCATGAAGAAAATCCAGTCTCAGAGCACCTCCAATCCGGCGTCGATTTCGCAGGCCGCCGCCGAGGAAGCGCTGGACGGTGATCAGTCCTGCATCGAGCCCATGCTCAAGGCGTTCAAGGCTCGCCACGATTTCGTCGTCGACGCCCTGAATGCGCTGCCCGGGGTGCGCTGCGCCAGAGGGGACGGCACTTTCTATTCCTTCCCCGATTTCAGCGCCGTGATCAAGGGGCTGGACAGTGTCAACGACGATGTGGAGCTGGCCGAGCACCTGCTGGGCGAGGCCGGCGTCGCGCTGGTGCCGGGTTCCGCGTTCGGGGCCCAGGGCCATCTGCGCCTGTCTTTCGCCACCTCCATGGAGAATCTGGAGAATGCGCTGGCGCGCCTGAGGCGAGCGCTGGCGGACAATGCGCTCGGTTGACCGCTCGGAGCGAGATCCGGTATTATTTCGCCCTCTCGCGCAACGCGATTCCCCGGTAGCTCAGTCGGTAGAGCGGGTGACTGTTAATCACTAGGTCGGCAGTTCGAGCCTGTCCCGGGGAGCCAAACAACTCGTTGTTTATAGTCGATTTTATCGATTGCGACTTTCCCGTCATCGGATTTCCCCCTTTTTGGTGTGCACTGCCCGTGTACACCGAATTATTTTTCAGGCGCGACCGCGTCATGACTTCAGGTAATGGTAGTAAGCCGCCAGATCGGCGATGACCTCGTCACTCAGTCTTGGCGATACCATTCATGCTGGGATTCTGGCGCTGACCGCTTTTGTAGGCGTTCAAGGCATAGACCAGGTACTCGAGGGTCTGGCCGGCCAGGGCGGGATTAGGCCCTAAGCCCTGGCCCTTTTTCAGGTGATATCTCTCACACAGCGAAGCCTTGAGTTTTCCGGCCTCGGTGTCTCCCCCGTTCTCCGCGGCGTTAATCGCGCCAGAGAAAAGCCTGCTGCGGCGACTGCGGCAATTGCAATGCGCATTTGCTTCTCTCCCCCACCAATGGTTCCGGGCGCTGGCAATTGGGGCGACACCACGTATCGGCTTGGCCCCTAAACCACTCAGCCCCCCCGCTGGTTGAGCTTCCGGCGCCGGCCGCCCCCAATCGTTGCAGAAGTATAGGCTATAGGACATGGACCCGTGTGCTGCGCGCCCCGGAGGAGTCACCGTGAAGGGGAATCAGGCTAGGGCTGCCACCGATGCGTCCGGGCACTTGCCGGTGAAGCGGTCGGAGCTGCTGAAGCGGATCCATCCAGGCCGCCACAGGGCCGTTTAGTGGGCCATCAATTGCGAAAGCCGCCAATGAGAGCGAAAGTGGTAAAGATAAGTGCTTTACTAGCTCAGTAGGAGGAACCATGCCGTCTATGGCATAGGGCAAGACCGGCCAAGACAAGGCCCAGCAGATTAGGACGAGGAAACAATAATGGATACTGTTGCCCAAACAATGGTTGTTATCGCAGGTCTTCTTCTGGTGGGAGCGTTCGGAGAGTTCATCTTCGCGCGGACGCGCATTCCGGATGTAGTCTGGCTGGTGGCTGCCGGCATTCTTGCCGGACCTGTATTTGAACTCATCTCACCACAGCTCCTTACCCCGGCAATTCCGTATTTTGGAGCAATTGCTCTGACTGTCATTGTGGCAGGTGGGGCGTTTCGTCTCCGGCTTTCCGAGGTTGCCGCAGCCGCGCCACGTGGCATTCTTCTCGGCTTGGTGGGATTCATTTTTTCCATGATGGCAATCTGTGCGTTCTTTTGGTTTGCAACCGAGCTCGGTTTCGTGCGCCCCGCGCCGCCGATAGTGTGGGTGATGATCGCTGCCATAGTCGGAGGTTCCAGCTCGGTTATCATCATGCCAACCATGGCCATGGGTCAGGTACCTTCCCCCGTAGCGCGCATGCTGGAGGTGGAATCCGCCGCCACTGACCCCCTGTGCATCGTGGTGGCAATGGTGCTGATTGATCTTCTCGTGACCGGCAGTGAGGACCTTGCACGTCCGTTCTTCGCTCTCGGCAGGGAGCTTGGTCTCGGCGCGGCTCTGGGGATAACTGCCGCTGCGCTGCTGGTTTCCGGAATCCCGGTAATGCGGGACAAGCCGCACGGCTTTACCGTGTTTCTTGCTTCAATGTTTGCGCTGTATGCAACGACGCAGGCAGTGAACGGGAATGGCGCCGTGGCTGTGCTGACGTGTTCGCTGCTGCTCGGCAACGCCGCATCGATCGTGCCGCGACTGATTCCCGGCGCCCACGGCAAGGTGTTTGTCGCATCGAAGACGACCGCAATCATGCAGGACCAGATGACATTCCTGATCAAGTCGTTCTTCTTTTTCCTGATCGGCTTGGTGTTCCCGATGGACCTGCGATTGATTGCGCTGGCGGCGTTGGGCGTGCTGTTTCTCGTGGTGTTGCGGATTCCAGCGGTACTACTCTCGACCAGGGGTCTCGGCCTGCGGCGGAAAGAGTTCTGGTTTCTGGTCGCCGCAATACCGCGCGGTCTGGCAGCGGGCGTGCTTGCAACTATCCCCTTACACCGTGGTATTCCGGGCGTGGATAATCTGGCTGCAGGCATATTCGCTCTGATCGTGTTCAGTGTCATCGCTTTTGCGATCGGATTCGGAATCGTGGGCCGACTACCTGACTAACTAGCAGATGCTCAAATGTAAAGAAAAGACTGGAAACGGTAGAGTAAGAATGTGGCGCGGTGGCATGAGGTACAGCCTATCTGCGGACACCCCTTTCGTGTGACGGTGCCTCAATAGTCGTCCACCTGCCGCGCCAACGTCAGGGCGGCTCTCGCCGCCACGGTCGCCGTGGTTTTCGTTGGCCCTGCCAGACAGGCGCGGATGAGCCGGACCAAGGATATA
Source organism: Gammaproteobacteria bacterium (assembly GCA_050118435.1). Taxonomy (GTDB): domain Bacteria; phylum Pseudomonadota; class Gammaproteobacteria; order DSM-19610; family DSM-19610; genus Thiogranum. The sequence continues at coordinate 470 of JASFKW010000064.1, read as the reverse complement.
GACGCACTCGATTTGTCGAAGAGGTTTGTGAGCTGAGCCATGTGTCAACTGTTAGGGATGAACTGCAACATCCCCACCGATATTTGTTTTTCATTTACCGGTTTCCAGAAGCGCGGCGGGGACACCGACGTGCATGCCGACGGCTGGGGCATCGCGTTCTTCGAAGGCAATGGGGTGCGGCTATTCCTCGATCCGCAGCCTTCGGCGCACTCTCCTATCGCCGAGTTGGTACGCCACTACCCGATCCGTTCGCTCAATGTGATCGCACATATCCGCAAGGCGACGCAGGGCATCGTGTCGCTGGAGAACACCCACCCGTTCCAGCGCGAGCTTTGGGGAAAATACTGGGTGTATGCGCACAACGGCAACCTGCCGCAGTTTCAGCCCGAACTCGACGGCAGCTTTCTGCCGGTCGGCGACACGGATAGCGAATACATCTTCTGCTGGCTACTGCAAAATCTGCGGCAACG
>JASFKW010000063.1:0-20388 GCA_050118435.1 Gammaproteobacteria bacterium | reverse complement strand
CTTACGGCTCACGAGATCGATGGTATTCTGTGGTTACGCGAAGACTTCTCCTCCCGTCTGCTCAGCGCCGGAGACGCTCCGATCGGTGTGTTCGTCAACGGGGTCGACGCCAACCAGGCACGCATCACGCAGGGCTATATCCAGGGCGTATGGCAGCTGTGGCTGGAGCGCTACGTACTGGAGCAGGGCGGCGAGCTGCCTGCCCGGATCGAGCTGGAGCCGCGTGTCTGGTTCAACGCCGCGCTGCGCAGTCGCAATTTTCTGGTGCCGGGTCTCATGGCCGTGATCATGACCCTGACCGGAGCCATGCTGACTTCCATGGTGGTGGCCCGCGAGTGGGAGCGCGGCACGATGGAAGCGCTGATGGTGACACCCGTTCGCATCTGGGAGATCACCCTGGGCAAGCTGCTGCCCTATTTCGTGCTTGGTATGGGCGGCATGTTGCTCACCGTGGTCATGGCGCTGTGGGTATTCGAAGTGCCGCTGCGCGGCTCGTTCTGGGTCCTGGCGCTGGCATCGGCCCTGTTCATGATGGTGGCGCTGGGGTTGGGGCTGCTCATCTCCACGGTCGCGCGTAGCCAGTTTGTCGCCGGCCAGATTGCCCTGGTGGCGACGTTTCTACCCGCGTTTATTCTCTCGGGCTTCATCTTCGAAATCGGCTCGATGCCCGCGGCCATCCAGGCCATCACCCATCTCGTGCCGGCCCGGTATTTCGTTGCGATCCTGCACACGCTGTTCGCTGCCGGCGACGTCTGGCCGGTTATCCTGGCCAACAGTGCGGCCTTGCTGGTGATGATGGTGTTCTTTCTCGGCCTGGCGCGGCGCAAGACAAGGAAGCGGCTGGATTGACGGGGGCCTTCCAACGTATTGTGGCGCTGGCAATCAAGGAATTGCTCGCTGTGCTCAAGGACCGGCAGAGCCGGATCGTGCTGGTCGTTCCGCCCCTGCTGCAGCTGATCGTTTTTGGTTATGCGGCGACCTTTGATCTCAACGACGTTTCCGTCGCGATTTACAACGAGGATCGTGGCGCGCCGTCACGCGAACTGGTCGCTCGCGTCGTCGGCTCGCCGCACTTCCATCTCTACGCGCATCTCGATCACGATCAGCAGATCGCGCCACTGATCGACAACAAGAAGGCGCTGGTCGTCGTGCACCTCGGTCAGCGCTTCAGCGCCGACCTGCACGCGGGGCGTCCTGCCCAATTGCAGGTCATTATCGACGGACGGAACTCCAATTCAGCCCTGCTGGTGCAGGGCTACCTGCGGGAAATCGTGCGCGACTTCAATCTGGCATGGGCGAGGCGCAGTGGGGGACCGCCGCCGCTCGCTTCGCTCCAGGTGCGTCCCTGGTTCAACAGCAATCTGGTTTCCCGCTGGTTCATCGTGCCGGGGATCGTCGGCCTGCTCACGCTGGTAGTCACCACCATCGTAACTGCACTTTCGGTGGCCCGCGAACGGGAGGCGGGCACCTTCGATCAGCTGCTGGTGACGCCCATGCGCCCGGTCGAGATTCTGATCGGCAAGTCCTTTCCGGGAGTTCTGATAGGCGCCGTGGAGGGATCCTTCATTCTGCTGATGGCCGTGTACTGGTTCGATGTCCCGCTGCGGGGGAGTCTGGGGGCGCTGTACGCCGGCTTGTTTCTGTTTCTGCTCTCCGCGGTGGGCATCGGCCTGATGATCTCTTCGCTGGCGGTTACCCAGCAGCAGGGGATGCTCGGTGCGTTCCTGTTTCTGGTGCCGGCGGTCATCCTGTCGGGTTTCGCGACGCCCATTGCCAACATGCCCGACGCCGTGCAACTGCTGACCTATCTCAACCCGTTGCGGTATTTCTTGATTATTCTGCGCGGCGTTTTTCTCGAGGGGAGCTCGTACGCGGTCCTGCTCCACTATTACTGGCCCATGCTCGTCATTGGCGTGGTGACACTGGCGTTCGCCGGATGGCTGTTCCGGCATCGACTGAGCTGACGTCGCCGGCGCAGTCGCTCCGGCTCCGGCAGAGCGGCAGGCCACCGTTCCGCGATGCAATCCGGCGATAAGGCCAGTGAGAGTCGGGCTGACCGCAGGAGCCCCCGCCCTCGCGAGTGCTTGCTTGTGCTGAAGGCTGCATTGACAAAGCCTCATGTCTGTCAGCGGAACGCCATGGATACTGCCCTTGACGGCCGCCATCCTGCGGCCGACGTCCGTCGAGACAGACGAGATTCTGTCAACGTCCGGCTTGGAAACGTGCTGCAAAGGCACGAGCTGCGCTGTTCGAGCGCGGCGAGTGGTTGGCGCGGTGCGCGTCGACACTGTCTGACGTTAGCATGTCACCATATTCGGATTCGTTTACGTTTCTTGACAAGGTCGCTCGGTTTACCTGTTATTAATGAGGAGAGCTCTGTCGAATCGGTTGCTGAGTGACTCGGCGTGGTGCTTCGGTCCCTGGGGACCGGATGCCGGCGACCAGCCTGATTTCCGGGTTTCTTCGCAGTCGCAAACGCCCGCGATGGCCTGCGCTCCATGCCGGGCCGGGCGCGGGGGTTTGGGTCGACCGCATAACCGATCGACCAGGGCTTCCGCGAGACGCAGCCCGAGCCCGGCGACGGGCCTGGCTGCTTTCAGTCGAGGGGGGAACGGGTCGCCGGGCCGAGCGCGCCGGCGACGATTGAAAACCGGCACAGGAGTCAGGAGGAGATTCAGGATGGGAACTACAACACGTCCTTCGCGTTCTTTTGGGGATCTGTGCGTCGCCTGCATCGTCGCGGCGATCGTGCTGGCCAGCCTTGTATCACTCGGGGTCGTGGTCTGGGTGGCGCTGCTCTAAGCGCGCTGACCGCTGCGGCCGTGTCCTGGAGCACCGACCCCGTGCAGTGCTTCACGACGCTGTGTGAGAGGGTGAGAAACAGCGACGTTGTCGCCAGCATCGGGCCCTGCCACGCGGGGTCAGCGGCCGAAGGTGGCCGATCTCCGGGACTTTTTGCCAGCCGCACATTCTGAAAACAAATCAGAATATTCGGATAGATTTATAATTCTTGACATTGGCTTCTCAGTTTTATGAGATCCGTACAGCGTGCGTGGCTTCTTTGCACCTGCTCCCCGCCCCTGGTCACTGATTTGAGGACGCCGAACGGGTCGAGCCAGCCGCGCTCTTGTCGTCGTTCCGGAGATAGGGAGGAGGTGCAGGATGGGCACAGCGACGCGTTCCTTTGGTAATTTCTGTTTCTTCTGCATCGTCGCCGGGGTGGTGGCGGCCGGTCTGATCACGCTGGCGGTCGTGGCCTGGGCGGCTCTGGTCTAGAGAGGCCAGCGCGGCGGGTTGCCGCATGGGCGGCCCCTCTCCGCATGGCCGGGCGCAATAAAAAACCAGCGCCCTGTGATCAGACGGGGCGCTGGCAGCTGCCAGAGGGAGGAGAGCGGTCTCCAGCAGTCAGCACAGCTGTTGGGCATCATCGTGCTGTGCCCCCGGGTTAGCGGCAGCCGGCTCTCGGGATTAAGGCGTACGGGGGATCCTTTTTTGCGGCGCGGGCTGGGCCGCCTTTCCCCGGAAACCGTGCGGGGCGAGATGCTCCGCATCTCCTCGTCCTCTGCGCGTGCGTTGCGGGTCATCGAGGGCGGTTTCTGACACAGATCAACAAAACCTCGGAAACCTTTGCGGCGGTGCTGCAGCCGCATCCCCACGGTCTATACTGCGTTTGAAGCGGGTGATAATGATGAGATGGCGACCTCAGGCAGGTCTGCCAAAGCCGCACGGGCAACTGTGATATCACCCCCGAGCGCCCCGGGCGGCGCGGAAGCGGTGAGCTGAAGCCGGCTGAATCCCATGCGTGGGCAATGTCGAATTTCACCGCCGCCTGCGCCCACCGGGGTGTTGCGCCATTCGGATCCCTGCACTTCCCGCCCCGCACGGGCGGCGTGATGGCCGGCGGTCATTCGAGCAGCGGAAACATCTGCTCATTTTCATAATCCACGCGTTCCCTGATGAGCCGGAAGATTTCGCGGCTCTCCTTCACCAGCGCCTCGTGCTCCCCGTCATCCACCGCGGGTTTGCACCAGCGCCTGACGTAAGCGGAAAAGCGCTTCTTGATTTCCCTGGCGTTGTCGTGAAAGGTACGCGCGGTTTCGCTCACCGCCGGGTCGTGATGGCGCGCCAGCTCGGCATACAGGGTGTTGTCTTCAAAGACCAGGTGCATCCAGACCTTCTCCCTGAAGCGCGACACGAGCTCGCAGACGTAACGATTGTCGTGCAGCGTCTTGTCCTCCATCAGCACTGAGAGAACGTCGCACAGCTCGCAGATGTCCCGGTTCTGTTGCTTGAGATCGTCTACTGAATACATGCTGGGTTACCCCTGGGAACAGCGGCGCCGTTTCGCGCGCATCGAGGGCCGCTGTCTTTTCGTGCGCCGCCACCACGTTATCACGTTGGCGGCGAAAATCCACTTCCGCCGAGACCGTGCGGCTCCGCCTGGCCCCGCGGTTATTGGGGTGTCCTCAGGGGCTGGGATTGGGATGCTGCGTGTGAATCGCCTCGATACCGTCGAGCACGGCCTGCGACAATGTCACTTCGATGCTGTCGATGTTGCTCCTTAGCTGGTCCATGCGCGTGGCCCCGACGATGGTGCTGGTCAGAAAGGGGCGGGAGTTGACGAAGGCGAGCGCCATCTGCGCCGGATCCAACCGGTGCTCACGGGCCAGGGCGACGTACTGAGCGGTGGCGGTTTCGGCGGCGCTGCTGCTGTAGCGGGTGTAATCCGGAAACAGCGACAGCCGCGCGCCGGGCGGTCGGGCGCCTTCGAGGTACTTCCCCGACAACACGCCGAAGCCCAGCGGCGAGTAGGCGAGCAGGCCGCAGCGCTCGCGCCAGGATATTTCCGCCAGACCGATTTCGTAGCTCCGGTTCAGCAAGCTGTAAGGATTCTGCACGCTGACGACCCGCGGCAGGTCGAGCTCCCGGGCGACCTGCAAAAACCGCATCACGCCCCAGGGTGTCTCGTTGGACAGTCCGACGTGCCGGATCTTGCCGGCCCTGACCTGGCGGTCCAGCGCCTCGAGGGTTTCCGCGAAGGGCGTGAAATCCTCGGCATCCTCCGGCTCGAAACCGAGCTGGCCGAAATAGTTGGTGCGGCGCTCCGGCCAGTGCAGCTGGTAGAGGTCGATATAATCCGTCTGCAGTCGTTTCAGACCGGCGTTTAGCGCGGCTTCGATGTTGCTGCTGTCGAAGCGTGTCCGGCCCTGGCGGATATGCGGCAGCCAGTCTTCCCCCGGACCGGCGATCTTGCTCGCCAGCACCACCTGCTGTCGCGCTCCGCGCCGCGCCAGCCAGTCGCCGATGATTTCCTCGGTGCGCCCGTAGGTGGCGCGCCTGGGCGGTATCGAATACAGCTCCGCGGTGTCGAAGAAGTTCACGCCCCGGCTCAGGGCATAATCCATCTGCTCAAAGGCTTCGCTGTGGCTGTTCTGCTCGCCCCAAGTCATGGTGCCCAGACCGATGACGCTGACCTCGATGTCGGTGTTGCCGAGTTTGCGATATTGCATGCTCAATCCGTTCGGACAGGTGGTGTAAAGAAATCCTGGTCGAAGCGCATCGACAGGTCCGTGGCGCGCACGTGCTTGGTCAGAGCGCCGATCGAGATGCAGTCGATGCCGGTCTCGGCGTATTCGCGTACGTTGTCCAGCGTGATATCGCCGGAGGCCTCCAGCTCGGCGCGCTTGGCGGTCACGGCCACCGCCTCGCGTAGCTGGTCGAGCCCGAAATTGTCGAGCAGGACACGGTCGGCGCCGGCCCGCAGCGCCTGCTCGAGCCCGTTGAGGCTCTCGACCTCGATTTCGATTGGTAGCCCCAGCCCCAGTGCCCGCGCGGCGCGTATTGCATCGGCGATGGAGCCGGCGGCGGCGATATGATTTTCCTTGATCAGGAAGGCGTCGTAGAGGCCGAGCCGGTGGTTGTGACAGCCACCGCAGCGCACGGCATATTTCTGTGCCTGCCGCAGGCCGGGAAGGGTCTTGCGCGTGTCCAGTATGCGGGTGTGCAGCCCTTCCACCTGGCGCGCGTAGGCACGCGCCGTGGTCGCCGTGCCGGACAGGGTCTGCAGGAAGTTGAGCGCGGTACGCTCGCCGCTGAGCAGCGCCCGTGCCGGACCCTTCAGCGTGCAGATGGACTGGTCCGCCCGAAGGTCCTCTGCGTCCTGCGCATGCCAGCGGATGTCGATGCTCTCATCGAGATGCCGGAACACGGCATCGAACCAATTCCGACCGCACAGCACGGCGGCTTCGCGGCTGATGACGCTGGCATTCCAGATCCTGTCGGCCGGAATCAGCCGGGCGGTGATATCGCCGCTGCCGAGATCCTCTTCCAGCGCGCGGCGCACGTCCTGCTCGATTTGGACCTCGAGCGCCTCGAGCAGCATCTATTCGGAGATCTCCAGCAGCTCGATTTCGAAGGTGAGCGTCGCGTTGGGCGGAATGACGCCGCCCGCGCCCTTTTCACCGTAGGCGAGCGCGGAGGGCACGGTCAGGCGCCGCACGCCTCCGACCCGCATGCCGACGACGCCTTCGTCCCAGCCGGGAATCACATAGCTGCACGCGACCGGAAAGCTGAAGGGCCTGTTGCGATCCCGACTGGAGTCGAAGCAGGTCCCGTCCTCCAGGCATCCGGTGTAATGCACGATCGCGGTCTGGCCCCGACCGGTGCACAGGGTGCCGGTGCCCTGCTTGAGGTCCTCGTAAACGAGACCGCTTTCCGTGGTGACCTGGCTCATCAGTCCGCTCCGGCGGCTTCAATACCGAGTGAGTTGGAAAAATACGCGTTCTTCAGCCGCTGCACCAGACCCGCCAGCAGGGCGAGGCTGACCAGATTGGGCAGTGCCATGAGCAGGTTGGTCACGTCGGCGATGTTCCACACCAGCTCCAGTGGGACTGCGGCGCCGACTATGACCAGGAAGGTGAATAGCACGCGGTAGGGCCTTACCGCGCCCTCGCCGAAAAGGAAATGCGCCGAGCGATCGCCGTAATAAGACCAGGCGATCATGGTGGAGAACGCAAACAGGCTCAGGCCGACGCCGACCACGCTGGCGCCGGCCAGCCCGATCGAGCTCTGAAAGGCGTGTGCGGTGAGCGCCGCCCCAACCAGCCCGCTCTGCTGGATGGTATAGGCGCCGGTCACCACGATCACCAGCCCGGTCATGGTGCAGATCACCAGCGTGTCGATAAAGGGCTCCATCATCGCCACCAGTCCCTCGCGGACCGGCTCATTGGTCCGCGCCGCGGCGTGGGCCATTGGAGAGGAGCCCAGGCCGGCCTCGTTGGAGAACAGACCGCGCGCCACGCCCCAGCGGATCGCCTCGCCGACTGCGGCGCCGCCCACCGCCCAGGGGTTCAGCGCGTGATTGAATATGGTCGCGAGGGCCTGCGGGACCGCGTCGGCGTGGTTGATGAGAACCAGCGTCGCGGCGCCGATGTACAGCAGGGCCATGAACGGCACGATGGCGCTGGCGACCCGTGCAATCCGGGTGACGCCCCCGAGGATGACCATGCCCACCAGCAGCGCGAGGACCACGCCGGCGAGCCACGCATGGCTCTTGACGCCGGGAAAAGCGTAACCCAGGCCGTCCACCACAGAATTGGCCTGCACCATGTTGCCGATGCCGAAGGAGGCGATCAGGGCGAAGCTCGCGAACAGCACGGCCGCGCGCCTCATCTTGAGCCCGTTGAGCAGCGTGTACATCGGCCCACCGGCGATCGCACCCGTACTGTCGATCTGGCGGAAGTTCAGCGCCAGGGTGCACTCGGTGAACTTGGTGGCCATGCCGAAAAAGGCCGTGACCCACATCCAGAACAGCGCACCCGGGCCGCCGAGCGAAATGGCCGTCGCCACGCCGGCGATGTTGCCGGTGCCGACGGTCGCCGACAGGGCCGTGGCGAGCGCCTGGAAGTGGCTGATCTGGCCTTCGTGCTCGGGATTGTCGTAGCCGCCGGAGATCAGCGCGATCGAATGGCGGAATCCGCGTACCTGTATCAGTCCCATACGCAGGGTCAGATACAGGCCCATCCCCAGCAGAATCAGCAGCGTCAGGCCGCTGCCCCACAGCGCATTCGCCACCTGGCCGGTCCAGGTGGTGAGCTGCTCCAGAAGATCATTCATAGGGACGCAGGATCAGGGTGTCACCGCGCTGGGTGAATTCGATGCGCTTCAACACGCTCATCCCGAGCAGGATCTCCATGTCCTTGAGGCCCGGGTTGATGCTGGCCGGCACGTCCCGGATGACCAGGGGGCCGATAGAGACGCTGTCGAGCAGCGTCCGGTAGGCGGTGACAACGCCGTTGGCGGTCTGGTACTGCACCGCGGCACCGCGCTTGAGGCCCAGCCGTTCGGCCAGCTCGACCGGGATGGCGACGTCGCTGGCGCCGGTGTCGAGCAGGAACTCGACCGCGTGATCGTTCACCGTGCCCACGGTCACGTAGTGCCCGAAGCGGTTGCGCTTCAGGATGACCTCACGCACCCCGCTGTCATTGACCCGTGTATAGACGGACTGGTTGGGATTGCGCTCCTCGTCGAGACGATCCTCGAAGAACAGTGTGAACAGCACCAGCGCGAGGATCCAGGCAGCGAAAGTCATGCCCTTGCCCAGTCGGGTGGTGCCCCTTTTCTCGGAGTCGGCCATGGCGCGATTGTAAACCAGATTCTTGCGTCTGTCGGCTGAAAGGGGGCGGGCGGGTTCGGGATGTTCCCGGCCGGATACGACTGCGGCGGTTACGCACTGCACCACAGCGGGTTGGGCGCCATTTGAGCCTTCTGTGCCGGCCGGTGCGGCTCAGGCGTGCGCCGCCTCCGGGAAGACCAGGCGCAGGCCGGCAAAGATGTGGCGTTTATCGGCCTCGAAGAAATTGCGGAAGCTGGCGCGCCGGACGGCGGGACGCGTGTGGACGCTGCCCCCGCGCAGGCTGTAGTGCCGACCGTCAAACCAGGGTTGGGAATACTCGGGATAGGGAAAGGGCCGGAAACCCGGGTAGGGATGGAAGCGGTTTTCACACCATTCCCAGACCCGGCCGGTCTGCTCCAGCAGGCCGAGGCGCTGCGCCACCTCCCACTGGTACTCGTGCGCAAGCCGGGCCCCGGCCCAGGCGGCGAAGGCGCGGGCCTCGTAGTGGCTGATGCCCGCGACCGGCTGGTCGGCGGACAGCGGGTAGTGGCCGCGCATGCCGGTCCCGTACCAGACACCGTCGTCGCTGCGGCGCCAGTGGTCGGGGTGCTCGATCAGCCGGTCCCTGCGCCAGCGCCAGCCTTCCCGGTCCCACAGCGTCTCGCGCCGGTAGCCGCCGTCCTCGATGAAGCCCAGGTATTCGGCGTTGCTGGCCGGATACCGGGCGATGGCATAGGAATCCAGATGCGCCCGCCGCCGGGGCAGCTCGTTGTCGCAGGCCACGGGGCGCCTGCCACCGATCCGGTAATGGCCGGCCGCAACGCCCGCCGTCTGGCGGCGCAGGGCGGCCGGTTCGAGGCGCGCCGCCGACGCAGCGCCGGATGGCGGCCCGGCGATGGCCTTCTGGGTGAGCACCATGAGCATGGTCTCGTAGTGCTGGCTGTGGTGCTGGATCAGGAAATGCACGATGTAGTCATCCTCGAGCAGCGGATGGCGGCGCCCACTGCGCAGGCACTCGCGGTTGAGCCCCTGCAGCTCCGCCGCCCAGCCCAGCAGTGCATCCTTCGGCGGCAACCGTCTGCCGCGCTCCGGCTTGGGTGTATGGGGCGGCGTGTAGAGGTCCGCGATCGGGGCGGTAACGCTGTCGTCGCCGTGCATCCATTCCTGCAGCCACAGGCACTCGACGAACACGCAATGCCCGAGGTGCCAGCCCAGCGGGCTCAGGTCAGGGTGATACTGACTGCGAAGGGTGCTCTCGTCGGCGTCCTCTGTGAGGCCGAGCAGCAGCCTGTGGGTCCGGGCCAGCTCCTCGATCAGGGCTTCTCTGGTCACAGGGACAATAATTCCGGTGGCTCTTCCGGGTCGAGTATCAGGATCTGGTGCTCGGGCACGCTTTGCCAGAAGGAGGATTCGGTGAGCCGTTCCGAAGCGATCAGCTGAGCGTTGGGAAACATCTCGTCATCGGTCGTGTAATACAGCGAAGGACAGTCGTCGCCGAGGGCATGACGCATGGCATAGAGGCGCTCGCCGTCGCTGACCACGAAGTTCAGGAGGCTGCGCCCCCCGTCTGCCCAGCCCTCGACCCGCTGCACCAGCTCGGCCAGCGCGGCCTCCATGGGCAACTCCGGGTCGTCGGCGAGCAGCTGCCTGAGCACGGCGAACAGGTACTCGGATTCGGTGTTTCCGAGTATCGCGGGCAGGTACTGCGGGTGCAGCTCGCGCACCATGCGCGGCCGGATATGGGTGTGAAAGTCATCGATCAGCCCGTTGTGATCGAAAATGCACTCGGCGTCGACAAAGGGCTGGGTGTTGGCGTGGCTGACCGGGTTGCCGAGGGTCGCGCTGCGCACGCTGGTCACCCACAGGTCGCTGACCAGGGCGCGTGCGAGATGCGGCAGGTTGGGATCGGTCCAGATGGGTGCCGGATTGACGTAGACCGCCGGGCGGTTGTCTTCGGCGTACCAGGCGAAGCCGTAGCCGTCGGCGTTCAGCCTGGCGTACTTGAGCTCCCGCGGGGCCCAGCCCTGCACATAGAGGCTGTGCGGAGGCTCCAGCAGCAGCCTGCCGAGCGGGATCTGTTCCCCGAGATAGGCAGCGATCCGGCACATGGACTGGGTCTAAGTCGTTCTTTATGAAGCGTCGCGATGATGTTAGCCTAAGCGGCCCCGGTGTCCAACTGCCCGGTTGCCAGAGAAATGTACAACCCGCAAGCGAACGCGCTGCGGCTGACCAGCCGCAGAATACCACCGGTCAGGCCGATCGCGAATCTCGCCCGAGACGCCGAGCTCGGATTGACGCGCCGGCCGCGGTCGATGCCGCCCAAGTATTTCTACGACGAGCTCGGCTCCAGGCTCTTCGATGCCATCTGTGAAACCCCGGAATACTACCCGACGCGCACCGAAGCAGCGCTGCTGAAGGCGCACGCCGCGACCATCATCGCCGAGGCCGGGCCGGCGCACATTCTGGAATTCGGCAGCGGCACGGCGCGCAAGACCCGACACCTGCTCGACGCCTGGGCAGAAACAGGCCAGGCCATCGCTTACTGGCCGTTCGACGTGTGCGAGGCGATGCTGATGGAAAGCGGGCGCCGGCTGGTGCAGGACTACCAGCGGTTGCAGGTGAATGCGCTGGTGGGCGACTATCTCGGCGGGCTCGAGGGCCTGCCGGTATTGGAAGGCTCCTGCCTGTTTCTGTTTCTGGGCGGCACCATCGGCAACTTCACCCGGGAGCAGGCCGAGCGCTTTCTGCGCGAGGTGCGTGCGATGATGAGGCCGGGGGACTTCCTGCTGCTCGGTGCCGATCGCGTCAAGCGGGAGGACGTCCTCCACGCCGCCTATAATGACAGCCGGGGTATTACCGCCGAGTTCAATCTCAACCTGCTGAGGGTGTTGAATCGCGAGCTCGATGCGGATTTCCGCCTCGAGTGTTTTGCGCACGAGGCCCGGTTCAACGCCAGAGCCAGCCAGGTGGAGATGTATCTGATCTCCAGCTGCGACCAGACGGTGCGGGTCGAAGCGCTGGAAAAGACGCTGCGCTTCGGGCCGGGTGAGGAGATTCTCACCGAGATCAGCCGCAAATTCACGCCCTCAAAGCTCGACGAGCTGCTGAGCCTGTCCGGCTTCAGCGTCACTCGCCACCTCGAGCCGGACAACGGCTATTTCTCCCTGCTCCTGGCGCAGCCGGCCTGAAGCCGGGCCCTGCGGCCTGTCATGAAAATGTAACATTCGTGTGTTGTGCTGCGCGGGTTGGATCACCGAGTGGTATTGATGAAGCGGATCCTGGTAGTCGAAGACGAGCAGGCCATACGCGAAATGGTCGGCTTTGCGTTGAAAAAAGCCGGTTTTCAATTCGAGGAAGTTGCGGACGCCGAGCAGGCGCTGCTGTCCATCGCAGCGCGGCCGCCCGACCTGATTCTGCTCGACTGGATGCTGCCGGGCATGAGCGGCATCGAGCTGGCGCGTCGGCTGCGCCGCGAGGAGCTGACCGCCGCGCTCCCCATCATTCTGCTCACGGCGAGGGTGGAAGAGAGCGACCGTGTCTATGGTCTCGAGGTCGGCGCCGATGACTATGTGACCAAGCCCTTTTCGCCTCGCGAGCTGATCGCCCGCATTCATGCGGTCCTGCGCCGCAGCATCACGCTGAGCGAGGACAGGCTGCTGGAGTTCGACGGCTTGTCGCTGGATCCAGTGGGGCACAGGGTGCAGGCCAATGGCGAGCTGCTCAGCCTGGCGCCGACCGAGTTCCGGCTGCTGCATTTCTTTATGAGCAATCCGGATCGGGTGTACAGTAGGGAGCAGCTGCTGGACCATGTCTGGGGACGCGGTGTGTTTGTCGAGGAGCGGACCGTGGATGTGCACATTCGCCGGCTGCGCAAGGCGCTGGCAGCCAGGGGCCACGACCGCTTCATCCAGACAGTCCGTGGTACGGGATACCGTTTCTCCATCAGAGACTGAGGTGTGATCAATCCCTGGACGCGTGAACTGCGGCGCATTGCCGGGCTGCTCCTCGTCGCCGTCCTTATCGGTGCCTTCGCCGGAAGCGTGCTCTTCGCCGTGCTGCCCCTGCTGGGCGGCTATCTGGCCTGGCACCTTTACAACCTGCAGCGTCTGGTGCGCTGGCTGCACGAGGGCAAGAAGTTCCGGCCGCCGGAGGCGGGCGGCATCTGGGACGAGGTATTCGAGCAGATCTATCGTCTGCAGCAGCGCAACCGCAAGCGCAAGCGTGATCTGCGGCGCCTGCTCAAGCGCTTTCACAAGATCACCGTGGCGCTTCCCGATGCCACCGTGGAGCTGCGGCCCGGCACCGAGGAAATCGAGTGGTGGAACCATGCCGCGTCTCGTTATCTGGGCTTTGAGCATCCACGTGACGTTGGCCAACGCATCAGCAATCTGCTCCGTCACCCGGCCTTTCTCGCCTACCTGCACGGTGAAGACTATGAGCAGTCCATAGAAATGCCTTCGCCTGTGGACGAGGCCATCACGCTGCGGGTCAGGGCCATTCCCTATTCCGGTAACCGTCGATTGGTCATCGCCCGTGACATCACCCGCACCCAGGCCCTGGAGCGGACGCGGCGCGATTTCGTGGCCAACGCCTCGCACGAGCTGCGAACGCCCCTGACGGTCGTGGCCGGTTACCTGGAAACGCTGCTGGAAGCGCAGGAGCCCGGCGGGGAATATGCCGATCAGCTGCGCAGCATGCAACGCCAGACCGAGCGCATGCAGCGCATCGTGGACGACCTGATGCTCTTGTCGCGACTGGAATCCGAAGCCCCGCAGATGGACGCCGAGCCGGTGCCGGTCGCGCGGCTGATCGACGCCATCGTGAATCAGGCCCGCGAGCTCAGCGGCGACCAGGAGCACCTGATTGAGCTCGATGTGGATCAGGGGCTGTGCCTCAAAGGACGCGAGCCGGAGCTCTACAGCGCCTTCTCGAATCTGGTGTTCAACGCCGTGCGTTATACGCCGGCCCGCGGACGTATCGGCGTTTGCTGGAAGGACATCGAGGGTGCGCCCGTGTTCTCGGTCGAGGACACCGGTGTCGGCATCGCGCCGTACCATCTGCCGCGTCTCACCGAGCGTTTCTACCGTATCGATACCGGGCGCTCGCGCGCCAGCGGGGGCACCGGGCTCGGTCTGGCGATCGTCAAGCACGTGCTGCTGCGACACGACGCGCGACTGCAGATCCACAGCGAGCCCGGCAGGGGCAGCGTGTTTCTCTGCCACTTTCCCGCGCAGCGTCGCGTGGCCTGCAGCGAGGTGGCGCGCGGGCCGGCGGGTCAGGGCGACGGCGTTGCCGCGGGCCGCACTGTCATAGAACTGTAACAATTTCGTAATATTATCCCGCCCCGACAAAACGCCATTCCGCGGCTTCGAATCGGAGGGTGCCGGTGCAAGCTTCGCATTGTGAGCGAGGCGGTAAGCCAATCCCTGTCAGAGGGATGGCCGCTGGTCGTCATCGGGGGCGGAGTGCCCTGAAGGATGTTCTTCCGCAACGAAGCAATCTTTGTCACAGGAACGTCTTGGTGTCGGTGGTGGTCTCCGCGGTTGCTCCGTTCGCGCGGATGCCGGCGCTGGCCCGTCAGGCGCAGCCCGTCCCTCGTGAGGCCGGGGGACCTGCAGCCAAAAGAATGCGTTCCTTGACCGCAGCGGTCTCAGGAGAATACCCATGAAAATCCGTGTACTATCTTTGATCACCACCCTGTTGCCGGCGTTTGTCGCCGGGTCCGGGGTGGCCCTGGCGGAATCCCGGGTCGATCCCGCGCTGCCGGAGTACAGCCGTGCCAGCGGCGTATCCGGTAACCTCTCGAGCGTCGGCTCCGACACCCTGGCCAATCTCATGACCCTCTGGGCCGAGGAGTTCAAGCGCTTTTATCCGAACGTGAACATACAGATCCAGGCGGCGGGGTCGTCCACCGCCCCTCCTGCGCTGACCGAGGGCACCTCGAGCCTGGGGCCGATGAGCCGCAGGATGAAGGATAACGAGGTGCAGGCGTTCGAGCGCCGCTTCGGATACAAGCCCACGCCGGTGCCGGTGGCAATCGACGCGCTCGCGGTCTTCGTCCACAAGGACAATCCGATCCAGGGCATGACGATTCCGCAGGTCGATGCGGTGTTCTCCTCCACCCGTAGATGCGGCGCTCCGGCCGAGATCGACGATTGGGGTGATCTGGGCCTGGAGGGATCCTGGAAGGCACGCTCCATCCAGCTCTACGGACGCAATTCGGTTTCGGGGACCTATGGCTATTTCAAGGAAAACGCCCTGTGCAAGGGGGATTACAAGAACACGGTGAACGAGCAGCCCGGTTCCGCCTCGGTGGTGCAGTCGGTGTCTTCGTCGCTCAATGGCATCGGCTACTCGGGCATCGGTTACAAGACCTCAGGGGTGCGCACCGTGCCGCTGGCCAGGGCCGACGGCGAGGCCTACATCGAAGCCACGCCTGACAATGCCATCAACGGGAGCTATCCGCTGGCACGCTTTCTCTACGTCTATGTGAACAAGCACCCCAACCGGCCACTGCCCCCGCTGGAGCGCGAGTTTGTGAAAATGGTTCTGTCGCGCACCGGCCAGAATGTCGTGGTCAAGGACGGTTATATCCCCCTGCCCGCCAGGGTGGCTGAGAAGGAGCTGGCCAGGCTCGAGTGAGTCGGACCGGCGTGTGCCGCCCGGCCTGCAGCCCCGCGGCGGTCCAGGCGCACAGTTGCGTTCCCCTGAGGCTGTGTTGCGCATTGAGCGGTCGGGGCAGCCTGCTCGATGGGCAGGATCCCGCGCGGCATTCGCCGGTTCGCGGCTCTGGTCCGGGGCCGGGTGCCCGACGGGTCCGCTGCCAGCGGCCGCTCGCTGATCCTCCAACCCTGTAGCATAATTGTCTCTTTCGTCCGTACGCACCGCCAGACGATGCCTGAAGCCAGTGCCTCCGCCGACTACAAGACGAGCACGCACTTTCGTCTGCGGCTGCTCAAGGACCGTCTCGCCCGCCACGGCGTCGCCGCCGGCGGCATCGGCGTGATTGTCACGATCCTGCTGATATTCTTCTACCTGCTCTACGTAGTCATACCCCTGATGGCGGGACCGGAGATGCGGCCGGTGGCGAGCTACAGGCTCGAAACCGGGGCACCGGTGCTGCACCTGGCAATGGAGGAGCAGGCGGAGGTCGGGGTGGTCTTCGATCGCGAGGGCGGGGTGAGGTTTCTGTCCACCGACGACGGCAGGCTGCTCCAGCGGGTTCAGCTGCCGGTTGCCGAGGACGTCAGCGTGGTCAGCTTTGCCGCGGCCCGACCCGGCTCGGGTGTCGTCGCCCTCGGCCTGAGCAATGGACACGCGCTGGTGGTCCGGCATCGCTACCGAGTGAGTTTTCCGAATGACGTTCGGCTGATAACGCCGGAGATCGAGTTCCCGCTGGGGCGCGAGACCATTGCCCTGACAGCCGACGGGGCCCCACTGCGTCGCCTCGCGGTGCAGGAGGAGGAGGCTTACACGCTGGTCGGCTGGTCCCCTGGGGGGCTGCTGTCGGTGGTGCGCGCGCAGCCGGAGCAGTCGCTGTTTGCCGAGGAAGGCGCGTATACCTTCGAGCGGAGCAGTGGGTACACCGACCTTCGGGAGATCAGAGCGCTGCTGGTGGACCCGGCGCAGCGCAACCTCTACGCAGTCAGCGCGGACGGCGTGCTGGCCTGGTTCGACATCAGCAATATCTCGAAGGCCCGGCTGGTCGAGCAGTTGGCGGTCAGCGCGCCCGAGGCGCGGGTGCTCAGCGCCCGCCTGCTGGCGGGCGGCAATTCAATCCTGGTGCTCACCGACGACGGCGTCGTGAGCCAGTGGTTCTCGGTGCGCGATGCGCAGGGTCTGGACCACATGACCCGGATTCGCACCTTCGAGCACCTGGAGACGGCCAGGGAGCTGGTCCCCGAATTCAGCCGCAAGGGATTCCTGACCGCCGGTGCCGACGGCAGCGTGGCGCTGCTCCACGCCACCGCCCACCGCTTCCTCGCCCGGGATTCGATCGCCGACGGCGCAATCACACAGCTGGCCGTCGCCCCCCGGGCCAATGCGCTGTGGGCCCTGGACCAGACCGGCGCGCTGCACTTCTGGCGTATTCGCAACGAGCACCCCGAGGTGTCCTGGAGCGCCCTGTGGTCGAAGGTCTGGTACGAGGGTTACGACGAGCCGGCCTACATCTGGCAATCTTCGGCCGCGAACAACGATTTCGAGCCCAAGCTCAGCCTGGTTCCCCTGACCTTCGGAACCCTCAAGGCGGCGTTCTACGCCATGCTGTTCGCCATACCGCTGGCGATACTCGGAGCCATCTACACGGCATATTTCATGGCGCCCCGGATGCGTCGGGTGGTCAAGCCGACCGTGGAGATCATGGAGGCCCTGCCAACCGTGATCCTGGGATTCCTCGCCGGCTTGTGGCTGGCGCCCCTCGTCGAGGCGAACCTGCCGGGCCTTCTGGCTCTGCTGCTGCTCACGCCCTTCACGGTGCTGCTGGCCGCCTGGCTCTGGAGCCGGCTGCCGTCCGCGCTGCGTCACCGCGTGCCGGAGGGCTGGGAAGCGGCCCTGCTGGTGCCGGTGATTGTTGCCGCCGGGATCCTCGCATTGAAGCTGGGTCCGCTGCTGGAGCACGCGCTGTTCGGGGGCAATATGATCGGCTGGCTGGAAAACGATCTCGGCATCGGCTTCGACCAGAGGAACTCCCTGGTGGTGGGTGTCGCGATGGGGTTCGCCGTGATTCCGACCATTTTTTCCATCGCCGAGGACGCGATTTTCAGCGTGCCGAAGCACCTCAGCAACGGATCGCTGGCACTGGGTGCGACGCCCTGGCAGACCCTGGTGCGGGTGGTGCTGCTCACCGCTAGCCCGGGGATCTTCTCGGGCGTCATGATGGGTACAGGGCGTGCCGTCGGCGAAACCATGATCGTTCTCATGGCGACCGGCAACACGCCGGTCATGGATCTCAATATCTTCCAGGGCATGCGCACGCTGTCGGCCAACATCGCCGTCGAGATGCCGGAGTCCGAGGTCGGCAGCACGCACTACCGCGTGCTGTTCCTTGCCGCCCTGGTGTTGTTCGTGTTCACCTTCGTGTTCAACACCGGCGCGGAAATCATTCGTCAACGTCTGCGCGGCAAGTACAGCAGTCTGTGAGAAAGGGTCATGACCGCTGATTTCAAACGCTGGGCCCGCAGTGGGGCGCCCTGGATCTGGATCAATGCGGCGGCGGTGGCCGCCAGCCTGATCATGGTGCTCGGGCTGCTGCTGCTGATCGCCGTCAACGGGCTGGGCCATTTCTGGCCGGCCTCCGTGTGGGACATCCGCTATCGGACCGCCGACGGCTCCGTGCAGCGCCTTGTCGGCGAGATCCGCGCTTCGGAGGAGATCGCCGCCGAGCGCGTTCGCGAAGCGGGTGGGGGGATCGAGGACGCCGGCGCTGAGCGGGTCACGCGTCTTCTGTTTAAGACCGGTAACCGCGACGTCTCGGGATTGGATTTTCGCTGGATTCTCGGACCCGCGATCCTGGCGCGCACCCGACCCGAGGCGCTAGTGGTGCTGGAGCGTCAGGAGTGGGGCAACCTGTACGGTTTCATCGAGTCGCTGTCGCAGGAGGGGCGCAGCGTCGCCGAGGGCGAGGCCGCCTGGCGGGAGCTGCGGCCGCGGATCGAGCGGGTGACCGAGCTGCGCGGCCGGATTCGCGAGCTCGAGAAAGACGCCATCGGCAGCATCAACTACCGCCTCGAGCGCCTGCGGCTGGAGCGGCGCAGGCTGGAGCTGCAGGGGCGGGACAGCCCGGAAGCGCTCGCCGCGATCGAGCGCGAGCGCGCGGTGCTACAGGAGCGGTTTCACACCCTGCGGCAGCGGCTCGACGCCCTCTACCGCGACATGGACCGCGATACGCTCAGGATGGCGATCACGGGGGGCCGGGAGGTCGACGTCCCGGTCGCCAATATCGTGCGCGCCTACCGGCCCAACGCCATGAGCCTGCCCGCCAAGGTCGCTTTCTACGCGGGTAAGCTCTGGGAATTCGTCAGCGAGGACCCGCGCGAAGCCAACACCGAAGGCGGTATTTTCCCGGCGATCTTCGGCACGGTGATGATGGTCATGCTGATGTCGGTGCTGGTGACGCCGTTCGGCGTGGTTGCGGCGGTCTACCTGCGCGAATATGCCCGCCAGGGACCGCTGACCCGCCTGATCCGCATCGCGGTGAATAATCTCGCCGGCGTGCCGTCGATCGTCTACGGTGTGTTCGGCCTGGGCTTTTTCGTCTACTTCCTTGGCGGCAACATCGACCAGCTGTTTTTCCCGGAAGCGCTGCCCGCGCCCACCTTCGGCACACCCGGCCTGATGTGGGCGTCATTGACCCTGGCGCTGCTGACGGTGCCGGTGGTCATCGTCGCCACCGAAGAGGGGCTGGCGCGCGTTCCACGCTCCATCCGCGAGGGCAGCCTGGCGCTCGGTGCCACCCGGGCCGAGACGCTCTGGCGCACGGTGCTGCCCATGGCCAGCCCGGCGATGATGACCGGTCTCATTCTGGCGGTGGCCCGGGCCGCCGGGGAAGTGGCGCCACTGATGCTGGTCGGGGTCGTCAAGCTGGCCCCGGCGCTGCCGGTCGACGGCAATCCGCCATTTCTGCATCTGGATCGCAAATTCATGCACCTTGGCTTCCACATCTACGATGTTGGATTCCAGAGCCCCAATGTGGAGGCCGCCCGTCCCCTGGTCTATGCGACCGCCCTGCTGCTGGTGGCGGTCATCGTGATACTGAATCTGGCGGCAATTTCGATACGCAGCCGCCTGCGCGAGCGCTATCGCGCACTGGAGCAATAGGGCGATAATAGGTCCGCTATGGAAATGAATCAGGCGCAACGCATGCAGAGGGAAGCCGGCGCGGTGCACGGCGCTGCCGACGGCGTGCGCAGGAACGACATCTGCCTCGAGGTCAAGAGCCTCAGCCTCTATTATGGGGGAACGCGGGCGCTGGAAGCGGTCGACCTGCCGATAATCAGGCAGCGCGTGACCGCGTTCATCGGACCCAGCGGCTGCGGAAAGTCGACCCTGCTGCGCTGTTTCAACCGCATGAACGATCTGATCGACGGCGTGCGCATTGAAGGTTCCATCCGGTTGGACGGCGAAGACATCTACGCGCCGTCGGTGCAGGTCGCCCAGCTGCGCCAGCGGGTCGGCATGGTGTTTCAGAAGCCCAACCCCTTCCCCAAGAGCGTCTACGAAAACGTCGCCTACGGCCTGCGTCTGCAGGGCGTCAAGAGCCGCCGTACCCTGGACGAGGTGGTCGAAAGGGCCCTGCACGGCGCGGCGCTCTGGGATGAGGTCAAAGACCGGCTGCACGACAACGCGCTCGACCTGTCGGGCGGACAGCAGCAGCGCCTGGTGATCGCCCGGGCCATTGCGGTCGAGCCGGAGGTCCTGCTCCTGGACGAGCCGGCGTCGGCACTGGATCCGATATCGACCCTCAAGATCGAGGAGCTGATCGACGAATTGAAGGCCAAATACACAATCATCATCGTGACCCACAACATGCAGCAGGCGGCGCGCGTTTCCGACCATACGGCATTCATGTACATGGGCAAACTGATCGAGCACGATTCCACCGATACGATTTTCACCAATCCGGGCGAGAAGATGACCGAGGACTACATCACCGGTCGCTATGGCTAACAGGGGGTAGAGATGGAAACCTTGGACATGGGTCACCACATCTCCAAGCGCTACAACGAAGAGCTGGAGGACATCCGCAGCCGGGTGCTGGCCATGGGCGGGCTGGT
>JASFKW010000062.1:0-20454 GCA_050118435.1 Gammaproteobacteria bacterium | reverse complement strand
TATTGGCGAGCCACATTCCCATCACGGTGACCGAAAGCAGACCCGCTTCCGCCTCCACCACATTGGATAAGGCGAATATCGCAAATACCAGCGTCAGCGCAGCCACATTGTGCAGGTACTCGGGCAGCCAGTGATGTCGCAGCGCGAGCCCCAGCAACTGGCCGCTGGCGATACCGAACACCAGCCCAACCGCAATAATCCGCGCGAAGCTGAGCAGGGTGTGGCCCAGCGCCTCCCCGCCCTGCCCGGAGATGATGAATTCGAACACCAGCACCGCCAGCAGGGCGCCGATGGGGTCGATGACAATACCCTCCCAACGCAGGATGTTGGAAACATGAACATTGGGCCGCACGGTGCGCAGCATGGGCACGATCACCGTCGGCCCGGTGACCACCGTAAAGGCACCGAAGAGCACCGCGAGCTCCGCCGGAAAATTGAGCAGACGGTAGGTCGCGAAGGCCACCACCGCCCAGGTGATCAGCAGCCCCGAGGTCACCATACGCCGAACCACCCGCTCCAGCCCTCGGATTTCGGCGAATTTGAGCGTCAGGCTGCCCTCGAACAGCACCACGGCGACCGACAGGGACACGAACGGGAACAACAGGTCGCCGAACAGATCATCCGGGCGCACCCAGCCCGTCGCGGGGCCGGCAACAAGCCCGGCCAGCAGCAGAAACAGAATGGCCGGCAGCTTGACCCACCACGCGAACCACTGGCAGGCGATGGTGATCACCCCGATGCCCGCGATGGTCAGAACTGCCTGCTCCTGCATGGCAACCGGTGGTCAGCCGCCGCGGTTGCGGCGTTCGGATCCGATCAGCGTGCCGGGTCGGCGACTCACCATGCCCGGCGCCCTTCCAGCAGCGTTTCAGCCTGTCGACCACCCAGCTCGTTGCGCCGGGAATCGACCAGCTTTTTCTTGTCGATGCGTTTCAAGCGCTTGATCGCGGCCTCGCGGCGGCTGGCCGAGCTGCGGCTGTGCCCCGTTTCGAGGTACACGAGTCCGCGTGGCCGCCGACTGCGGAAGTACCGGGCACCGAGTCGCCGCGCATGCTGCTCCAGCCGCCGCAAGGCATCGGTGCTGATGCCCGTGTACAGCGAATCGTCGCTGCAGAGAATCATATACACCTGCCAGCTCATCGGTCGGAAACCACGGGTTCAGCCCGCATACACGATCGCCGTCCTGCACTGCCGGCACAGGTACGCTGTCTCGCCCCGCTGCACCCGGTTGTGACGCACGGCGCTCAGCTGGTGCCTGCGGCAGTCGCAGCGATAATCGTAGCGCCGCTGTCTGCGCAGCGGCAGACCACTGAGATCATAGCGGGCGCTGACGCGCGCATCGGCGCCGAGCGCCTGCATCACCGCCCGCCATTCCGGGCCGTGCGGGCGCACCCGGGACAGGCCATGGAGGCAGTCGGTGATGTAATGTGCCACCTCGTGAGGCACGGTCACAGCCAGGCTGTCCTTGAAATAGCGGGCGAAGATCCAGGGATTGTAGCGGATAGAGCGATCGCCGCGGCGCACGCGGTACATGCCGGCGGCGGTTCCGCACAGGTCGAAACAGACCCGGATGGGTGCGAAGCACCGCTCGTACAGGTGAGAGGCCCTTTCCACCGCCTCTGCGGTGGCGTTGCACACCTGTCGGCGTTGGTCCGGATCGATCGGCTCGACCGTCATTTGCTGCTGCTCCTTTCGTCCTGCCGAAGCGGCGGCAGCTTGCCGGTCGCGCGCATGCCCGTCATGACCACGTCCACCATGCCCTCGACCGCCAGACCATCGGAATTCATCACCAGGTCGTAGCTCGTGCTGTCGTGGATGTCCGCTGCATAGAGCCGATGAATGTAGCTGGCGCGTTCGCCATTCACCCGTTCCACCCGTCGACGTGCGGCCTCGGTGTCCAGACCTTCCCGCTCGGCCACGCGCGCCGCACAGCGCTCCAGTGTGCCGACCACGCGGAGGCGAAAAGCCTCGCCCGGCCCCAGAATCAGGTTGGCACCCCGCCCCACCACGACGCCTCCGGTGGCGGCAATCCCCAGCACCACCTTCACCAGGTGGCGGCGGTAATCGTCCCGTGACAGGGCCTCTCCTCTGAGTACGCTGTGCCACCACTCCCCTCGCCTGAGACGGGCGTGCTCATCGAGGGACTTCACGAGCTCGACATCCACCTGCGCGCGGCGCGCCACCTTCTCGAGCAGGTCGCGATCATAGCAGCACAGACCGAGTCTGTCGGCCAGACGGCGGGCCACGGCGCTTCCCTTGCTGCCGTGGCCGTGTGAGACGGTGACCACCGTACCGGGTCGTCGCCGCGCCGCCATGTCCTGGTCGTGTTTGCGCTGGGCGAGC
Organism: Gammaproteobacteria bacterium; assembly: GCA_050118435.1. GTDB lineage: Bacteria > Pseudomonadota > Gammaproteobacteria > DSM-19610 > DSM-19610 > Thiogranum. The sequence goes on along the minus strand of JASFKW010000062.1, from coordinate 18,111 downwards.
ATGTGGGCACCGATCAGGGCGTTGACGAGCCGTTCCACATCGCAGGTCATGGCGCGCATTATGACAAGTCACCGGCACCGAGGACAGGGCAGCCCTGGTGACACCTGCGGCCGCCACGGCGCACGGCGGCGGTGACCCTGCGCCAGCGCCGGAAGTGGCGCACGCCTTGGCCTGTGCTACACGTTAGGGAGAGCACCCGCGCGCCGGCGCCAGCCGCAGCGGCGTCCCGCAGGAGATCTTCAAATGACGGTATCGACACTGGAGCTGGCCAACGCACGTGAAACCGTTCGGGGGCTGTTGGAGCAGTTGCAGCTGGAGGCGTATCTTTTCGAAGTCGAGCCCGGCACCACCGAGTGGAGAATCCGTGTCGACTGCGGCGTCGACGGGCAGTGGCAGTCGCTGGTGCTCGACGTCGCTGCCGAGGAGCTCAGCGCCAGCCGGAAAGACGGCCCGGCACGCGCCGCGCTGCTCAGCGCCTGGGGCGCACAGCTCCACGCCTGCACCCGCGGCGGCAACAGCAGCGCATGAGCCCCGGCTGCATGCCTGCTTGAGCTCACCCGCGCACTGGCGCCTGGCCGCCGCACCGCTCTGTCACGCGCGGCGCCGCGCTGTGTGCGGCTCGGGGTAATGCCTGATCGCCCGACGCGCGCCCCCGCTGCCGAAGGTGCCGTCGGCAACCTGAGCTGCGCATCGAAACCGCCACTGCCTGCTCGAAGACCTCCAGGAGGTGGCGGCGGGGCCCATCTGTGCTAGATACTCCTTTAGAGGTGCCGCGAACGCCGCCAGGCGCGGCACCGCCGTCGAGGGTCCGCACATGCCCACCGAAGCCGATCCCATCGTGGGGCGCTGGTACCAGCATCTGGACAAGGGCCAGGAATTCTGTGTTGTCGCAGTCAACGAGGACGACGGGCTGGTCGAGATTCAGCACTTCGACGGCGACCTGGAAGAAATCGACTCGGACATCTGGTATCAGCTCGACCTGGAGCCCATCGAGGAACCGGAGAACTGGGCGGGTCCGATCGACTTCGGCGAGATCGATGACCTTGGCACCGAGGTCACGGATACCACCGGCGAAGACTGGAAGGCACCGCTGCAGGAGTTCCGGGCAACCGATTACGATGGCGGCGATACCGGGGATGAAACGTCCGAAGGCGAATGGGGTGGCTCGGAGGCCGACGATTCCGGACAAGACACACGCTAGAAACCGCCCTCGCGAGGAACGCGCTCGAGGATAGGCCTGGGCAGGGGAGCTGCGGCTGATCGCTTCCGGCTGCGAGCTCGCGGTTGAGCGAGATTCATCCACAAGCCACGCTGAGCCCGTCGACCAAGAGTGCCCCGGCGATCCGGTGCGAAGGCGAGCGTGGGGCAAACGGCCGGCTCAAGCATCGGGGGGCGGATGAGCAGCGATTCTCTGGCAGACAATCTCAGGGAACACGTCTTGCGCCTGGCCCGGGATATCGGCGAGCGCAACGTGCACCACCCGCACAAGCTGCAGGCCAGCGAGGAATACATCCGCGGGGTGTTTCAGCAGTTGGGCTATGCCGTGCGCACCCAGGCGTACCTTGTCGACAGCATCCGCTGCGCCAACCTCGAGGTCAGCCGCCGGGGTAGCCTGAATCCCGAAGCCCTGGTTCTGGTCGGTGCGCACTATGACACCGTGCGGCACTCGCCGGGCGCCAACGACAACGGCAGCGGCGTCGCGGTCCTGCTGGAGCTGGCCCGCGCACTGCGCGCCAGTCAGCCGGAGCGCACCCTGCGTCTGGTTGCCTTCGTCAACGAGGAGATGCCGTTCTTCTACACCCGCAACCAGGGCAGCCAGGTCTATGCTCGGGCCGCGCGTGCCCGGGGCGACGACATCCGCCTGATGCTTTCGCTGGAGACCATGGGCTACTATCGCGACGAGCCACAGAGCCAGGGCTATCCGCCCCTGTTCCGCCTCTTCTACCCGGACCGCGGCAACTTCATCGCACTGGTGTCCAACTTCCGGTCGCGCGGTGCCATGCGCCGCCTGGCCAGGGCTTTTCGCGCCGTCAGCGATTTCCCCCTCGAGCACGTCGCCACCTTTGCCTTCGTACCCGGTGTGGCCTGGAGCGACCACCTCTCGTTCTGGCGCGAGGGCTACCGGGCCGTGATGGTCACCGACACGGCCTTCTACCGTTATCCCTTCTATCACAGCGCCGAGGACACCCCGGAGAAGCTCGACTACCGGCGGCTGGCCGAGGTCACGCGCGGGCTGCATCGGGCACTGTGCCGGCTGAGCACGCGATCCCTGTGACCGAGATAAGCACGAGCGCGGTAGAATCGGCACGGCCCCCCGGGACGCAGCCGTCGTGCCCCGCGGTAGGTAACTCTACGGCCTGTCGGCAGGCCTCCACATTCACTGGCAAATGGAAGCTCCGCTCAATCCTCCTGGGCGAAACTCCGGATAATGTAGCCTCCCGACTTCTCGTCGTGCTCCAGCTCCAGCAGGTTGCGCGCCTGAGCGTCTTCGAGCAGCTGGCTGAAGGAGCGGAAGCCATGATAGCTCTCGTTGAAGCCCGGCTTGCGTCGTTTCAGGGCCTGCTTGACCATGGAACCCCAAACCTTTTCCTCTTCCCCGCGCTCTTCGAACAGGTCTTCCACGGTGGCCATCACCAGGTCCAAGGCTTCCTGTTTGCGCTCGTCCTCGGTCTTGGCGGGCGCCTCTTTCCTGGCGCCTTTTTTCGCCGAAGTCTTGCGCCGGGCGCGGCGCGGCTTGTCGGCTTCCCGCACCAGGTCGTCGTAAAAGATGAATTCATCGCAATTGGAAATCAGCAGATCCGCGGTCGAGTTCTTTACCCCCACCCCCACCACCACTTTGTTGTTTTCCCGCAGCTTGCTGACCAGCGGCGAAAAATCGGAATCACCGCTGATGATCACAAAGGTGTCGACGTGCGACTTCGTGTAACACAGGTCGAGCGCATCCACGACCATCCGGATGTCGGCGGAATTCTTTCCCGACAGACGCACATGGGGAATCTCGATGAGCTCGAAGGCCGCCTCGTGCATGGTGGCCTTGAAGTCCTTGTAGCGGTCCCAGTCGCAATAGGCCTTCTTGACCACAATGCTCCCCCTGAGCAGCAGGCGCTCGAGGACCTTCTGGATGTCGAAGGCCGCATAGCGTGCGTCGCGCACCCCGAGCGCGATGTTTTCGAAATCGCAGAAAAGGGCCATGTTGTGGGTTTTTGATTTGACGCTCGTCATGCTTCAGCTCGTGGAGCCACAGGTGGCACCCGGGACGGCGGCCCCGCGCTCACTCACAGTCCGATTCGGCAGCCGTCGCCCGCAGCTTCAACGCGTGCAGGGCTTGAAAAAGCCGTCGTCGTTGAGCGCCTCGGTGCACTGGTGGTCGGTGGGTGTCGGCGCGCCACCGGCGGCCGGCTTGCCCGACCCGCGCTCCTCGGCCGCCATGTCCAGCAACTGCCGGGCGGCGTCGCAGGCCGTCTCTCCGGCACAGGCATTGTTCCCGCCGCACACCTTGTCAACCAGGAGCTGGCAGGGCGGCGGCGGCGCATAGGGCTGCTCTTTGCTGGCCTGACCGAGCTGTCCCGGTGGTGCGCCGCAGGTGGCGAAGAATTCCCGGTCACGGTCGGCTTCCTGGCATTGGCCGCTGGCGTAAGTCATGCGGTTCGGCGTCGGATCCGCGGCGCGTTCCTGCTCCTCCATCTGCAGCAGCTGGCGGGCGGGCGGACACCCCGGACTGTCGGCGCACTCCGCCGCCTCACCGCAGACCCGCCGTACCAGCTTCTCGCAGGGCGAATAGCCCACGATCGGAGCACCGATCCACATCTCCGCGGCCGTGCCCTCCCCCTCTTCGGGTACGCCGCGCCCCTCGCGGGCGCGGAGGATCTCCTGGTTCGGAACCACCTGGCCCGAGTGAACCGTGATACTGGAGCCGTCCTGGAGCCGGTGCACGCCGTCCCACAACTGGGTCTGAACACCGTTCTTTTCCACCATGATGCGGTTGGTGCGGGGGTCGACTGTGACCTTCCCGCCCCCTTTCAGTTTTCCGCTCCACTGCGCTGCCTGCAGCGCCAAAGGGATCGACACGGCGCACAGCAGCCCCGCCACTAACAACCACCACAGCATGCCCCATGGTCGCGGTCGCCGACGTACCCCGTTCGGATCCGCCCCGTGGTGCTCCCACACCCGCGCGTCTCTGTTCACCATGTCGCTGACTCCAAGCCCCGCTGTCACAGCCGACTGATTTCTGCCTATTCTGAAGACCCAGTAACGACTGCCCGCCTGTCGCCGCAACGGCCATTCCCCGGGACAAGGCACCGCAAGCGACGCGCAGTCTTGATGTTTAATTCTAACAGCTCCCGTATGAAATAGCCGCAGTCGAGCGAACGGCGCCAGTTGACACGCTGGCCGCAAGCCGTCGTGGGCGACGCGCACCGGCTGGCCATCGCAGGCCGTGGATGGTATGACGGACCTGCCTAGACTGTGTTCCGAGGCCCGACTTCGATGAGACATTTCACCGTTCTGCTGCTGCCCGTGCTCCTCACGGCCTGTCCCTCCGACACCCCTCGGCCCCCTGCGCCGACGACCGTGGACCGGGTCGATCTGGAGCGCTATCAGGGACTGTGGTACGAGACAGCCAAGATTCCCAACCGCTTTCAGGATCACTGCGTCGCCAATACCACAGCCGACTACCGCCTGGGCGAGGACCGACGGATGCGGGTGCTGAACCGCTGCCTGACGGAGGACGGTGACTGGGATGAGGCGCGGGGCGTCGCCCGCGTCGTCGACCCGACCTCGAACGCGAGGCTGGAAGTCAGTTTCGTATCCCTGTTCGGATGGCAGCTGTTCTGGGGAGACTACTGGATACTGGACCTGGCCCCGGACTACAGCTATGCGGTGGTCGGCACGCCAGCGCGGGACTATGGCTGGATCCTGAGCCGTACGCCGCAGCTGAGCGCGTCGACCCGCGCCGCCATTGATCGCCGGCTGCGCGAGCAGGGCTACGATCCGGACGACTTCGAGGCCACCCTGCAGGGAATGCCGCAGCCCCCGGCCGAAACGCCCTGAAGCCGGGTCGCCCACGCCCGTCAGCCCATGGCGTGGTTGCGCATGAGCGATGAGCGGGGAGTCACCCGGTGCAAGCCGTCAGGTCGACCGCGGATCCTTGCCTTCGCGCTTGCGGCGCTCGGGTAAGCGTTAGTAGTGGTCGCGCCCCTGGGCGACATAGGCGTCGATGAACGCAGCCAGCGCGCGCTCGTACCGGGGCTGGCTGCGAAGAAAACCGCTGTTGTGATCACCCTCGAGCTGAACCAGCCGCCTTGGCTCGCCGGCGGCTTCGTAGACCTTTTCACCCAGCGCATAGGGCATGATCTCGTCGCTGGGACTGTGCAGGACCAGCACCGGACAATGCACCCGCTGCAGGCTCTGCGCCGTGTCGAAGTCATAGCGCAGCACCACCACTCTGGACAGCAGCGGAAACACGGAGCGAGCGAAATCACGCGCCGAGCTCAGGGTCGACTCCAGCATCAGCCCCCCCGGCGAGACGCGCGAAGCCAGCTGCGCGGCGACCGCACCGCCCAGCGAGCGGCCGAACAGAACGATCTCTGCGGCCGCGTGGCCGCGCACCTCGGTCAGGTAACGCCAGGCCGCCGTCGCATCCCGGTACATGCCCGGCTCGTCGGGCCGACCCTCGCTGCGCCCGTAGCCCCGGTAGTCGAAGATGAACACGCTGAGCCCCAGGCGGTGGAAAATGGCGATGGATTCCCCGCGGTGCGAAATGTTGCCGGCGTTGCCGTGAAAGAACAGCACCACCCCTCGGGCTCTCGGGTGCGGAATGTACCAGCCGTGCAGACGCACCTGATCCGCCGTGTTGATCTGGACCTCTTCATAGTCCAGCCCCCAGTCCGAAGGCGTTGCGCTGAGCTCCCGGTAGGGAAAGAAGATCATGGTCGGCTGCTGCAGATACATCCAGCCATTGAGCAGGCCGAGCGCGATCAGTATGACAAGCAGCGTGCTGATCACCCCTTCCTTTACACCGGCCGGTGGGCGCCTGACGCACCGGGTGCCCATCCGGGTGAATTTGTGGCTACTGCGGTGGTGGCAATGCGGTCCATTTTTCCGATTCTTCTCGTCAAGGGATCCCCGCAATCTTTCTCCAGCGATCGAAAAACTGGTCCCGCTTTCCCGCGCGTCCGGTGCGCGCTGGTTACGTGGACAGGCTGTCAGCGATTCAGGTCCACGTATTCACCGGTGGCCATGAACACGACCCGTTCGGCGATGTTGGTCACGCGGTCGCCGATGCGCTCAATGTTGTGTGCCACCCAGAGCGCGTAGGTACAGGACCTGATCTGATCGGCATGCTCCCCCAGGTGACCGAGCAGATCGGCGGTGATCTGCTTCTCGAATCTGTCCACGCCTTCATCTTCGGCCGCAACGGCACGCGCCGCGGCTGCGTCGCGATCGCGGCAGGCCACCATGACCTGGCCCAGCATGGTGCCGCACTCGTGACCGAGACGCTCGAGGGCTTCAACAAAGACCGGGAGTGGCGGCGTTTGCATCTGCAACACGATCTTCGCGATGTCCGCCGCGTGATCGGCGATGCGCTCCAGCTCCGCGGCAATATGCATGTCGGACACCAGATCCCGCAGATCGCTGGCGACGGGCTGCTGCAGCGCAATGGCAGCGAAACACCCCTGCTCGATGCTGCGTTGCAGCTCGTTGATGACCGTATCGCCGGCGACAACCTCTCTGGCGCCCTCGAGGTCATGCTCGCGGAAACAACGCATGGCCTGCCCGATGGCCCGCTCCACCGCTTCGCTCATGCGCATGATGCGGTCGCGAGCTTCGATTTCGTCTCTGCTGAGACCCCGACGCATTGGGGCCATGGTGCATCGCTCCTTCGTCCGGTGCAGGTCCCGATAGTAACCCAGATCCGGTCAGTGAGTCCCGCGGCCGCACCAGGCGGGGCGGAAAGTTGCCAGCGGGCAGCGGCGGGACTATGTTCGGGCTGAATAACTCATCGGCACATCCACAACCGAGATCAGGAGGGGCACCCGGGATGAGATTGTCTTCAACACGCCGGTGGAACACCCGAGCGGGCACGGCCGCCGTGCTCCTGTCTCTGCAGGCGCTCGGCTCACCGGGCGCCGCCGTCGCCATCGATTATGCGGTCCAGGAGATCAGCGTGGCCGGTCGATCACATCAGGTGAGGCTGCCGCGCGGCTATCGGCTCGAGCTGCTGACCACCCGGTTGGAGGGGCCACGCCTGCTCACCTTCGCGGACAACGGCGACCTGCTGCTCGGCTCCAAGTCCGGCAAGGTCTACCGGCTGGCCCCGCCGTACCGGCGACCCGAGGTGCTGGTGAGCCTGCCGGATTACCCCCACAGCGTCGCGCTGCGCGAAGGTGAGATCTTCATCGCCCGCACCACAGGGTTGTACCGGGCTGCGTACCGTTCGGGCCAGCGGCGGTTGGAGGCGGACCGGCTGAGCCTGGTCGCACCGCTGCCGGGCGGCGGCGGACACACCAGCCGCACGGTGCACAGAGGGCCCGACGGGCGGCTTTACGTCAGCCTCGGAATCAGCGGCAATTGCAGCGATCAGTACCTCGGCGCCGACACCCCCTTCAGCGACCGGCGCGGTGGCATCCTGGTGCTTGATGAAAGCGTCGACCCGCCCCGCCTCGAGCCCTTCGCCTCCGGCCTGCGCAACCCGGTCGGCTTCGACTGGCATCCGGAGACCGGGGTACTGTACGCGAGCAACAACGGCCCCGATCATCTGGGCTACGAGCGGCCGCCGGAATATTTCAGCCGGGTGACGCCGGGCTCCTTCCACGGCATGCCCTGGTTCCAGTTCGACGGCGAGCGGCTGCGACGCGACCGCTGCATCGATCGGCCGCCGCCGCGTCCGGCGGCCGACGTGGTCACGCCGGTGGCCACTTTTCCGGCGCGCAGCGCGCCGATGGGCGTCGCCTTCGTGCCCGAAGGGGCGCTCGATGAGCGCTTCGAAAACGACGCCATCGTGGCCCTTCACGGCTCCTGGGGAACCCGGCCCTCGGGCGGTGCGTTCGGAGACCCCGCGACGCGGCGACCGCCAAAGCTGGTGAGAGTCCGGTTCAAGGAAGGCAGAGCCGGCGCGGTCGAAGATCTGGTCAGCGGATTCCAGCTCGACACCGGTGAGCGCTGGGCCCGCCCCGTCGGCGTCGCACCGGGCCCCGATGGCGCCCTCTACTTCACCAGCGACGGCGGCGCCCATGCGCTGTACCGGCTGCGTCCGCTCGAGCGCTGAGGCAGCCCGGCCATTCGAATTTACTCAGGCCGGCGAGCGTCGGTCGACTTCCCCTGAGCTTCGCTAACCCATCAGGCCGCGGTACCAGAGCGGAAGGGTCAACAGGCTCAACACCGTGGTCGTGGTCACCGCCGTGGCATAGAGCCCCACGTCGAGGTTGAAACGGTCGCAGAAGACGATCCCGAGGACCATGCTGGGCATCGCCGTCTCCATCACCACCGCCGCCCGCCAGGGGCCGGACAGTCCGATCAGGCCGGTAAAGACCATGATGAGCGCCGGCACCAGCAGCAGCCGCAACAGCGCCACGGGAATCACGCCGGCCAGATTCCGCCACTGGGCCCCGTTCCATTCCAGGCTCAGACCCAGCGAAAACAGCATCAGCGGGACCACACCCCGTTCCAGCAAGCCCAGAAGCCCGTCTGCGATGACGGGAACGGGCACCTCGGCCAGGTTGAGCGTCGCCGCGGCGGCCGCCGCCCACAGCGCCGGGATGCGCAGCAGATCGGTGGCGGTGCTGCGCAGCCCCGCCTGCGCCGCGCCGTAGCGCGCGGCGGTCATGACGCCGAGCGTGAACAGCAGCGGCGTGCAGGCGAACAGATCGTACTGAATGGCCACGCTGCGTGCCCAGGGTCCGAATGCCGCCTCCAGCACCGGCAGGCCCAGATAAGTGGCATTGGGAAAACCGGCCGCGAGTATCACCGCCCCGGCGGCGGCGGGCCGGACACCACAGAAGCGACATGACCAGGCGCTCAGCAGCAGACCCGACAAAACCCCGGTGGCCGCCGACAGGGCGATCAGCAGGCTGGTGGAGCCCAGCTCCGCCTTCCACAGCACCGAGAGCACCAGGGCCGGCAGCAGCAGATAGTAGACCAGAGAAGTCAGCACTCTGCGTGTCTCTCCCGGTGCCAGCCCGGCCGGCCTGAACAGGCGCCAGCCGACGCCGCACAGAATCAGCCCGCCCATTTGCATGAGTACTTCGAACATGAGCTCTCGATGTCCGCACTGAGGCGCGACCCGGCGCCGTCGCGTCTGCACGCCCGGCAGCATACCAGAACCCACTCGTGCAGCCATGTTGTGAGTCGGACGCTTTCGCCGTGATCCGGGTAGACACCAAAGCGCGGATCGACAACGCCGCATACCTCTCAGCGTAACGTCGTGAATGCATTCCTGCAGGCTCGACGGCCGAGAGACATGCGGCTTTGTCACTGTGATTTTTTGTATTCCGGAATACACTTCGGGTATGTACAGCCTCAACCTGAAACCACACCGGATGATGCTGCTCTTTGCGCTGCTGCTGAGCGCCTGCGCGAGCGGTCCGGCCTTCGACACCGCCGGTGTCGACCCTTCGGTGACGCCGCGACGTGTCGCCAACAGTCCGCAGACGGCTGTGGGGAAGCGCGTGCAGTGGGGCGGCACCATTCTGGGCGTTTCCAACCAGCCCGAGCGAACCCAGATCGAGGTGCTGGCCTATCCGCTCGGGGGTAACGGGAAGCCGCGGAGAGATAACGAGCCCCTGGGACGTTTCATCCTCGAAAGGAGCGGCTATCTGGAGCCGGCGACCTACGCCCAGGGTCGCTTGATCAGCGTGGTCGGGACGGTGAGCGGCACCCGCGTGGGCCGGATCGGCGAAGCCAGCTACGATCACCCGGTCGTCGACGCCGCTCAGCTCTACCTGTGGCCGGAGGACAGCGGCTACGGCTCAGGGGTTCATTTCGGCGTCGGCGTGGGGACCGGTGGTACCCGCTGGGGCACCGGCGTCGGCATCGGTTTTTGAGGACCGCGGCAATTTCCCCAGAAACTGACGCTTGTCTGCGGCGGCCGGGCACCTATATTTGAAAATCGGCGCCCGGCACGTCCGGGCGAGGTTTTGACTCAATTCCTTTGTTTGATTGCAGCGAGGAAGACATGATGTACAGTGGCATGGATCCGAAGAAGGACAGCGATCCCGGCTATGTGGTTGCCTGGCGGCACAAGCGCAAATTCGAAGCCGGGGTGCTGGAGGGCGAAATGACCTACGGCGAGGCGAGGCAGAAGGCCGAGGAGCTGTCTGCGAAAGAACCCGACAAGACCTACTGGGCCGAAAAACACCTGGTCGCCGGCAAGCCGGCCGCCTGAGCCGGCCCCTCATGCAACGGGCCGGAAGCCGGCTCTGGCCACCCGCAGCTCGCAGACTCACGGCCCGGCCGGGTCGACCCGGACCAGCACCGGCCCGCGGGGCTGAGTCTCGACCCTGATCCGCACCGGCAGGAAAACCTCCACCACAGCGGCATTGGTCAACAGATGAGCCGATGCCGCTTCGGTGGAAAAGGTCGATGCCTCGCCGGCCAGGCCCAGGGGCAGCAGCAACTGGTCGGCCACCCAGCGGTCGAGCGCCGCGTCACCGCCGAGAAAGGCGAGCAGATCGTCGACCGCCTCGTCGGCGACCCGCTCGGCACGCTTTCCCCGCGCACCGAGGGCGAAGAAGCAGGCGCGGCTGTATTCAAACTCGGCCAGCAACAGCAGCAGTGTCCCGCGCGACTGCGCCGGCAGGACCTCGAGGCCGATATCCACCTGCGCCTGCGCGATGCGGGGCGCCAACCGGCGCAAGGCCTGCCGGCGCTGGCGTTGTGCGATTTCGAGCGGCAGGTTGGCGACCGCAGACAGTCCCCGAAGCCGTTGCAGGCGCCCCCTTTCGCACAGCGTCAGCGCGCGGGGCCGTGCGCCGCCCGGGATCTGCGCACGCAGCTCGCCGCCGCCCTCGGGAAAGAAACCCGCCATCGACAGACTGAGCTGAAACGGGATCCCCACGCGCGCCAGCAGCGGCTGCCAGTGCCAGTCCAGGTAATGGAAACAGGGACTCCACGGAACGTGGGTTCCGCCCGCAACGGACAGGTCGGAGGCCCCGTCGGCGAGGGCCAGCGGCAGCAACAGGGTCTGCAGCACCAGCGCCGTCGCCCCCGCGGTCCCGATATCGAAGCGATAGTGGCCCGCCCGTACGACACCCGGGGCAAAGCACAGCTCCCGCGAGCCGAGCCGGTCGCCGGACACGTCCGCTGAGCCGACCTGCGCCGCCGCCCGCACCGCCGCCAGATGCTGCGGAAACAGGCCGGGTCGCGGGCGCGCGGCACGCACGCGCGTGATACTGAACGCCCGCCCGGTCAGCAGCGAAAGCGTCAGGGCACTGCGCAGCACCTGGCCGCCGCCCTCGCCCATGGAGCCGTCGATTTCGATCACGGATCCTGGCTTCGGTGAGCTTCATAGTAGGCCCGGCACTCTGCTTCGCGACCACGCACCACGCGCCGGCCGATCAGTGCGCCGCGGGTTTCGGTCACCACGGTGTGCTGGCCTTCGCGGTGGTGATCGTCGTAGAAATAGATCACCACCCAGTCGCGGGTACGATCCAGCTCGTGGGCGCGGGCGGTGTTGGAATAGAGGGCCGTGAAATGCCAGTGATCCCGGACGCTGTGCAGGATCGGCAGCCACGCGGTCTGCTCCGGGTTGAAGCGCCGGGGCGCAATGGTAGGCAGCTGGCCACTCTGTGCCTTGTCGCGGTATTCGGCGTCCACGGCCAGCAGTTTCTCGACAGGAGGCCCACCGGCGGCCGCCGCCTGATAGACCCGCCGGCGCGAGAGCATGCTGGCGAGCGCAGCGCGGATACCGGCCGCGCGACGGGCACCTACGCCGGGCACCGACTCCAGGCGACCGTCGTGGGCGGCCGCCTCCAGGGCTTCGAGGGTGTCGACCTGGAGATGCTCGTGAATCCGCTGCGCCAGCTCAGGCCCGATCCCGGGGACAGCCTGGAACAGCTGCGCGGCGTCCAGCACGCCGCGCAGCCGATCGACCTGGCTCCAGCGGCCGGTTTGCAGGATTTCCACAATGGCCGCCGCAATGCCTTTGCCCACGCTGGGAAGGGCGACCAAGCCTTCGACGCCACGCCGCTCGACCAGCTGCTCGATGTCTTCGTCCAGACCGGCGATAGTGTCGGCAGCGCCGCGGTAGGCACGCACCCGAAAGGGGTTGGCGTTCTGCTGTTCGAGCAGGTCCGCCGCTTCACGCAGCCGGTCTGCAACCAGGGCGTTCGGACGGTCCGTCATTCAGTGCGGCACCATTTCGACGCCCGTCTTGCGTACCGCCGGGCCCAGGCACTGCTCGACCTCCTGGCGACGCAGGGTTTCGTGCTTCTCCAGCAGCTCGATCAGTCGATCCAGTCCACGGCGGTGAGCGCGTATGACGGCCAGCGCCTGGTCCTCGGCCTCGTGCAGCAGGTCACGCACGGCCCGGTCCACAGCCTGGGCAGAGGCCTCCGAGAAACGCCGCGGCTGGGCAATCTCGCGGCCCAGGAATGGATGTTCCTCGCTGTCGCGCAGATCCACGGGGCCGATCTCGCTGGACATGCCCCAGCGCGCCACCATGGCGCGCGCCAGCACGGTGGCCTGGTGGATATCGTCATCCGAACCGGAGCTTGTGCTGCCGAGCAGCTGCTTCTCCGCGCAACGCCCGCCGAGCATCACGGCGAGCCGGTCGCGCAGGTATTCCTCGGGCAGCGTGTGACGCTCTTCTTCCGGGAGCTGATGGGTGCCGCCCAAGGCATGGCCACGCGGAATGATCGTGACCTTGTAGAGGGGATCCGCGTGCGGCAGCAAGTAGGCGACCAGAGTGTGCCCCGCTTCGTGCACCGCCAGGCGGTGGCGCTCCTCAGGCTGAATCGCCAGGGTTCGCACCGTACCCAGCAGCAGCTTGTCGCGGGCTTCGTCGAAATGCGCCATGCCCACCCTGGCGCTTTTCATGCGCGCCGCCAGCATCGCGGCCTCGTTCACCAGGTTCTTGATGTCGGCGCCGGAAAACCCGGGCGTGCCCGAGGCGATCTGCTCAAGATTCACGTCCTCGGCCAGCGGCACCTTGCGGGTATGCACCCTGAGGATCGCCACGCGGTCCCCGCGATCGGGGAGATCGAGGGTGACGTGGCGGTCGAAGCGACCGGGGCGCAACAAAGCGGGATCAAGCACGTCTGGCCGGTTGGTGGCGGCCAGCACGATCACGGCCTCATGGCCGGCAAAGCCGTCCATCTCGGCCAGAATCTGGTTCAGGGTCTGCTCGCGCTCATCGTGGCCCCCCCCCAGCCCGGTGCCGCGCGTGCGGCCCACGCTGTCGAGCTCGTCGATAAATATGATGCTCGGTGCATTCTTTTTCGCCTCTTCGAACAAATGCCGCACCCGCGAGGCGCCGACGCCGACGAAGACCTCAATGAATTCAGACCCCGAAATCGTGTAAAAAGGCACGCCTGCCTCGCCGGCCAGTGCCCGCGCCATCAGGGTCTTGCCGGTGCCCGGCGGCCCCATGAGCAGCACCCCCCGCGGGACCTCGGCGCCGAGCTGCAGATACGCCTGCGGATTGCGCAGAAAATCGATCAGCTCCGAGACCTCGCGCTTGACGTTCTCCTGACCGGCCACATCGTCGAAAGTGGTATCCGGAATGACGGCCTTGCGGCTCGGCGGGCGCAGAAAGTCCTGCAGCGGGCCGCGACCGGGGCCCAGACCGCCGCCGAGGTTGCGTGCGGCGCGATGCATCAGCCACCACCACAGAGCAATGAAAAATACCCAGGGCAGCAGCGCCAGCAGGATCGAGCCCAGGCCATGCTCCTCGGCTTCCTCGACCTCGACGCTCACGGCGTGCTCTTCGAGTGACGGCAGCAGCGTGTCGTCGCCGAAGGCAGGAATGCGGCTGTGGAAGCGTTCGCCCTTCTGCTCAGCCGGCCCCAGCGGCACGGCGTCAAACAGCTGCCCGCGCACCTCGTCCCCGCTCAGCACCACCTTCTCGACGCGGCCCTGCCTTACCAGCGACTTGAACTCGCTGTAGCTGATCGGATAACTGCGTGCGGTGTCCGGCTGCGGCTGGACGAAGACCAGATAGAGCACGCCGAGCAGAGCCACGAGCAGCAGCATCCGCACCCACAGCTGAATGTAGGGATCTGGACCCTTATCCTGGTTGCCGGGCATGGCGGTACCGCATTCGCTGAAAGTGGGAGCGCTCCAGATGACAAGCGTACCTCCGTCCTTCGCCGGGTGCCAACCGGGTGCCGTCAGGGAAACGCCGGTGTTGTCAAAGGCGGGGTCGAAGCCGCCGTCCTCGGATCGGCCGCTTCGGCCTGCTGTGTTAGATTTTGCGCACTGGTCCGATTGTCAGGAGCCGATCGTATGGGACGTTACCGTCCTCCGCCGCCGAAATCTTCGCTCTACATCACCCGGCAGGGTTACCTCGCCCTGCAGGAGGAGCTCGACACGCTCTGGAGACGGCGCGCCCGGGTCACCCGGGCCCTGGCCGCGGCCGCGGCCGAGGGCGACCGCTCCGAAAACGCGGAGTACATCTACCGCAAGAAGGAGTTGCGGGAAATCGACCGTCGCGTGCGCTACCTGCAGAAACGCCTCCCGCTGCTCAAGGTGGTCACCGCACCGCCGTCTGACCTCACGAGGGTGTTCTTCGGTGCGCGGGTGACGCTCGAAGACGAGGATGGGGCAGAGGTCAGCTATCGGATCGTCGGGCCCGACGAGCTCGATCCGGCCCGCGGTTGGATCAGCATGGATTCGCCGATGGCCCGCGCGATGATGAACCGCGCCCTCGATGATGAGGTGATCGTGCACACGCCGAACGGCAACATCTGTTACTGCATCACCGCGGTGAGTTACGCGGAAACGCTGCAGCCCTGATCGCCTCGGCGCCGGCGGCGTGATCCTTCGCATCGCCTAGCTAGCGCCTGAAGGAGGGAGACCAGCAAGTGCTGCTACCGCGATAGAGCCCTGCCGGGTTTCATGCGCACCGGCGTCCGAATAGCGCGCTCGACGCGAGTGGCTCACGCTAAAAGGGGGCCTTGCGGCCCCCCCCGGCTCTCCTGCCTTCCGGTTCATAGATCGTTCCAGGTTCTTTGGAGCGTCTCGTCCGGAATACCGTCGCCGTCTTCGTCGACAAGCAGCTGCACGGTCACGCCGTCGCTCATGGCGACGAGGGTCACACTCGTGTTATCCGCCCCTGTGATGATCGCCCGTCCCTGGTACGGGTCGCCCGGCTCAACAGCCTCGAAGCGAATGTCGGTAACAATGGTTACAGAGCCTCCGATCTCGGAGCTGCTGACGATGGCGTCGACCTTCAGTGTGTAAGCCCCGCTGCTTTCATCATGGGTAGACTGCAACACGAAACTGCTCAGTGCAGCATTCCCGCCGGCACCGCTCACGATGATGCTGCTGCCGCTCACGGAGACGCTTGAGGAGACGCCGTCGGTCGTGAGGCTCAGCGTCATCCCACCGTGCAGGCTGCTGGTCTCGCCGTTCGCGGTGGCGGTGAAATTGCTCGCCTGGATGGTCAGCTGCAGGCTGTAGGGGGGGACCGACGGATCTCCACTGATCACAATGTTGCTGATGCTGAAGCCGCCGTTCAGCACCGTGTCGCCCTCGACGCACTGATAGTACGTGGCACTCATGCTGTCGCCGCTGGACAGCTCGCCGTCGCCGTCGGCGTCGTTGAAGGTGAAGCTCACACTGCCTTCGCTGCAAGCCTGAGACTGACTCGTCGTGGCGGCGGCGGAAACCGTCCCGCTACCGGCAAACCACGACTCGCTTGCCTGCAGCTGCCCGACAATCACTTCGATCATGTCGACACCGCCGGCGGCCGCGCCGCCGACGGCGGCCGGCGTCACGAGACCGGCGCCGCCGAGACCGGCGCCCTCGAGCGATGCGCCTGCGTCGTAGGCGGTGCCGGCAACTTCCTCGGCGTTCGCGGCGCTGATGGTCACCGGATCTGCCGCCGCAACCGTATCACTGCCCCCGCTGCCGCCGCCGCAGGCGGCCAGGCCCGCAGCCGCAGCCAGTACCAGGGCCGAATTCATGTGTTTCATAAAGCTGGGCATAATCCCCCCTTTCCGTTATCGACCGGCCCACTGCGGCCGGGTTCTGTGTTGGTGGTCACGGCAATTATGCAAGCTCTGCGCCAGCGAAAATCTGACACATTTCTCATTAATGATGGCACCGGTCGACACCAGACCGACGGAATACCGGCTTTGTTGCCGGCTTCGGCGTGGGATTGACAGCGCCGCTCCGGTGATCCGTAAAGGCCTCAGGGTCGAGCCGGCCGGGCACGGCGCGTGCGCGCTCGCGGCTTCGCCGCCCTGGTGGCGCGCGGCCCGGGGCCGGACTCCGGCGGCAAGCCTGTGTGCTGGGTACGAAACCGCTGCCCGCCCCCGCGGGCCGCCGTGCCGCCTCTGGGCTGCCAGGCCGGCACCAGATGGCGCTTGCCGTTGCCGATCAGGTTCGCCCGGCCCATGCGCCTGAGCGCCTCGCGCAACAGCGGCCAGTTGTCCGGGTCGTGATAACGGAGAAATGCCTTGTGCAGGCGCCGCACCCTCAGGCCCCGCGGAATCGCCACCCTTTCGCCGTTGCGGCGGACCCTGCGCAGCGGATCCCGGCCGGAATGATACATGGCGGTGGCGGTCGCCATCGGCGAGGGAAGAAAGGTCTGCACCTGGTCAGCGCGGAAGCCGTTTCGCTTCAGCCACAGGGCGAGCTCCAGCATATCCTCGTCGCTGGTACCCGGGTGGGCGGCGATGAAATAGGGAATGAGATACTGTTCCTTGCCGGCCGCGGTGGAGTATTTGTCGAAAAGTGCCTTGAAACGGTAGTACGCGTCCATCCCGGGCTTCATCATCCTGCTGAGTGGCCCGATCTCGGTGTGCTCCGGGGCGATCTTCAGATAGCCGCCGACGTGGTGAGTTACCAGCTCCCTGACGTACTCAGGGGACTCCACCGCGAGGTCGTAGCGCAGGCCGGAGGCGACCAGCACTTTCTTGATACCGGGCAGATTGCGCAGCCGCCGGTACAGCTTGATCAGCGGCGCGTGGCTGGTATTCAGATTCGAGCAGATACGGGGATAAACGCAGGACGGGCGGCGGCACGCCGCCTCGATCTCCGGGCTTCTGCAGGCCAGCCGGTACATGTTGGCCGTGGGTCCGCCGACGTCGGAGATCACGCCGGTGAAGCCCGGCACCGTGTCGCGGATGTTCTCGACCTCGCGCACGACGGACTCTTCCGAGCGGTTCTGAATGATGCGCCCCTCGTGCTCGGTAATGGAGCAGAAAGTGCAGCCGCCGAAACAGCCGCGCATGATGTTC
This sequence comes from Gammaproteobacteria bacterium, assembly GCA_050118435.1. Lineage (GTDB taxonomy): Bacteria > Pseudomonadota > Gammaproteobacteria > DSM-19610 > DSM-19610 > Thiogranum. The sequence continues at coordinate 712 of JASFKW010000062.1, read as the reverse complement.
ACCGAGAAGCGAATCATTTCATAGGCGGGAATGCGGGCGCCGCGATACCGCGGATGCGGCTGGCGCGTATAGGGCAGCTCGAACACGCGGTCCAGCTCCGCCGTGGTAAGCGGTATCGCCGGGGGATTCAACCACACATCGCGGGTGCCGTGACGCTGGACCAGAACGCGCGCATTTCCCGGGTTGGTCTCCAGGTGCAGCACCCGGGAGGCGTGCGCATAGAGCACGGCGTCGCGGCGCACCGCCTCGTAGGACGGCATGCGGACTACACTGCGGGCCCGGTCAAGGCGGAGACGGTGCTGAAACTGCACCGGCCGCTCGCCGCCGGTGCTTTCTTGACAGACGGCCGTCGGCGCCGCGGCATAGGGATCGGGCCGGGCGTCGACACGCCCGGGGGAATCGACGTCGGTCGAATCGATCTCGGCCCAGCCCTGGGGCCGCGCTTTGCGCACCAGCGCCGTGCCGCGGATGTCGGTGAGCTCACCGACCGGCTCACCCGCCGCCAGCCGGTGGGCGATCTCGACGATCTGACGCTCGCCGTTGCCGTACACCAGCAGGTCGGCCCGGGCGTCGAGCAGCACCGAGCGGCGCACCTTATCCGACCAGTAGTCATAGTGCGCGATCCGCCGCAGGCTGGCCTCAATGCCACCGATGATGATGGGCACGTCGGGGCAGGCCTGGCGACAGCGCTGGGCGTAGACCAGCACCGAAC
>JASFKW010000061.1:0-20858 GCA_050118435.1 Gammaproteobacteria bacterium | reverse complement strand
AAGTGGTGACCGATCGACTGCGAAGGCCGAAACTACATCATTGGCCGTGCAGCCTGATCAACGTGCGTCCGAAATGACAGGCGAAACGGAAGCCAGCGATGCTGAAGACGATCGCGCAACCGAACCGCGGACAGCTGCGGAACAATCGGGGTCACTCGGAGGGTGGATTCAGATCGGCGGCGATGCGGGGCAACTCGCAGACGTCAAGGCGCGATGCGATGAAGCGGGTGCCGACAGCCAGGCATTCAGGGACTGTATGCGGAGTGAAGGCTGGCGTCCTGTCCGGTTCCGCATATCGGTCGAAGAGCCGGATGACTAGTTGAGGTCGGACGTTGATGAGGACCTCTGTATATACTTCGGCCACGAAGTTCCTACAGCGCCGGTTAAGAGTCGCACGTAAGGACCTCTTTGGCGCGGCAAGACATTGCCGGCCCTTAATTGATCAGACAATAATGCCCAACGTTGATCTGGCTGCCCTGTCGCGTCTGACACTGGGGAGATAATGGCGCACCGCCACAGCGCAACAGCGGATAGACTTTGAGCGTGAGCTATACACCCTGCTGATACGTACATATTCGGCGTCGATGTCAAAGTACAGGAACCAGAGCATCGAATACGTCTTGTCAAACAAGTCCGCAAACGGGAAAACGACGACCGAGCGCGCGCGTATCATTGAAGAAGAGAGTGCACCGATATCGGTAGATATAGCCTGCGCCGGGTGAAGAAGGTCTGGAGATTGCCGTGCTTCGCTCGCAATGACGGGTATGTTTCGATTGATCAGGGCACCTCTGATTATGGCAGCCCGTTGGTTTGCTCACATTCCCGCAGGCTGGCGTCGGTGACTTCGATGAGCCGCTGAATGGCCCGCTGCGGCTCTTCAGCGAACAAGTAACCAAGGTACGAGAACTCGAGCTGAAGTTCATCCAGCCAGCGTTCTCGCACGATGCCGTCTTTGCGTTGGATCTGTTCCAACCGGGCGAACAACGGGTGCGTATCAGGCAGGGCTTGAACAAGGGCAGCAATTGCGTGGAGCTTATCGGAACAGCGAACACTGCGTGTATCGCTGGGGAACAGTTCGGCCACATGGCTACACCAGCAGGCTTTCCCCATGATTTGCTCCACTAGCCATGTTTTCGGTTTTGGTGCTGACGTGTCCACGATCACACCTTTGTGACGGCCAGGTTACAAATGCCGTATAGACCACAAGCCTCGCGGTGGCAAGTTCCAGCGCCTTCGGTCGGTATGGGTGTCGTTATCGGTGACTTGTATCTATGGCAGACTCTGGGAGGCAGGCGGGCAGCGGCTGGTCACAGCCTGGCGTTAAGAGCGCGAGCATGAGCTGGCAGGTAACTTGAGGAAAATTCTGTTACATGCTGTAACAATTTATAATCTTATCGCAATATTATTCCAGTATATTCGCATGTACTGACATGCTCGTCAGGGCTTATACATTGGAGGTATTGTCCATGGGTCCCATCAAGTCCATCACTCAGGCTCTTACACTTGCCGCTGTCCTGGCGGGCGGCACCGCGCCCATTGTCGCTGATGACCAGAATCTGGCTCTGGAGCCTTGCGTCAACGGAGAAGTTTCGGCCACAGGTCGCTTTGAGACCCAGGCGCTTGAGGGTTCCGCTCTGCGTGGCTCACATGGGTTTGCCGTCACCGAGGAAACCCTCGGCAGCGGCAACGACGACGTGATCTCGGCCTTCGGCGGGCACCGCGACGACTTTCTGCGTTAGCCTTCGGCACCGCTCATTTCGTGATGTGGTCGGGACCCGTGCTTGGGTCCCGACCGATCGTGGCGGTCTGCCTGCGTGTCTTCAGTACACGCCGGCCTTTGCTGCGTAGCCGCGGATCTCAACGTGCCTGTCACGAATGATATCAATGGATTGGCAAGAAGAGGGACCAGAAAATGTGCAGTGACACGAATGATTGCATAGCAATGGGTCTGGCATTTTTCGTCACCGTGACCGCATGGGTCTCATTGTTGTGCTGGATGCTGTGCGGCACGCTGGGGTGACGCTATGCCGCCTGATGGGGCGACCGCCACGCACGGTTTCAGAGGTAGTCCGCCAGAGGCGTTGCTTCGAGGCACCTCGGGTTTCGATTTCGGCACGACCCGAAAGGATCCACCCGTGAACAGCAGATCAAGGGGCCCGAGGTTCACGAGTCCGTAGCAATCGGCTGCGATGGTTGTGTGGCTAGCTGATCTGATTGACGATTGAGACCCTTGGTGCAGGGGAAAACGCCATGTTTTGTGTCGCTGGGATTATCTCGTTATCTCCTCCACCCAGCGGCGGGCCAGCACCACCATCGGCGCTGGCTTTTTATTGAGATTCGTCAGCGAGTAGAAGTGGCGTCTTATCGTGGAAGGAGCTCGCAACGCTCGGGCCGACCTTGCCAGTGTCGAGCCACAGGCTCTAACCGGCTCAGCGCCCTCGAAGCCGCCGACAGGGCGCAGTTGATGCGGCCACCACCACGTGGTATAGCACGATTACCCGTTGGGCGACGGCGATGTGCATGCCGGAGCCTGTACCGGGAAGCTGCGCGCAGCGATGCCAGTCGTTTGATCTCTTGAGGAGAGTAGCCGGTTCTGGCTGAGGCAGGGGACCGACAGGAAATTGGACTCATTTCCTGCCGTCACAGATCGCACATGATGATTCGGACAGACTGCCGGAATGCCTGAATCTACGCCTGGCCTGGCATTTTTCGTTGGTGTGGTGAGCGCCGTCTCCCTGCCGTTCGGCGCCATCACCGCTGCGCTGTGGGTCCCGGCCGATCGCGCCATTGCCTTTCTGATGGCCTTTGGCGGTGGTGCCCTGCTGGCCGCCCTCAGTATCGAGCTGGTAGCGCCGACCCTGGAGCAAGGTCATCTCTATCCACTCATGGTCGGCTGGGTGCTGGGGGGCCTGCTGTTCATTGCGCTGAACGAGGTGGTGAACAACTTCGGCGGTTTTATGCGCAAGGCGTCCACGACTGTCTACCATCTGCGCAAACGCGAGCACCAGCATTTCAAGCGCGTTCTTTCCGGGCTCGACCGTATGGAGGTGTTTCAGCAGCTGCCTTTGAAGGAGGTCAAGGCGCTGGCGGTGTCGATACGCGAATGGGACTACAAAAAGGGCATGCTGATCTATCACGACCGCGACCCGGCCGATGAGCTCTTCATCGTCGCCGACGGTGTGATCGAACTGCTGGACCCGGGCAACAACATGCGTCCATTCGAGCAGCTGAAATAGAATACGGCTTTCGGCCGCATGGCTTTTCTGACCGGAACGCCGCACGCGGCTGCGGCCAGGGCGGCGACCGACGCCAGCGTCTGGGTCATTCCGAAGACCGCCTTTGCCGGCCTGCTGCCGAACTCACCGACCCTGATCCAGACGGTGCATCGCTGGCTACGCGGCGCGCCCGTGGTTGAGTATCTGACTCGCTGGCGTGGTCTGGATTCGAGCCAGGCGCGCGCGTGGGTAGACAAGGCGGTGAAGGGCCTTTATTCGCGGGGCGTCGTACCTCCGGTGCTCGGCACCGACGCGGATGCCGAGCGCTTCTGCATGGTCGCCGATCGGATCGAACGCATGCCCTTGTTTGCCAACCTGCCTGCGGATGAGCTCAGCAAGATTGCAGCACGCCTGATTCATGTCCAGCGACCGCGAGGGCATACCTTTTTCTACCAGGGGGAACAGGCCGACCGCCTGTTCATCGTGGACAAAGGGGAGGTGGTACTGATTGACCCGGCGGACCAGGGAAGGCTTCCAAGCACACTGGCGCCGCTCAGTGCGTTCGGAGTCATGGCGTGCCTGACGGGTTCCAGACACAGCGTGTCGGCGGTCGCCGGCGAGGACACCGGCACCTGGATGTTGCGTCGCGTTGACGTTGAAACACTGCTGGCATCTGCGCCCGAATTCGAACGACGGATGCGCAGCTTCGTCCAGCGCGGGGATATCAGCATCTACCTCATGCGCAAGCAGCATTTCGACCAGAACAAGGCCGAGCGCTGGATACGGGCGGCGCTGAAAAACATCGGTTCCGGCACGCGACTGCCAGAGGCGAATGCCATGTCAGTGGACCTGTCCGTGCACAAGGGCGCGCCGCTCGCCATCTGGCTCGGCATTCTGCTCGATGGCGTTCCCGAAGCGCTCGTGATCGGTGCAAGTATGGTGGGTTCGCACGTCAGCCTGTCGCTGCCGGCCGGTTTGTTCGTGTCGAACTATCCGGAGGCGCTGTCAAGCTCGTTGGGCATGAAGCAGCAGGGCTTCTCGTTCCACTACACGTTGCTGATGTGGGGCTCGCTGGTGCTGATCACCGGCCTGTTGGCGGCAGCCGGCAATGTGTTCTTTGTCGGTGCACCGGCGGCGCTGTTTGCAGTGGCCGAAGGGATGGCCGCCGGCGCCATGCTTACCATGATCGCGCAGACCATGCTGCCCGAAGCCTATTTCAAGGGCGGGAGCATTATCGGCCTTGCGACCCTGTTGGGGTTTCTGGCCGCCATCTCGATCAAGGTTTTCGAGTAGCGAGCGTGGCCGGCAGTCTTGCGCTACGGTTCCGGTGCCGAGGGGTAGTGCTCCACCGTTCCCCGTAGGCGTGTGTCACTCGGTTGTCATGCGTGGGGCATATACTATATTGGGGTTTTAAAGATCCTCAAGGCTCTCCCGAATTTCCAGACAATGGAGGTCAACCCCATGTCGGTCACCGCCCCGGTCACTGTCTCCACCGAAGACGTATTGTCAGAGCAAGAGCTCTCGCAGCTGCACGCCTATTGGCGGGCCTGCAACTACCTGTCAGCCGGCATGATTTACCTGCAGGACAATCCACTGCTCAAAGAGCCACTGAAGCCGGAACACATCAAGAACCGGCTCCTGGGGCACTGGGGTGCCAGCCCGGGCCTCTCGTTCATGTATGTTCACATGAACAGGCTCATTAACAAGTATGACGTAAACGCCATTTTTCTGGCGGGGCCAGGCCATGGCGCACCCGGTGTGCTGTCCCCCGTCTACCTGGAAGGCACTTACTCAGAGATCTATCCCGACAAGAGCGAAGATGAGGAAGGCATGAAGGCCTTCTTCAAGCAGTTCTCATTCCCTGGGGGTATCGGAAGCCACTGTACCCCGGAGACCCCCGGCTCCATCCATGAGGGCGGCGAGCTGGGCTACAGCATATCGCACGCCTTCGGAGCCGCCTTCGATAATCCCGACCTGTTGGTCGCGGTGGCGGTGGGCGATGGTGAGGCGGAGACCGGACCGCTGGCGACCTCGTGGCATTCGAACAAGTACCTCAATCCCATCCGTGACGGGGCGGTGCTGCCCATCCTGCACCTCAACGGCTACAAGATTAACAATCCCACGCTGCTGTCGCGGATTTCGCACGAAGAGCTCGAGGCGCTATTCGGGGGCTATGGCTGGACGCCCTACTTTGTGGAAGGCGACGAGCCCGAGGCGATGCACCAGACGATGGCAGCCACCATGGAGGCGTGCCTGCGGCAGATTCGCGCCAGCCAGGAAGAGGCCCGCAAGACCGCTACGGCCACCCGGGCCCGCTGGCCGATGATCGTGCTCCGTACGCCTAAAGGCTGGACCGGCCCCGAAGAGGTCGATGGCCACAAGGTGGAGGGTTTCTGGCGCTCGCACCAGGTACCCCTGTCGGGGGTGCACGATAATCCCCCCCACCTCAAGCAGTTGGAGGACTGGCTGAAGGGCTACAGACCCGAGGAGCTGTTTGACGAGAATGGCACACTGATTCCCGAGCTCAAAGCGCTCGCACCCAAAGGGCAACGGCGCATGAGCGCCAACCCCCACGCCAACGGGGGCCTGCTGCGCAAGGATCTGCGCATGCCCGACTTCCGCGACTATGCGGCCGACGTGCCCAAGCCCAGCCATATTCGCCTGGAAAATACCCGACCGCTGGGTGTGCTCCTGCGTGACGTGATGCGCGAGAACATGCAAAACTTTCGTGTCTTCGGACCCGATGAGAATACCTCCAACAAGCTGAATGCCGTCTACGAGGTGAGCAAGAAGCTTTGGCTTGCCGACTACCTGCCTGAAGACGAGGACGGGGGTGAGTTGGCGCCTGACGGGCGTGTTCTGGAGATGCTCTCTGAACATACGCTGGAGGGCTGGTATGAGGGGTATGTGCTCACCGGACGCCATGGCTTTTTCGCGACCTATGAGGCCTTCGTACACGTCATCGATTCGATGTATAACCAGCACGCCAAGTGGCTGGCGATCTCCGAGGAGCTGCCCTGGCGGGCGCCGATAGCCTCGATCAACATGCTCATCACCTCGACCGTCTGGCGCCAGGATCACAATGGGTTTACGCACCAGGATCCGGGCTTCCTCGATGTCGTGGTGAACAAGAACCCGGAAGTCACGCGCATCTATCTGCCGCCGGACGTCAACTGCCTGCTCTCCACCGCCGACCATTGCCTGCGCAGCCACAATGACATCAACGTGATCGTCTGCGACAAGCAAATGCACCTGCAGTACCTGGATATGGACGCGGCCATCAAGCACTGCACCAAGGGTCTGGGCATCTGGGAGTGGGCGAGCAACGACCAGGGCGCCGAGCCGGACGTGGTCATTGCCGGGTGTGGTGACATCCCTACACAGGAAGCGCTGGCGGCAACCGCGCTCCTTCGTGAACACTTCGACGATCTGAAGATCCGATTCATCAATGTGGTGGATCTTTTCCGCATGCAACCGGCCGGCGAGCATCCGCACGGTCTTTCTGATCGGGACTTTGACAGCCTGTTCACCGTGGACAAGCCCATCATCTTCAACTTCCACGGCTATCCCTGGCTCATTCATCGCCTGGCGTACCGCCGCACTAATCACAGGAATCTCCATGTGCGGGGTTACAAGGAGAAAGGCAACATCAACACGCCGCTGGAGCTTGCGATCAACAACGAGATTGATCGCTTCAGCCTGGCCATCGACGTCATCAATCGGGTGCCCCGGTTACAGGTGGCGGGCGCGCACGTCAAGGAAAAGATGCGGGACATGCAGATCGAGTGCCGAACCTACGCCTATGAAAACGGCATAGACATGCCCGAGATACGAGACTGGACCTGGCCTCATTAGGCCAATCAGATACTTACAAGGTATACATTAACAAGGCCTCATGTGTCTCATCGGGACGCCGTGAATACGTCCCTGTAGGCTTGACGGCCGCATCCCTGCGGCCGACACCTGCTGACACACATGAGGCTTTGTGAATGTAGGTTTGAGTAGGGCGGGGTCCACGAGCGAATGCCCCGACGGCAGCGCGCCACGGCCCGGTGGCCCGAGCGCCAGCAACCACGCGGGGGCGCACGTCGACACAGTACTCTGCACGTCAAGAATCCGGACGGAGCTGATCGCATATGAGCATACAACCGAAGACCGAAGTGACCGACGACCGGGAGCATATCCGCACTGGCATGTCAGCGGAGTCGCTGCGACGGGCCTTCCTGGACAACTTGTTCTACGTCCAGGGGCGGTTCTGGGATGTCGCCACTGAGCATGACCATTACATGGCCGCGGCCTACACCATCCGCGACCGCATTCTGGAAAGGTGGATCAGGACGGCCCAGACCTACAAGGATGAACGGGCGAGAACGGTTTGCTACTTCTCGGCCGAATTCCTGCTGGGTCCCCATCTGGCCAATCACACACTCAACCTCGGTATCGTGGATCCGGTGAAGCAGGCAGCCGAAGCGCTGGGGGTCGACTTCAACGCGATCCTCGAGCAGGAGGAAGAACCGGGTCTTGGTAACGGCGGGCTCGGACGGCTGGCCGCCTGCTATCTCGATTCCCTTGCCACCCTGCAGATCCCCGCCATCGGCTACGGGATTCGGTATGAGTTTGGCATCTTCGACCAGCAGATCCAGGATGGTTGGCAGAAAGAGCTCAGTGATCTCTGGCTGCGCAATGGTAATCCATGGGAACTGCCGAGGCCCAAGCTTCGTTTCCCGGTCAGGTTCGGAGGGCACACGGAACATTATAAAGATGATCATGGCAAGATGCGGGTCAAATGGGTTCCGGCATTGGTCGTCAATGGCGTTGCCTACGACACGCCGATCTCCGGCTTCGGTGTCACTAACACGAATCTGCTGCGCCTCTGGCATTCGGAGGCAGCCTCGTCCTTTGACTTCGAGGCTTTCAATGTTGGCGACTATTACCGCGCCGTTGACGCCAAAATCGAGGCGGAAAATATTTCCAAAGTGCTCTATCCCAATGACGAGCCGGCGGCAGGCAAGGAGCTTCGCCTCAAGCAACAGTATTTCTTTGTGACCTGTTCTCTGCAGGATATGCTACGCCTGCACCTCAAGCATAACGGTGGCAGCGTCGAGGGGTTCGAGGATAAGTTCATCGTTCAGCTCAATGACACACATCCGGCGATCGCCGTGCCAGAGCTCATGCGGCTGCTGATCGATGAGCACGAGCTCGGGTGGGACCACGCGTGGGAGATAACGCGCAACGCCTTTGCGTTCACCAATCACACCCTGCTGCCCGAGGCGCTCGAGACCTGGCCCGTAGCGATTATGGGACGGTTGTTACCCCGGCACCTGGAGATCATCTATGAGATCAATCAGCGCTTCCTGGACGAAGTCAGAATGCGCTACGTATGGGATCAGGATCCGGGCCGCATCGCGCGGCTGTCGCTGATCGGCGGCCAGGGTGATCAGGAGGTCGTGCGCATGGCACACCTGGCGACGGTGGGCAGCTCTGCCGTGAACGGGGTGGCGGCGCTGCATACGGAGCTGCTCAAATCGACCGTGATGAAGGACTTCTACGATCTCTGGCCGGACAAGTTCCACAACGTGACGAACGGTGTGACCCCGCGCCGCTTCCTGCGGCTCAGTAATCCGGATCTGGCCGCACTAATCAGCCGCAACATCGGGGATCAGTGGATCGCTCATCTTGAGAACCTGCGCCAGCTGGAGGGGTATGCAGACGATGCGGGCTTCCGGGAAGCGTGGCGCGGGGTCAAACTGAGTGTCAAGACCCGGCTGGCTGACCGTATAAGGGCGAAGACCGGCGTGGTGGTGGACCCGGATACCCTGTTCGATGTCCAGGTAAAGCGCATCCATGAGTACAAGCGCCAGCACCTCAATGTCTTGCATATTGTTACGCTCTACGAGCGCATCAAGCAGAATCCGAACATCGAGATGACGCCGCGCACCTTCATCTTTGGGGGCAAGGCAGCACCCGGTTACTTCATGGCCAAGTTGATCATCAAACTGATTAATGGAGTTGCTGACGTGATCAATCGCGATCCGCAGGTTAACAATAGTCTGCGGGTTGTGTTCTATCCCGATTTCAACGTCAAGAACGCGCAGGTCATCTACCCGGCGGCGGATCTCTCTGAGCAGATCTCCACCGCAGGGAAGGAGGCGTCCGGGACCGGTAACATGAAGTTCGCCATGAACGGTGCGTTGACAATCGGCACCCTGGACGGGGCCAACGTGGAGATTCGGGAAGAAGTCGGCGAGGAGAATTTCTTTGTTTTCGGCCTGACCGAGGAGGAGGTCGCCAGGACCAGGGCCGAAGGGTACCGCCCCTGGGAGATTTATAGTAACAATGCCGAGCTCAAAGGCGCGGTCGATCTGATCAATTCAGGGATCTTCTCCCATGGCGACACCGCGCTTTTCCGGCCGCTCACGGACTCGCTTCTGCAGCATGACCCTTATCTTTTGTTTGCCGATTATCAACCCTATGTGGAATGTCAGGGAACCGTGGATGACGCGTATCGTGACATCGATCACTGGGCACGCACGTCCATTCTCAACGTGGCTCGCATGGGGAAGTTTTCCTCCGACCGCTCAATCCGCGACTACTGTGAGAAAATATGGAAGGTTAGCCCCATGACCGTTAGGGGATAATTTCTTGATATCAGTTTCGCCGGTGCCCTCTGATTGCATAACCGCACAGGCCGCCCGGCGTCTGCGAGTCACGGCTCTGCAGTGATCAGCGGCCGCACCCCTACCTGCCAGCACGCTCTGCAGTGTTCCTTTTTCTAACCGCCAGTCGGGGAACGGCCCGGAGTCTATTGCATAGGCCCGGGATGCCATTCAGCTTCTGAAATTGGCGGTTGTAGGTCTTTGCACGGAGAATGGATTAGTGGATATATGGTTGCAAATATATATGTAATCGGATATATGACTTGGCATGAATATACAACCCGAACAGCTTTTCAGAATTTTCGGTGGCCTCACCCGGCTACGGGTCCTGGTGCTGTTGAGCAGGGAAGGGGAGCTCTGTGTGTGCGAGCTGACCCACGCGCTCGCTGAGATTCAGCCAAAAATCTCGCGTCATCTTGCGCTGCTGCGCGAGGCCGCCATGGTGCTGGATCGCCGCCAGGGCCAGTGGGTCTACTACCGCCTGAATCCGGCGCTGCCGGACTGGGCGCAGCGGGTGGTGGAAGCCACGGCGGCCAGTGTCGCTCACCAGGCGCCTTTCGTGTCTGACACGCGCGCCCTGTCGAAGATGGCCAACCGGCCGGGCAAGGCCTGTTGCGCCTGATACTGATACATCATTGACCAGGGAGAATGCGGCAATGTCGCTTCGCGTCGGCATCAACGGATTTGGGCGCATGGGCCGACTCGGCTTCCGTGCCGGTTGGGACAACCGGGCGTACGAAATCACGCATATCAACGAAATCGGCGGCGATGCAGCCTGCATGGCACACCTGCTGGAATTCGACTCCCTGCACGGGCGCTGGGAGCGCCAGGTGAGCAGTGTTGCGGACGCCTTGGTGATCGACGGCAAACAGGTCAACTACTCGATGTGCAGGACGCCCGGTGAAGTTGACTGGACCGGGATGGGCATCGATCTGGTAATCGAGTGCTCCGGCAAGTTCAAGACCCGGGAGGCGCTGCAGCCGTACTTCGATCAAGGGATAAAGAAGGTACTGGTGTCTGCCCCCGTGCCGGAGCCCGCGATCAATATTGTCTATGGCGTCAACCACGACCGCTACGACCCCGCTCGCCACGACATCATCACCGCCGCTTCCTGCACCACCAACTGCCTGGCGCCGGTGGTGAAGGTGATCCACGAGGGGCTGGGTATCCGGCACGGCGCCATGACGACCATCCACGACATCACCAACACCCAGACCATCGTGGACAAGGGACACAAGGACCTGCGCCGGGCGCGGGCCTGTGGCCAGTCGCTGATCCCGACCACGACCGGTTCGGCCAGAGCGATCACCAAGATTTTCCCCGAGCTGACCGGCAGGCTGAACGGTCTGGCGGTACGCGTGCCGCTGCTCAACGCCTCATTGACGGATGTCGTGTTCGAGGTCGAACGCGAGACCAGTGAGGCCGAGGTGAATGCCCTGTTCAGGAACGCCGCGGAAGGCGTCCTGCGCGGAATTCTCGGTTACGAGGAGCGGCCGCTGGTCTCGGTCGACTACACCAATGACCCGCGCTCCTCGATTGTCGATGCCCCGTCGACCATGGTGGTCAATGGCACCCAGGTGAAGGTGCTGGCCTGGTATGACAACGAGTGGGGCTACGTGAACCGCATGATGGAGCTGGCCGCGCTGATCGCACGCGACCTCTAAACGGCGATGCAACGCAACCTGCGCAATTATTTGGTAGTCACCGGCGGTTACTGGGCTTTCACCGTGACCGACGGCGCCATCCGCATGCTGGTGGTGCTTTACTTCCACCTCCTGGGCTATTCGCCCTTCGAGGTGGCCATGCTGTTCCTGTTCTATGAGTTCTTCGGCATCGTCACCAATCTGGTCGGCGGCTGGCTCGGCGCGCGCATCGGACTGAACCTCACGATGCACATCGGCATGGGCCTGCAGGTAGTAGCGCTGTCCATGTTGACCGTGCCGGACGCCTGGCTCTCGGTGCCCTATGTTATGGCCGCGCAGGCTCTGTCGGGCATTGCCAAGGACCTCAACAAGATGTCGGCCAAGGCATCCGTCAAAATGCTGGCCGGCGACGGCGGCGAGTCGAAGCTGTTCCGCTGGGTGGCGGCCTTGACCGGGTCCAAGAATGCCCTCAAAGGAGCCGGTTTTTTCGTCGGTGCGGCGCTGCTGCAGTGGATCGGTTTCCGCGGCGCGCTGGGGGTGCTGGCCGGGGCCCTGCTGCTGGTCCTGGCCGTGACCCTGCTGTTGCTGCCGAAAGGCGTCGGAAAGATGAAAGCGAGGCCCAAATTCACACAGGTGTTCTCCAACACGCCGGCGATCAACTGGTTGTCGGCGGCGCGGTTTTTCCTGTTCGGCTCTCGCGATGTATGGTTTGTGGTCGGTCTGCCGGTATTCCTCTACTCGGTGCTCGGCTGGAGCTTCACGGAGGTCGGGGGCTTTCTTGCGCTGTGGGTGATCGGCTACGGCTTCGTGCAGGCCAGCGCCCCCCGGCTGGTTCGCCATAGTCACCACGGTCGGGGTCCTGGCGGCGACACGGCGCGGCTGTGGGCCTTCGTTCTGGCTGTTTTCCCAGCCGCGATTGCCCTCGGTCTGTCCTACGACCTGGATACTGCGGTTGTGCTGGTCGCAGGCCTGATTCTGTTCGGGGTGGTCTTTGCTCTCAACTCGGCGGTGCATTCCTACCTGATCCTGGCCTATTCGGATTTCGACAAGGTGTCCATGAATGTCGGCTTCTATTACATGGCCAATGCGGGCGGGCGCCTCGCCGGAACGGTGCTGTCGGGCTGGGTCTACCAGACCCAGGGGTTGACCGGGTGCCTCTGGTGGTCGGCGGCATTTGTGCTGGTGGCCGCGCTGTTGTCGTTCAAGCTGCCTACCGTCGAGCTAAAGGCCGCACCCACCGAGCCCGCGGTTCGCGTATGATGTACCTTCGGGCTGCCGGCCTGACGATGACTCTGACAATGCTCAGGATGCCTCTTCCGCACGGGCCGTTGGTGCACTTAGCTGGGAGGCGGCCAGGATCGGGACGACGCCCGGACGCTTCGAGGCGATAGCGATACCGTCGACGACCTGATCGGTGAACCGGCGACTCGCGCGGTGGGCGGGCTCACGCACTGCCGCGGCGACCATGGTCCCGACCAGCGTGGGCAGTACCAGGGTCAGGACGCTCCGACCCAGGACGGCGGCCACGCCCACCCCTGTGACGGCCGCGCTCAGGCCCCCCACGGCGCCGAGCATGGCGCTCGTACCGACCTCGGCGAACCCTTCCCTGACCAGGTCGTCTCTGCTGCGCTCGGGGTTCTTCCGTGCGGCAATGCCGGTAACCAGAGTGACACCGAGCGCCATGATCGCGCCGCCGACCGCGCCGGCTCTGGCCGCACCGATCATTACTCGCGCCGCCGAGCCCGAAGGCCCCAGCAGACCCGTCGTCTGTTTGGTCAGTTTATTCATGGTCGTGTGGAAACTCCTTGAGTGAAACCGCTGCCTAAATCGTAGCCAGGGCAGAAAGAATCGTAAAGGGCCGACCGACATATCCCATGTTGTTTGGAGCTCTGAAGACGCACTGACTCTATCGCTGTCGTGTCTGACAAGGCCGCTGAGTGACGGGGCCTCGCTAGCGGGTACTCTCTCGCGTCGGCGCGCAGGTCGATGCGGTAACCTGATTGACATATTTGAGTGCTAATAATAGGCGCTCGACCCCGCTTTCCAAGGTTCAGCCAATGCTCCCGATTCGCGTAGCACTCATGACAACATTGCTCACCTTGTCCGCGCAGGCGCAGGCACGCGATCGCATCCGCATCGTGGGGTCGTCCGAAGTTCTGGGCTTCGCCCAGCCCGTTGCCGAGCAGTTCGTTCGTCACTGGCACATTGCCGCTCCCTCGCTGCAGGTGACGGGGACCGGGGGCGGATTTGACCTGTTTTGCGCCGGGGTCGGCTTCGAGCACCCGGACGCGGTGGCCGCCGCGCGCCCCATGTCGGAGGCGGAACGCGCCGCCTGCGCGGAGCAGGGCGTCACTGAGGTGACCGAGATCGAGTTCGGGCGTGATGCCATGGTGTTCATTCATGCCGGACAGGAGCCCCGAATTGACCTCACCCGGCGTCAGCTTTTCGCTGCGCTGGCCACCGAGGTCGCCGGCGAGACCGGCATCATGGAGAACACGGCTCAACGCTGGAGTGACGTCGATCCCGCTTTGCCCGGCACCGACATTCTCGTCATGGCACCCGAGCCGAATACCACTGCAGCAATTGCCTTTCAGGAGCTTGTACTTGCAGAGGGGTGCCGGAGCTATCCGGAAATAGTAGCGTTGGAGGAATCCGCGCAGCAGCGCGTGTGCCGTTCACTTCGAAGCGACGGCCGGGTGGTCAATGCCGCCAAGCGTGAGGATGGGGTCGTGGCATGGCTGGAGGCCAACGAGCACGGCTATGCGGTGACTAGTTACACCACGTATAAGAAGTTCCCCGACAGGACCGCTGTCAATTCCATCGAGACGGTCGAGCCCTCCGACGAAACCATCGGCAGCCATCGGTATCCGCTCGTTACGGGCGTGTACCTTTATGTAAAGGACCGGCACGTCGCCGAGGTTCCGGGCTTTCAGAAATTTCTTTATGAGCTGACGAGTGAGCGGGCCCTGGCGCCGGACGGCTACCTGGTCGAGCAGGGGCTGGTGTCGTTGGACGAAATTACTCGCAACCGGGCACGGGACCTGGCACTCAGGCTCGGCATGTAGCCTGCGCGGCGAAAAGCCGGCCGATTTCCGCAGAAAGCAGGACAAGACGCCCGGATGCTTCAGGAGGCGCTGTCCTTGCCGGTCTCGGTTTTGGTCTCGCAATAACTGCTCAGGTGATGCCGCACGTCTTCGCCGCGCACCATGTAGATGACGTATTCGGCGATATTGCGCGCGTGATCCCCGATACGCTCGATGGCCTTGATCAGAAGCACGATGTGTATGGCGTGCCCGACATTACGGGCATCCTCCAGGAGGAAGGTGGCCAGTCGGCGCAGGCTGGACTGGAATTCGATATCCAGCTCGTTTTCGCGGCACACCAGGGCGCGCGCGTGGGTGGCGTTGAGTGAATCGAAGCTACCGAGCGACTCCTGCAGCATCTCGAGCGCCAGGTGACCCATGGTGATGACGTCGCGCATCAGATGGCCGCCGGGATGGTTGCGCTCGCTTTCGTAAATGCCCTTGGCCAGGTGGGCGACGCGGGCCGCTTCGTCCCCGATACGCTCCAGGTCGGTGATGGTCTTGGAAATCGACATGATGACGCGCAAGTCACGGGCTACGGGGCCCCGCTTGGCAATAACGGTGATCACATCGTCGTCGATTTCGACCTCGAGTTTGTCGACCTCGTTTTCGCGTTCCAGGACCGTGTTGGCGAAGCTGGGGTCTTTGTCTCTGAGTGAGCGCAGCGAATGTCTCACCTGGTCGAGCACGAGGCCGCCCATTTCCAATACCCTCAGGTGCAGATTGTTGAGCTCGCCGTCGTAACGTTGCACGGTGTGGCCTTCGAGTGTCTGGGTCATGGCTGCCGCCTTATCATGCTGGGGATTGGGAAGCCCGGCCTGTTCTTTCGCCGGGATCAGCCGAAACGGCCCGTGATGTAGTCCTCGGTCAACTCATGACGCGGGTTGGTGAAGATTGCGTCCGTGGAGCCCACCTCGATCAGGTCACCCAGATGGAAGTAGGCGGTGCGCTGTGAAACGCGCGCCGCCTGCTGCATGGAATGCGTCACGATACAGATTGTAAACTGCTCTCGAAGCTCGTCGATCAGGTCTTCGATCCGGGCGGTGGCGATGGGATCCAGCGCAGAGCAGGGCTCATCCATCAGGATCACTTCCGGGCCGACGGCAATGGTTCGCGCGATGCACAGGCGCTGCTGTTGGCCGCCCGAAAGACCTGTCCCGGGCTGATCAAGACGATCCTTGACTTCGCCCCAGAGTCCGGCGCGCTTCAGGCTGGTGGTAACGATTTCATCGAGCTCGTCCTTGCCCTGCGCGAGGCCGTGGATGCGTGGTCCGAAGGCGATGTTTTCCCAGATTGATTTGGGGAAAGGGTTGGGCTTCTGGAATACCATGCCGACCTGGGCGCGTAGCGGCACGACGTCGATCTTTGCACTGTTGATGTCGACCTCGTCCATGACGATACTGCCGGTCACCCGGCAGCCCTCGATCGTGTCGTTCATGCGGTTCAGGCAGCGCAGGAAGGTGGACTTGCCGCAACCGGAGGGGCCGATCAGCGCGATCACCTCATTTTTTGCAATGTCCAGGCTGACGTCGTTGATGGCGCGCTTTTCGCCATAAAACACGTTGACACCGGTAGAACGGATGCGCGGGTTTTCGACGCGCACTTCGCCGACGGTCTCCCGGCTTTCGCGCGATACTGTGGCCGTGTGTTCAACCTCGACGGTATCCTGGACCCGCGTGTTCTGGAAGTCGCCCTCGACCGGCAGCGGGGAGATTGGCGATTCGAGTTGAGTCTCTACATTGTCCATCTTGAATTCCTTCGATCAGGGATCTCTTTAATCCGCTAGTCGCGGTCTACCAGCGCCGCTCGAAACGCTTGCGCAGCACCACCGCTAAAGCGTTCATAAAAACCAGGAATGCCAGCAGCACCATGATCGCCGCCGAGGTTCGCTCCACGAACGCGCGCTCGGGACTGTCCGCCCACAGGAAGATCTGCACCGGCAACACCGTGGCCGGGTCGAAAACGCCATGGGGCACGTCAACGATGAATGCCACCATGCCGATCATCAGCAGAGGTGCGGACTCACCCAGCGCCTGCGCCATACCGATGATGGTGCCGGTCAGCATGCCCGGCATGGCCAGCGGCAGCACGTGGTAGAAAATGGTCTGCATCCGTGATGCGCCGACGCCCAGCGCCGCCTCTCGGATCGACGGAGGAACCGACTTCAGGGCCGCGCGACTGGCAATAATGATGGTCGGCAAGGTCATCAGGGTGAGCACCAGACCTCCGACGAGAGGCGCCGAGCGGGGCAGTCCGAACAAGTTGATGAATACCGCCAGGCCCAACAGCCCGAAGACAATCGACGGCACCGCGGCGAGATTGTTGATGTTGACCTCGATCAGGTCTGTCCAGCGGTTTCTCGGTGCGAACTCTTCCAGGTACACCGCAGCGGCGACGCCGATGGGGAACGATAGCAGCAGCGTCACGATGAGCGTCAGGGCGGAACCCATCACGGCGCCGCGAATGCCGGCCAGCTCGGGATCACGCGAATCGCCCGCCGTGAAAAAGATGGTGTTGAAGCGCTTTTCGATGCGTCCCTCCGCGCCCAGCCGATCCAGCCAGGCAATCTGGTTGTCCTTGATGCGCCGGTCGCTTTCCGGAAGACTCCGGTCGATAGCGCCCTTCAGGAACATGTCGACGTCATCGTCCGCGGGTACCCAAACCGCGCGCCGGGTGCCGATGACCTCGGGGTCGTTCAGGACCATTTCGCGCAGCTCCAGATCGGCGCCGTTGCTCACCAGGCTGTAAAGGGCGCGTTTGGAGCGCCGGTCATCGACCTGGGGAAACATCTCACGCAACGACTGTTTGACCAGCCCGCCGTAGTTGGCGCGGCGCAGCTGCTGTGGATCGCGTGTGCCTTGCGGATCCAGTATTTGAGCGTCGAAGCCGACATCGAGCTTGATGTAACTCTGGATGAACGCGGTATAACCATTGCCGATAATGCTGACAAACAGCAGGGCCAGGAACGACAGTCCGGCGACGATCGCAAGCCCCCCGTAGATACGAAAACGGCGCTCGGCAGCGTGTCGCCGTGCCAGACCGGCATTGACTACATCGATGGGTCGCCGGCGTTCGGCAGCGGACGGGGCGTCACCTGGTTTGTACTTTCTCATTCGTACTGCTCCCGGTACCTGCGCACCACGGTGAGCGCGATCACGTTCAGAATCAGGGTCACCACGAATAGCACCAGACCCAATGCGAAGGCGGCCAGCGTCTTGGGGCTGTCGAATTCCTGGTCGCCGGTGAGGAGCGTGACAATCTGTACAGTGACCGTGGTGACCGCCTCCAGCGGATTGGCGGTGAGGTTGGCGGCCAGACCGGCGGCCATCACCACGATCATGGTCTCGCCGATGGCGCGGGATACTGCCAGCAGAATACCCCCCACGATGCCGGGTAAGGCAGCGGGAAAGATCACCTTGCGGATGGTCTCGGCCTGGGTCGCGCCCAGGCCATAGGCGCCGTCGCGCAGGGCCTGTGGGACCGCGTTGATGACATCGTCCGACAGCGAGGAGACGAAGGGGATGATCATGATTCCCATGACCAGGCCGGCGGCGAGCGCACTCTCGGACGCGACGTCCAGTCCCAGCAGGCCACCCGTGTCACGGATGACCGGGGCGACGATGAGCGCCGCGAAGAATCCGTAGACCACCGTCGGTACGCCGGCGAGGATTTCGAGCAATGGTTTGGCTGTCGCACGCAGGCGCGGGCCGGCGTATTCAGACAGGTAGATGGCCGACATCAGGCCGATGGGTACCGCCACCAGCATGGCGATGAAGGAAATCAGCAGGGTGCCCGCAAACAAGGGCACGGCGCCGAAGGCGCCCGATGAACCCACCTGGTCGGCGCGTATTGCGGTCTGGGGACTCCACTCCAGGCCGAACAGAAAGTCGGTGATCGGCACGGCTTGAAAGAAGCGGATCGATTCGAAGAGCACCGACAACACGATGCCGATGGTGGTCAGAATGGCAATGCTGGAGCAGACGATCAGAAACAGCGTGATGACGGTCTCCACAGCGTTGCGTGCGCGCTGCTGGGCCCGGATACGCTTCAGGGTCAGGGTGCCGCCCGCGACGGCGATGGCGAGGCCGGCCACCGCCATCGCGGCGTGGCTGATCGCGATCAGGTTGCGGTAACGTTCCGCGGCCTCCAGCATGGCCGGGTCGGCCTCCCTGGAGGTGATGTTGCCGCTCACGAGGTTCCGGATGTCGTTGAGCACCAGGTTGAGGCGGTCGGTGCCGAGCGCGCGCAGCTCGTCCGGCAACCCGGCCACTACGAGGTGGGTGACGATGGTATTCTCAAACGCAAGCCACAGCGCCACCAGCAGGATCGCCGGTACCCCGCTCCAGATGGCCGTATAGTACCCGTAGTAAGAGGGCAGGGAATGGAGGTTGCGTATCGCTCCGTTGGCCACGGCAAGGGCCCGGCGTTTGCCAAGATGATAGGAAAACGCGCTCAGTGCCAGAAGTAGTGCGACGAGAATCGAGACATTCATTAAACGGATACGGGAGTGGCAGAAAGTGAAAAACCGGTGGCCGGTTTGCGCCGGCCACCGGTCGTCCTCGACAGGGTTACATGGACATGGGCGTCAGGCTCTCTGCGGCTTTTGCATACTGTTCCCGCTCCTGCTCAGGCATCGGAATCAGACCGCGATCGGAAAGATAGCCGTCTTCGCCCCAAGCTGCCGGGCTGGTGAACTCGGCCAGGTACTCACGCATTCCCGGAATCGCGTCGACGTGCGCCTTCTTGACGTACATGAACAGCGGTCGGGAGATCGGGTAGCTGCCGTCGGCGATGGTCTCGAACTCAGGCGCCACGCCGTCGATCGCGGAGCCCTGGATCTTGTCGCGGTTCTGATCGAGGAAGCTGAAGCCGAAGATGCCGAGCGCTTCGGGGTTGGTGTCCAGCTTCTGCACAATGAGGTTGTCGTTTTCGCCGGCCTCCACGTAGGCGCCGTCCTCACGCACCGTATGACAGATGGCCTTGTACTGCTTCTTGTCCTCGTTCTTGATAGCCTTGATCCAGTCGAAAGTCTTGCAGCCGCCTTCCATCGCGAGCTCCGCAAAAGCATCTCGGGTGCCCGAGGTCGGCGGCGGACCCAGCACTTCGATAGCCTGATCGGGCAGCTGGGGATTCACGTCCTTCCAGGCCTTGTACGGGTTGGCGACCAGCTTCTTGCCGCCGGCCGGGTCCGGGACCTCCTTGGCCAGGGCCAGGAAGATGTCGCGCAGC
The DNA here is from genome assembly GCA_050118435.1 of Gammaproteobacteria bacterium. Classification (GTDB taxonomy): domain Bacteria; phylum Pseudomonadota; class Gammaproteobacteria; order DSM-19610; family DSM-19610; genus Thiogranum. The sequence goes on along the minus strand of JASFKW010000061.1, from coordinate 1,032 downwards.
GAGAGCTCCATCTGCCCGGCTTCCTTGGAGTTGGCAATGGCGATGCCATCGTAGCCGATCTTGATTTCGACGATGTCTTTCACACCGTTCTTCTGGCAGGTGTCGAACTCGGATTTCTTGATGCGCCGGGAGGCGTTGGTGATGTCCGGATGCTCGACGCCCACACCGGCGCAGAACATCTTCAGGCCGCCACCGGAACCCGTGGACTCCACCTTGGGTGTCTTGTACTTCGTGGTCTTGCCGAACTGCTCCACGACCACGGTGGCAAACGGATAGACGGTGGAAGATCCGACGATGCTGATGTAATCGCGGGCGGACTGTGCACTGACACTTGCCACAACGGCGGTCGACAGGGCAGCGGCTGCTATAACGGCGTTACGCTTGGGCATGGTGCTCCTCACATTTGTATTTAAGTGGAACGATTAACTACGTGAAGCCAGGGATTCTCTATCCTGAGGGTTCCGCTCGAAGACGCGCCTGCCCTGACCGCGGGTCATCGCAACAGCGTAGCCGGGCATCGCAGTACGCGGGCAGCCCTCATGTTCGACATGGCGCCACGTTACAGGACAAACATGACAGCATGATTACAATTCGCTGCACTTCGTGCCGGTGATCTGGTCCTCCGGGAACTGAGTCTTGGTCGTAAGCCTGACAAGGTTTAAAGATTGAATTAAGAGTTGTATACAACTTATTGTAAAGTGAATAAAATATATAATGCCTTGGAAGGCGCAATGGTCACCTGATCGGTCACCAAGGACAGGGCCGGAGGCGGGCTGCTCCGGCTGGGTTGGGCCGGTTTGAGCAGCTGGCGACGCCAGGGACTTCGCGCGAGGACTCGGCGATTGATTCGATGAGACTGTCGTTACCTGGGAGCCGCCGAATCTGATCTGTCGGGCAGGTTGTACATGCAGGGCTGTCAAGTCGAAGCTTCGACCGCGCCGGTCTCAGTCACCCCAGGTACAGCTGCCGTGGAAGAGTCGAGTTCTCCGACGCGTACGGCCTTAGGATGGGCTTCGCAATGCACCAGTGCCG
>JASFKW010000060.1:0-20949 GCA_050118435.1 Gammaproteobacteria bacterium | reverse complement strand
TGAACCGACGGACGCTGAACAACACCTCGTGGGCGAGCGTCTCCAGCCCCAGCCCGGTGATCATGCGCCGGACACAGGCCAACACATCATCGCGGTCGCGTCCGTGCACCATGCAGAACAGGTTGTAGCGCCATTCCGGCAGGCGTCGCGGTCGCCGGTAACACAGCGTGACACAGTCCTGACGTCCCAGTTGCTGTCCGAGAACGTCGACGCGATCATCCGGGACGTCCCAGACCACCATGGCGTTGGCGCGGTAGCCCAGCTCGTGGTGGCGCACCACTACACCGAGGCGCTTGATGATGCCGGCGTCGATCATCCCCTGCAGCGTGTCGATCACGGCCTGTTCGGACCAGCCCAGACGCGCACCGATTTCCCGGTAGGGCCGATCGACCAGAGGCAGACCGTCCTGCACCGCGGCGATAAAATCCTCTGCGCTCTTGCGGGCGCGCGGCCGCTCCGACTCCAGGGCCCTGGCCGCCGGGTCACCCGTCGGCGCGACCGCAATCCTCTGCTCATCGAGCTGCATGCGGAAGCCGAGGTCGATGTGATAGTCCCGCAGCAGTGGCAGCGACAGCACCGCGTAACCGGTCTCGGCCTGGATCTCAAGCAGGGTCTCCTGCAGTGCCGCCCGGTCTTGGGCCGTCACCACGAACCACAGGTTGAAGCGATGCTCGCGCTGGTAGTTGTGGTTCACTTGGGGTAGCGCGCTCACCCTGGCGGCCACGGCTTCGAGCCCGGCGGCGGGTACAGCCATGGCCGCAAGGGTGCTGGCGCCCACGGTGTTGGGCCGGAACACCGGCCCCACGCGGCTCACGGCACCGCTGGCCTGCAACAGGCTGAGCGTGGCCAGCACCCGCTCGGCAGTGGTCTGCAGCGAGCCGGCGATACGCGCGAACGGCCGCGGTTGCAGTGGAAAATCACGCTGGAAGTCGTTGAGCAGCCTGACCCTGAGCTCCCGCATCGTCACAGGCCCGTCTGATGCGCACGGTGGGTGAAAAAGATGCCGCTCGGGCTGGCCGCCGGCAGCGTTCTGAGCGGCTCGAAGCTTCGCGTGTCATAGACCACAACCCGGTTGTCATCACGTACCGAGACCCAGACCTTCTCACCGCGCGGCGTGAACTCCATGTGCAGCACCGCCTTGCCCGGCTTCAGGGTCCTGGCGACGGCGCGCGACTCCACATCGATGATCTGGACGCTGTCGTTGTCGGGGAAAGCGAAGCTCACCCACAGCTGTCTGCCGTCGGGCCGGGCCATGACGAACACCGGCTGTCCGCGCACGGCGATCTCGCCGAGCTGCTTCCAGCTGCCGGTGTCCACCACCAGCACCTTGTGCTGGCCCACCGCCGGTATGAACGCTTGATCGCCGGCCATGGCCCAGCCTTCCAGGTGTGGCATCTTGTATACTGGCAATTTTTCATCGTGCTCGGCGTAACCCTCCAGAATGCGGCGCACGCCTTGCTCGGGATGCCACAGGTCGAGCAGCGCCAGGCTGTCCTCGCCGAAAAGGCCGGCGATATAGTAACGTCCATCCGGCGTGATCAGGGCGTCGTAGGGCGCCCTGCCGATATCTGTGAAGCGCTGGATCTGCGGATGCTCCGGCTCGCTCATGTCGACGATCCAGATCTGGTCGCCCTCATAGAGACTGAATACGAAACGGTTGCCGGGCGCATCGACCAGGCCGACGACCTTGGAGCGCTTCCCCGGCGCATACGCCGCCGGGATATCCGCCACCGGCTCGAGTGTGGCGGCGTCGAAGATACGCACCCCCCCGGGTTCATAATTGGACACCGCCACGAGGCTGCCGTCCTGCGAGATCGCGCCGCCGATGCTGTTTCCCGCCTGCACAATGCGCCTGTCGATACGACCTTCGAGAAGATCGACCTTGCTCAGCCCGCCGTCTCTGCCGAACACATAGGCGAAGCGCTGGTCGCGGGAAAATACCGCGGAGGCGTGCGAGAGGTCGCCGAGCCCTTCGATCTCGGCCAGGCGTGTGTCGCCGGTATGCTCCACCACCAGCAGGCCTCCGCTGGCCCGCTCCACGACAACGCCGAGATCACCCGTGCCCCGCACGGCGGCCAACGCCGTCGCCGCCGCAAGCCAACACAGCAGAGACAGTCCGAGGCGTCTCAAGGCGAGCCCCCTGACGTCTTTAGGTACTCCACGATCCATTCGATGTCCGCTTCGCTGAGCAATGCTTTCCAGGGCGGCATGGGCGTCCCCGGCCGCCCCGCGCGAATGGTCGCCCGCAGATCGTGGCGGCTTCTGCCCTGCAGGGCCTCGGACGTCAGCGGCGGACCCAGCCCACCGGTGAGACGCATGCCGTGGCAGGAGCCGCAGTCCTGGTGCACCAGGCTCAGCAGCTGGTCGCGTCGTTCGGTGGACACGTCCTGTGCCGCCGCAGCGCTGGCCACAACGCTCAGGATCAGCAGCAGCGGCCTAAGCATATTTGAGCTCCGCCTCCTGCATGGCCGGCAGGAACCAGTCCAACTCACGCCCCAGGGCCACCACGGCGCCGATAATGATCACCGCGGGTGCCTCGATGGCGTTGCGTCCCACCGCCGCCGGCAGATCGGCGAGCGTGGTGGCGATGCTGCGTTGACGTGCCGTGGTGCCGCGCTCCACAATCGCGGCGGGCGTGTCCGGCGCTCTTCCGGCCACGATCAGCTCCTGCACGATGTCATCGACGTGACCGAGACCCATGTAGACAACCAGAGTCTGTGAAGCGTCGCGCAGGGATGCACGGTCCATCGCCAGCGGCTGGTCCTCCATACGATGACCGGTCAGCAACTGCACTCCCTGCGCCAGTCCCCGGTGGGTCAAGGGTATGCCGGCATAGGCCGCACAGGCCTGGCCGGCCGTGATCCCCGGGACCACCTCGAACGGAATCTGGTGGCGCGCCAGCACCAGCGCCTCTTCGCCACCGCGCCCGAAAACGAAGGGATCCCCGCCCTTCAGTCGCACCACCTGCCGGTGCCTCCTGGCAAGCTTGACCAGCAGCCCGTTGATTTCTTTCTGGCTGCGGGTGTGCCGGCCGCACGCTTTTCCCACATAGACGCGCGCCACGCCGTCCGGAATCAGCTGCAGGATTTCGCGCGACACCAGCCGGTCGTATACCACAATGTCGGCGTTCTGGATCAGTCTCAGCGCTCTGACTGTGAGCAGGTCCGGATCACCCGGGCCGGCGCCCACGAGATAGATTCTTGTATGCCGTGTCACCGTCGTGGCCCCCACTCGGTGTGCAGGGCGCCGGCGGGGCGCCGAGGCACCCGCCGGCCGCGCTGCGGCTCAGTAAACGTCGTGCACTGTGTTGTAGACGTTGAACTTGCCGGTCGGCGTGATCAGGCGGGTATCCTTGATGACCTTCTTCAGCTTGCGCGTCTTGTCGTCCACGACCACCACCGCCGACTGCTGGTCCTTGCCGTTCCACACCGAGAACCAGACCTCGTCACCGGCTTTGTTGTATTCCGGCTGCACCACGCGCTTGGGCCCCTCACCCAGGTCGGCCCACTCCGCGATCGGCAGGACCTCGTAGCCCTTGTCCAGATTCTTGATGTCGAACACCGCCACACTCTGGCTGATCCCGGCGTCCGGATGGAGCGGCGTGTCCACGTACAGATTTCTGGACTTGGGATGGGTCTTGATGAACAGGGAGCCGCCGCCCTGCCCCTTCAGCACCTGTACCACTTTCCAGGCATGCTTCTTGTGTCTCTTGGGATCGGTGCCGATCATGGTGATGTTCTCGTTACCGATGGCGCTCGTCGCCCACACCGGTCCGAACTCCGGATGCTGAAAGTTTGCACCGCGTCCCGGGTGCGGGATTTCTGTGGCGTCGATGAGCGCCGTGAGCTCTCGCTCCTTTGAGTCCACCACCGCGATCTTGTTGGATTTGTTGGCCGCCGTCAGGAAGTAGCGATGTGACGCCTCCCAGCCGCCGTCGTGCAGGAAGCGCGCCGCCGGTATGGTGGTGACCGAAAGGTTGTCGACGTCCTCGTAATTGACCAGCAGGATCTTGCCGGTCTCCTTGACGTTGACGATGAACTCGGGGTGCTGATGGGAGGCGACGATGGCCGCCACCCGCGGCTCCGGATGGTACTCCTGGGTGTCGACGGTCATGCCGCGCGTCGAGACAATCTTCAGCGGCTCGAGCGTGTCGCCCTTCATGACGACGTACTGGGGCGGCCAGTAGGACCCTGCGATGGCATAGGTGTCCTCGAAGCCCTCGTACTTTGAGGTCTCCACCGAGCGGGCCTCCAGCCCCACCTTGATGGTCGCCACGGTATGAGGTTTCTCCATCCACAGATCGATGAGGTTGATCTTCGCATCACGACCGACGGTGAACAGGTAGCGCCCGGAGGCGGACAGGCGCGAAATGTGTACCGCATAGCCGGTATCGATGATGTTGATGATCTCCTTCGTGTCGCCGTCAATCAGCGCGACCTGACCCGCGTCGCGCAGGGTTACCGAGAAGATGTTGTCGATGTTGTACTTGTTCATCTTTTTTTTCGGGCGCTTCTCCGGCGGAATCGTCACCGACCAGGACGCCTGCATCTTGTCCAGGCCCCACTCCGGCGGCTGCGGCGGTTCGTGCTGCAGATAGCGGGCCATCATGTCCACCTCTGCGTCGCTCAGCTCCCCGGACGTGCCCCAGTTCGGCATGCCGGCAGGGGAGCCGTAGGTGATGAAGGTCTTGAGGTAGACCTCGCCGCGCGAGCGGGTGATGTCAGTGGTGAGCGGTTTGCCCGTCGCACCCTTGCGCAACACACCGTGGCAGCCGGCGCAGCGCTCGAAGAAAATCTGCTTGGCGCGGTTGAACTCCTCCACCGTCATTGGCGGGCCTTCGGTGGTGATCATGTCCCTGGCTTCTTCCGGCGGGATACCGGAGGGAGCGCCCTCATACTTGAGCTCGGGCGCGCCGGCCGGGGGGTGTTCCGGCTTTTCTGCTGCGCTCAGCACAGCAGGCAGTGACAATGTCCCTGCGACCGTCATACACATCAGTCCGAATCGAACTGAGTGGGTGAAGATTTTCATTCTGACGTCCTCCTTTGCTCGGCATGGCCAGGGTGCGGACTATTATCGGACCGCGTTTTTCGGCACGTCCTTGACATATGTCAAGCTCACCGGGCCGCTGCCCGGGTTTCTCGGCGCTCGCTCGTAGATTATGCTTGTAATCCAGTCGAGGAACAAAAAATAACCGCCGAGCGTCTGGATGTCCGTGAGCCTCTCATTTCTCAGCACGCGCTGGTTTCGTATCTCGATCGTGGCCGCCACACTGATCGCGGTGTTTCTGGTCGGCACGCCGGTCCTGATCAAACACTTCGCCCGACAGTGGCTTCTGGAGCACGGCGGCGGCGAGGTGCGGTTCAGGGACGTCGACTTCAACCCCTTCTCGGGGTCCCTGCTGCTGAAAGAGCTGGATGTCAAGGTCGATCGCGAAACGACGCTTTCCTTCGCCTCCGCGGGCCTCGACCTGGCATGGCTGCCGCTGTTTCGTAAACAGATCAAGGTACAGTCGGTCGAGCTCGCCGGCTTCCACGTCGTCGTGGACAACCGGGACGTGCTCAGGGTCGGCGGCATCCTCCTGCCGGCCGCAGCCGACGCCGAAGCTGACGAAGAACCGGCATCGAGCCCGTGGCTGTCGGGTATCGAAAGCCTGACACTGCGGGATTTCCGCCTCGTCTACCGCGACCCGAAAATCGAGACCGAAGTGACGCTGAAGCGTCTGCGCCTCAGCGGTCTCGCCCAGTGGGCGCCCGACCGGGCCGCCCATCTGGAGCTGGCGGGATCGGTCAACGGAGCGCCCGTTGCTCTGGACGCCGAACTCGCGCCGCTGGCAGACACCGCCGATTACCGGGGCACGCTGTCGGTACGCGGCCTCTCCCTGGGTCGATTCGCACCCCTGGCGCAGCCGCAGCTCGATGCCCTCGGGGGCTCCGCCAGCCTGGAGAGCGCCTTCAGCATCCGGCAGACGGGGAGCGATCTGACCCTCAGCCACAATGGCAGCCTCGAGCTCAGTGGGCTCGAGCTGGTCAGCGGCGACCTGAAGCTGGCGGGCCAGAACGCTGAGTGGGACGGCGAGCTCGGCGTCAGCCAATCGACCGAGGCGCTGGACGTCACCCACAGTGGCGGCGTCGAGGTGGCGGAGCTCAGGCTGGTCATGGAAGCCCTGCAGCTGGCGAGCCACAGCGGCAACTGGAGCGGCGAGCTCAGCCTCAGACGGTCATCCGATGCCATGTCGGTCTCCCACAGGGGCGGTCTGGCGGTCGAGCAGCTCAAGCTGGTGAGCGACGCCGGTGTCGTCGAAAACCAGTCGACGCGCTGGGACGGCACCACGGACCTGCAGCTCGCGGGAGCTGACCCGCAGCTGACGATTAACACCGACGGCGCGCTGGTGGTCGGCGCCAGCCGCGCCGACCTGCAGCAGCCGCCGCTCTATGCCGAGCAGGAGCGGCTTTCGCACCAGGGTCGTTTCTCCCTTGCCCCGGGCGATGCCGGTCCGAAGCTGGAGCTGAGCACGAACATCGAGCTGCATAAGCTGCGCCTGGAAGCCGAGGAGCGTCGCTTCAGGCTACTCGACGTGCAGGACCTGCGCCTCGACGAGGTGCAGATGGCGGCCTTGAACCGGCTGGCAATCCAATCGGTACAGATCGATGAGCTGTACCTCGGGCAGAGCACCGCTGATTCGGACAACGCTGAGCAGCAGGATGCCTTCCTTCATATCAGCCAGACCCGTATGAGCAAGCCATCCTACGCCGACAACCTGCTGTCCATCGACAGCATCGAGTACCAGGGCTGGCGCGCCCGGATCCACAGAAACAAGGAAGGACAGTGGACCCTTGTCCGGCTGTTCGATGTGATCGAACGGATGGCGGCGGGACCGCAACCGTCCGGGGAAGCCGACGCCCCAGCCGGTGGCGAAGAATCTCCCGACCCGGCGGGCGCTACACAACCGCTGCAGTACGCCGTCAAGCGTATCGAGGCCGCCGCCGGCAGCAGGCTCTCTTTTCTCGATGAAAGTGTCGACCCCGTGTTCGAGACCGAGCTCGAGTTCGATGCGCTCAGGTTGGAAAACATCGATTCCAGACAGCCCCAGCAGCCCGTGCACCTGGTGGTGGACGGCAGGATGGGCAAATACACCCGCCTCGCGATGCAGGGCGACCTACGTCCCTTCCTGCAGCCACCGGGACTGGACCTCAAAGGCAGCATCGAGGCCATGGACCTGCCACAGCTTTCGTCCTACACGCGCGAAAGCCTCGGAGTGGTACTGAACAGCGGCACCCTGGACGCCGACCTCACGATGCAGACCAAGACCGATGCGCTGGACGGCAAAGCCGCCCTCGAGCTGCACCAACTGAAGCTCAAGAGTGTGCCGGGTGAGGACACCCTGCAGAGCAACATACCCATGCCGCTCGACACAGCGCTCGACGCCCTGCGCGACAAGAACAACACCATCGACCTGGAAATCCCGGTCGCGGGCAACATCAACGACCCCGAATTCAACATCAACGACGCCATCACCCAGGCGCTGGCCAAGGGCGTGAAGAAAGGAGCCCTGGGCTATCTGACCCTCGCGCTGCAACCCTATGGCACCCTGATCACGGCAGCCAGGTACGCCGGCGAGGCTGCCACCCGGGTCAGGCTCAACCCGGTGGGCTTCGAGCCGGGCCAGAGCGCACTCGATGGCAGCGACCGCGATTACCTGGCCAAGGTCGCCGGTGTCCTGAAGGATCGGCCCAAGATCGCCGTCAAGCTGTGCGGCGTGGCGGCGCCGCCCGACCGCCTGTTCTTCCAGCAGCAACAGCAGAAAGAGCAGCAGCGGAAGCAGAAGGCCGAAAAAACGCCGAAAGCACCAGCTCAAGCTCAGGAAGCCCCCCCTGTGGAAGCCATTGTCGTAGATGAAGCCACGCTGTCCGGGCTCGCCAAGCAGCGCGCCGCCGCCGTCAAGGACTTCCTGATCCAGAAGCACGGGGTATCGGCCAGCCGGCTGGTCGGCTGCCTGCCGCAGCTCGAGATCGACGACGAGAAAGCCGAGCCCCGGGTCGACCTGTTGATCTAGTGCTCTGACAAAGTCGCGTGTGCGTCGGCGGGACGCCGTGCATATCTCCCTGGAGGCTTGTCGGCCGCGTCCCTGCGGCCGACGCCCGCCGATGGACACGAAGCTTTGTTAATGCCGTTTTTCGTAACACTTGCCAGAGCACCGCGCCGGAACAAGACATGAAGACAGGCAGGACACTGGGTGCGGTCGCCGCCGGGCACAGGGCAACGGCGGACGCGGCGGCCCACGCGCTGCGCGAAGGAGGCAATGCCTTTGACGCCGTGATTGCCGCGCACTGGGCGGCCTGTGTCGCGGAACCCGTGCTCACCTCGCTCGGCGGGGGCGGTTTTCTGATCGCCCAGCCGCACGCCGGCCCGGCCCGCGTCTACGACTTTTTTGCCCATACCCCGAGGCGCAGGCGTCCGGCCGAAGAGATCGATTTTCACCCCATCCTGGCGGACTTCGGCACCACCCGCCAGGAATTCCACATCGGCTACGGCTCGGTCGCCACACCGGGAACGGTGCGCGGTCTTTTCCAGATTCACCGCGATCTGGCGGCGCTGCCCATGGAAGTGCTGGTGGAGCCGGCGGTGGCGCTGGCCCGCGAAGGATTGACCGTCAACCAGCTGCAGGCCTATATCCTGGGTGTGGTGCGGCCCATCTACCTGGCGAGCCCGGCGGCCCGACAACGCTTCGCCAGCCGCGAAAACCCGGAACGGCTGGTCGGCGAAGGCGAGATTCTGAGCCTGCCCGAGCTCGCCGACACCCTGCTGGCCCTGGTCGAAGAGCAGGACCGGCTGTTTTACGAGGGCGACATCGCGGAGGCCATCGAACAGACCTGCCGGACCGCGGGCGGCCACCTGAGTCGCGCCGACCTCGCCGCCTACCGGGTCCAGGTCCGCGAGCCTTTGCGTCGAGGCTACCGCGACGCCCGGCTACTGACCAATCCACCGCCCTCCTCCGGCGGTCTGCTGATCGCCTTCGCTCTGGAACTGCTGGAGCAGCTCCAGTCCGGGGGCGCGACAATCGACAGCGTCTCAGGTCTGGTCCGGCTGGCCGAAGCCATGCGGCTCACCAACGAGGCCCGTCTCCATGCCATGGGAAAGGGGCTGCTCGATGAGCGTCTGCTCGACCGGGCTCTGGTCCGACTGTACCTCGAGCAGGTCCGGGAGCACACCCCGGCGCCGCGCGGCACGACGCACATCAGCATCATCGACGGCGCAGGCAATGTCGCCGCGCTCACCACCAGCAACGGCGAAGGCTGCGGTCACCTTCTGGCGGACACCGGCATCATGCTCAACAACATGCTGGGCGAAGAGGACCTGAACCCCGGCGGCTTCCACCGGTGGCAGGAAGATCGGCGCATGACCTCGATGATGGCCCCGAGCATACTCCACCTCGCGGACGGCACCTGTGTGGCGCTGGGCTCGGGCGGCTCCAACCGCATCCGCTCGGCGCTGCTTCAGGTCCTGCTGAGACTGGTCGGCCTTCGGCTGCCGCTGGAGCAAGCCATCAACCTGCCCCGCATCCACTACGAGAACGGACTGCTGAACATCGAAGGCGGCTTTGATGATGCGGTCTACCCGGAGCTGCAGAAACAGTTCCCGCACACCAGCTGCTGGCCCGACTCTAATCTGTTTTTCGGCGGCGTGCACGCCGTTGCCCTGGGCCGCGGGGGTTTTGCCTGCAGCGGCGACCCACGCCGAGGCGGCGTGGCCGAGGTCATCCGCTGACCAGACACCCTTTCGGCTACACTGTACAGCAGAACCGCAACAGCACCGGAGCCCGTTCCATGAATCTGGAAAAAGTCGTTTTCGCTTTCTTTACCATTCTGGCGCTGACCCTGAATTTCGGTTTCTTTATCGGTGATCTCGACGATGCAACCCACCACAATGCCTATGAGCTGTTCGCAGCGCTGGTCGTGAGCCTGATCGCCACCATTATGAAGTTTGGCGACCGGGCCCACATCGGCGCACTGCTGCTGGCCACCAGTCTGGTCGCCGACCTGCACCTCATCGCGGCCGCCGTGGTGTGGGGCTATACCCTTTATGTCCTGCAGATCGAAATGACGCCGACCATCATGGCGACCATTGTCTCCGTGTCCGGCGGTGCACTGTTGGCCAATCTGACATCGGTGCTTCTGCTGGCCGTTGAAACCGTGACATTCCGTCGTTGAACAGAACGGAAGCTCTGCTTGGTGCATCATTGCGAAGTGATCAAGACTACACCCCGGCAGCACTGATTCCGGTGATTGGAATCCGAGGCCGAAAACCGATCCGCGCAATGCCAGGTCGATTCAGCTGATCAGAGCTTCCTGGGAGCTTACCCGGGAGAAACCCGATGCAGAACGTCATCTATCTGCTGCTGCGCCGCATGCGTCTGCCGCTGATCGTGGTGATCGTCACCTATGCCATTTCGATTCTCGGGCTGGTCCTGATTCCGGGCGTCGACGACCAGGGTAACCCCTGGCGCATGGACTTCTTCCACGCCATTTACTTCGTCAGCTTTCTGGGCTCCACCATCGGCTTCGGTGAAATACCCTACCCCTTTACCGACGCGCAGCGCATGTGGACCACCTTGATCATTTACGCCGCGGTGGTTTCCTGGCTGTATGCCATCGGCTCCATACTGACGCTGATTCAGGATCCCGCGATGCGTCGCGTGCTGGCCGCGTCCGCCTTCGCCCGTCGGGTGCGCGGCAGGCAGGAGCCGTTCTATCTGGTGTGCGGTTACGGTGACGCCGGCAACTGGCTGGTGAGGGAGCTGACCGAGCGCGGCTTTCACTGCGTGGTCATCGAGAAGGACCAGCAGAAGATTCTCGGGCTGCAGGTCGAGGACCTGCACGACGATGTACCCGGTCTCTGTGCAGATGCGACGGATTCCAACTGGCTGATCGCCGCCGGGCTCAAGCACCGCGGCTGCCAGGGTGTCATCGGGCTCACCGGAAACGATCACGCCAATCTCACCATCGCGATCACCAGCAAGCTGCTGGCGCCGCAACTGCCGGTGATCTGCCAGTCGGATTCCAAGGACGCCGCCGACAATATGGCCTCCTTCGGCACCGATCATATCGTCGATCCGTTCGAGATCTTCGCCTCGCGCTTCGCCATGATGTTCCATTCGCCCAGCATGTACTTGGTGTATGAATGGATGACGGCGGTTCACAACGCGCCCCTGACGGAGCTCAAAGCCCCGCCGCACGGAACCTGGATCCTGTGCGGCTACGGCCGCTTCGGCAAAGCGGTTCGCGACTACCTGTCCACGGAAGACATTGAAACGAGGCTGGTCGAGGCCGACCTCGACCTGACGCAGGCGCCGCAGGACACCATCGAAGGCCGGGGCACCGAAGCCGACACCCTGCTGGAGGCGGACGTGAAAAGCGTGGCGGGGATCATCGCCGGCACCGACAACGATTCCAACAACCTCTCCGTTCTGATCACTGCGCGCGATCTCAATCCCGGGCTGTTCACCGTCGGTCGGCAGAACCAACGCGGCAACGATGCCATCTTCAGGGCCGCCAGCATCAACCTGACCATGCAGCCCGCCACCATCGCGGCCCAGCACATCCTCGGCCTGATCCTGGCTCCCCTGCTGGACGACTTTCTGCGCCTTGCCAACGAACAGGACGAGACCTGGGCGAACCTGCTGGTCAGCCGGGTGGCGGGGGTGGTCGACGAGGTGGCCCCGGAAACCTGGGATATCGAGATATCGCCGGCGCGGGCGCCGGCGGTGTTCGACTGTCTGATGAACAAGCAGGAGATCCGGCTGCAGCACATCTGTTCCGATCCGCGCGACCGCGAGATCGATCTGCGGTGTGTGCCCCTCCTTCTGAAGCGCGATGGCGTCCCCTACCTGCTTCCCGAAGCGAATCAGAAGCTCCGCGGCGGCGATCAGCTGCTGTTCTGTGGCCGCGAAGAAGCGCAGGATCAGATGGCCCACGTGGTGCACGATCACCGGGCGATCGACTACACGCGCAGCGGGATGGATCGGCCCAGCGGCATCCTCTGGCGCTGGCTGACCGGCGGTTCCTAGTACTCTTGCCGTGTGATGTTGACGAATTCAGTTAGCCTGTCCGCGTTGACCACGCGGCGCCGGCTCCTGCTCCAGCGCCCGCAACTGCGCCGCGCTCAGCCGGCCGGCGACCGCGGACAGGCCCTGCCGGGCCTCCTTGTCGTCGGACGACTAGGCAAAAAAAGCCAGCGCTATTTGGGCACTGGCTCGTCGCTGAAAGTAGGGGTAGGTAGAAAGCAGCGATCCTCTCAAGCGTAGACCAGTCAGCATCATTCACCATCCGGGATTCTCTGAAGCTTGCCTAGACCGCTCTATTTTGTGCCGCAATGGCAGTAAAGTGGCACTCTTGAATGCCAGCACAAAAAAGCCAGCACCCCGGCGCACAAGAGGCTGGCTCGCCGCTGGTAATAAATCAATCCACCGCTCGGTGGCACGTGCACTTTGCGCCAACTCAATGCGTCGGACTATTACTCCCACCCCTCCATTCTGGTACTGTCCGCACATAGAAGTCACCATAAGGGCACGAGGTGGCAGGAAGCCAGAAGAGCAAGTCCGGAGGGGTAGTCATGAAGGTAGGATTGGTCGGCATGCTACTGATTATTGCTGCATGCCAAGCTCAGGCAGTCACGGTAGATCAGCTCATCAAAGCGTGCGAATCCCATGACGCGATCTCCTGGCTAACGTGTTCCACGTACGTTAATGGTGTTTTTGAGACGCAGCGGGGCCTAACAGCACAGGGCGTTCTGAGAACCGACCACCCGCAAGGAGCTTTTGGCGTCTGTCCGCCTGATAACGTAGCGAATGGAGACATTCGGGCGATAGCCGTTGCTTACCTCAAGAAAGTGAGTAGCGAGCATCCACAGTCGATGCTCCAGTCACCCGCTTTACCCATAGCAGTAGCTCTGAACGCTGCATTCCCTTGCAGTGAATGATCACGTGCGGTCTGCTCGGGTTGCTTAGGTTGGCGAGAAGAAGAGCAGCTTAAACAGACATAGGGGCGGCCTTCTTTTCGAGGGCTTGTCTCCAGTCTAGTAAGTCGGCCGAGCTTGTACTACCGCCTTCGTATCAGCCTGTTAGTAGGTGCTTGCGCCCACCGCTCGCCGCAGTCGCGCCACTGCCAGCGAGGCGCGTCTGAATCAACACAGCAGCCGCCCAGCACGATTTCACCGCGATCGGCTTGTCCGACAGGCTCCGGGCCTGCATAGCCATAAATGATTTCCACGACGTTTCCGCCGCACACAGGGACAGTTTTTCGTGCACTTGGCCATTGGCAGTCATAGCGCCAAAGCGGAGCCGAAATACCGTCAGCAAGGGACCATAGTATGTCAGACGCCTGCCCCCTGAATGCGCTCCTGCAGACTGACAGACCTGCGCGCGGGGGCAGACACCTGACAACCCTCAACAGATGCCGTACGCCGGATTCCCGCGAACTTTTGAGATGCCGCAAATTCGGACATGTTGGTCGTGCTTTTGCATTCCCTCGCTCAATCGGCTTTTGAGATTTCGTATCGCTCAGAGCGCCGTTTTGTTTTACTCCCATTCGAGTTCCTGAAAGACCTGCTGCGCGTTGCGACCTTTGAGAAACTCGTAGTTTACGAGGTAACCGAACTCCGATTGATCGATCGAGCCGGTGTCCGTAATGTCGCCTCCCGAATTCATAAAGTCTGCCACCGCCTGGCGAAGGAAGCGCAAATAAGAGTACGTGTCCTTGCGTGCCTTAGTCAGTGTGGTGACATGGCCGTGTCCGGGCACGATATGTTCTGGCTCAAAGGCCTCCATAGTCTCGAACGCTGTTATCCACCGCCCGCTGTTTGAATACGGTCTAACACTCAGCATACGCTCGGTGTAGACGATATCACCGGTAAACATGATTTTCTCTTTCGGGAGCCAGACAATGATATCCGCCGGTGTGTGCGCCTGGCCTAAGTAAATAAGCTGCAATGTCGTCTCGCCGAGTGTAATATCAAGTTTATTGTCAAACACTTCATCGGCATAGGCGTCCTGTGTTCCCTCCATTCCCTGCTCGCCCACTGTATTCGCCAGACGTATGAGCTTGTCGTTGAGCGTGTATTTCTGATCCTCTACTGTCTTTTGATGGGCAATGATTCTGGCGCCATGCCGCCGGAAATAATCATTGCCGAGCCAGCGATGGTCCTGGCTGTTCGTGTTGATGACCAGTTTTACAGGTACTTCAGTAAGAGAACCGACGCTTTCGTGAATGCGCTCGGCTCCTTTATAGGTTCCGCCGGAGTCGATGAGAACAACACCTTCCGGAGTAACAACAACGCCGTAGGTGGCGTTGTTGCTGAGATTCTCCGGTGAACGATCACCCAAAGGACCAACTAGAGCAAAGACATTATCAGCAACCTTCTGAACTTCAAGATTCTGGCTGTTATCGTCCGCCTGCGTATTCGGCGTGGTGAAAGCTGTAAGTCCAAAGATGAGCAGGCGTGGCAATCTGTACATTTTCACCTCCTCGTTACCAACCGCTTGAAGTTGGTTAGCCCACAGGACCTCTTTCTCCGAGTATAGGCATCTTTTGCAAGCGGTCTTGCAAGTATAGTGACAATGATTCGCAGGATTCTTGTAGTTGTTGTCCCCTTGGTTTTGTGGGGCTAATACGATTAAGACCCCTTATCGGGAAAGTTTTACAGGAACGAAGATAACCAGAGCTGATCGCAAAGGCTGCCCTGCAATTTCTCGATGCAAGCAAATTCTGACAGCTGCCTCGGCGTCGACCTACAGACACTATCGCGCCCATTGACTACATTAACGCGCTTTCGGCAAAAGGAGATTGCCCATGCTTGTCGTCACTCGCCGCGAAGGCGAAGCTGTCGTTACTGAATTGCCCACAGGTGAGCAGATCGAGGTCGCGGTGCTGGCCGCGAAAGGGAATCACGTCAGGCTCGGGACGGCTGCACCGGACCGGCTCTTCATGGCGAAGCGTTGCGGACATACCCTCCTCGGGAGGCCCATTGCCGAAAAGGCTTGCACTCGTGTTGGCAGCCGCGGCGGTACGGGCACGGTTCACATGGACAGCCCATGGTGTAAGTTGGGGGTTTCCAAGGCTGCCCGGGGTTGTCTTGCCAGCCAGCGGCCAACTGCATCGGTTCAGCTTTCATGCGCGGTCCTCCGTGTTGGATCGCTCTCACCCTGAGTATCTTTCTTGTATTCCAGAGGCATGGCCAAAGCAGCGTCTGTGCTATTGGTCACAGTACTGTTTTACAGAGGATTCTGCAGATAGGTTAGGATGATCTTGCGCTGCCGTATGAGGATCTTGCGTTCCTGCGGTCCAGCTCCCCCGCTGCATCGCGTAGGCACGTCAGGCACGGTGCTCACCGCCCATAAAAAAGCCCCGCCGGAGCGGGGGGTATTGTGGAGGACTACCCGGCAGAATGGGGACGCCGTCCCGTCAGAGCGTGCCGCCCGAGAGGCATGTATCGTTAGAGAAGCCCTCTCCTCACTGGATCAGACCGAGAGACCATCCTGCGAGAATAAGAATGCCGAGAGCACCGAGCGCAATAGCGCAACGTAATTGGCAGATCATAGAACCACCCTGAAAGCCGAAATGGAGATGAGGCCCAAATGGGATGCTAGGGACCCTGATGCGGTTGGAGGACACAATAGTAATTACACTCACTTCTATGCACCATCTGTGCCATATTTAAAGTCACAGCATATTCAACCGGTTATGAAAATCAGGTACTCACATACACCAGTTTCCTGCACATCCCTGATGCGGTATGCACCACGTGGTCACCTTATTGGGATGGCGAGAAGGAAAGCGACTTAACCATTAGACCGCATCGGCCTTCGGGACGCTGTTCTCATGCCTGGATGAAAACCCCCGCCCGGAGCGGGGCTGTGTCGTTACAGTGTAAGGCTGATTAAGGCGTCATCTTCGAACGCATCGAGCCAGTGTCGTCAAGTCGACGGAGGCGTTTAGGTGCCGCCGTGAATAGCCCACAAGTCTCAAGGGCAAAATACCGCAGTATGTCTCTCCATGAGTAGCTAGACTATAGCTTGCACGGAGTGAATAGGACTAAACGGACTTCTTACTATGACTACGTGGCTACAACGGCTCTGCAGAGGAGCACAGACGCATGATCCGGTCAGGTGTGCTCAGTTGGCGACATTTTTGTCAAGACTAGCAATAGCACTGCTGATGGGTGTTGTTTTCATTATTGCTTATTAGGGGTGGGCACGGCTGAAATTCCACAAGCGTCTACACACCCTCGACTCACGGCAGGCGAATCTACTGCCGGGGCAAGAAGCCCCGCCGGAGCGGGGCTACGTTGTTACAGTGTAACGTGTTCCAGGCCGCACGTGGGGCTTCCAGCCTGCATCGCGCAACTGCTCGATCAAAAACTCAGCGGCCTCATCCAGCGTGTCGCCGGGCAGGTACGTTCCGCTGGATCTGAGCTGCACGACCAGTTCGCGGACAAGGGCGAGGGTTTCTTCCGTGATATCGTTTTGCATGGCGTCCTCCTGGACGGGTGTTCCACCGTAGCCCCCAGGGTGTAGTAGGTCAATAGGGCAGAGCTGAAAATAGCCCTGTCTCGGCGTAGGACCGGATACAAAAAGCCAGCGTCCCGGTGCACAAGACGCTGGCTCGTCGCGGGCGTGGTGCTCAGTCTGCGTACGAAGTACGGCCCAAGTCTGGCCGGATCAGCACCAAGAGCCAAGCGGTGCGCTCGATCGGCGCCGCCAACACGCGCCGCCCGTCCAGATCGAGTCGCACGGTGTTGCCACCGTCTGCTTTGGCCAGAACTCGCTCGATTAGCGTATTCGTCGAGGCCGAGCTCGATGCGATAGCATCCCTGGTCGTGATCCTCTCCATGCCGTCGGCACTGCGGTAATAAAGCACCGCGGCACCGGCTCGGGCGTTGACCTGATCGATTTCGGCGGCCAGCGCCGGGTCGGTAGCATCAATGCCGAGTCCATCGCTGTCGACAATCAGCGCGACGCTGCCATTGGTGTCGGTTAGATGCTTCAGCACGGATTTAGAAAGCTGTTTCAGCGTGATATCCCTTGACACGACGCCGAGCAGCGAATCTTTGTCATAGATCGGATAGGAGGCCGTGATCATCATGCCGGCACCGACTAGGTCGAGGTACGGCGGTGTCCAGCCCACGGCGTGCTTCCGGAAGTCAGCCGCGCGGTAGTACGGCGTTTGCGTAGGTGTTCCGTTGTTGATCGCCTGTTCGATCGGCAGGTATGGATAGATCATCATAGCGTCGTCGACAGTCGTCACATAGACCCAGGAAAAGGGAAAGCTCTCATAGGCAGCGCGGAACGTGGGCACCAGCTGCTTGAAAAGGTCCAATTGGCGCAGGACCTGATCGTCCAGTTTTGCGCCGTTGTAGCTGTAGAACGCCGGGTAGGCTTCCTGATAGAGCGGCGGGGCTTTCAGGTCTGCAGGCCAGCTCCGCAACCCCGTGGTGTTACCCCGCGTGGTACGCTGCGCCAGCCAGCGCTCACTGTCCGGCGTTGCCTGCTCGAGCTGCGCCAAGGCTAACCGGCGGTAGGTGTCGCCCAAGGCGCGGGTGCTGTCGGCGACGGCATCCAACGCGCTGTCGATGCGGTCCGCCGCAAGCCGAACCGTGGCGTCTTCGACCACCGCCAGGGTATCCATGCAGCGCTCATCGGCGAGCGCGATTTCCGGTAAAAGGGTCAAAAGCAAGAGGATAGCGACCGCCAGTTGACCAGGTAGGGATGTCATGCGCATTACGTTGCCCTCAAATATGCAGAAAAACAGTAAAATAACTGCTTACCCCAATGAGAACGCCGCAACCAAAGCTGTCTGACACAGAGTTTTCAACAAAATTGGCCGTCTTCTGTCTTTTAGCAAGAGCGTATATAAGCAAAGATTGCAGGGCCGAGTTGGGCCGGTAACTGCCGTGCGCGATATGGAGCCCTCGGGCGTCTGAGTCAGGTAATTGATCGATTGTTAGTCCATCGGTTGGCAGTTCCTACGACCGCCATTGTTAGAGAAGATAGCCGGCTTATCCGCAAAGTCCATGCGTATTTCTAGATCGAAAACGCCACGGAACATTAGGATCTTGTGAACGACCGGGTACGGTCGTCTTTTGTCCTGCAGGGAAATCGCAGGTAAGCGTTTCGTGTAGGACCGAGTTCGGACAGTAGCCTGCCATTCAATAGCCCGCCGACTCAGGGTTTTTGGTGAGGCCGGCAACGGGGAAAACCGGCCACTCTCAGCCGTTCGATCTCCTTAAACGCGTGTGTCTTGGAGAGAAATTCGCAACTCTAATTCGGCGCCGTTCTTTCGCGGCTGAGTTCAAGTGACGATGAGTCCGCGCTTCACTGAAGGGCAAACAGGGGCATGAGCGTGGCACCCTGCAAATTAGCCCATTCTTTACTTTCCACACTTATCATTGACACATTGCTCGGTCGTTCCACCAACGTCGGCAGCGCCGCTTGTATTTGCTTCTCGTCGGACTAGTATCAGTTGTAGAGCCTTTGTGGTTACGTGACCCTTCATATTGTCTTTTTCAGGCGTCAGGTTGCGAGCGAGATCTCAAGCTAGCTCTGACTTGTTGTAACTGTTGCGCACATGCGCTACGCAACAGTATCCCATCGCGCAGCCGTAGTAAGGATCGGAGGAAATAACCACTATGATTAACAGATTACAACAATTCATGGTTGCAGCTTTGCTGGGCGCTGCCGCTCTAGCACACGGAATCATGGCTCACGCCTCCGGCAGCATTTTGGTCGCCAATCGCGGTTCGGCGTCAGTTTCGGTGATCGATGTCAAGACCGACACTTCCACCTCCATACCGTTGGTGGGTGGTACGAATACTCCCGAACCGTTGTCGCTCGCCTATTCCGCGGCCTTCCGTCGGGTATTCGTCGGCGATCGTGCAAACAACAGGGTGGTTGTCTTGAGCGGGAATGATTTTGCGCAAGAATCAACGGTGTCCACGGGGGCTGGCTTGTTCCATATGTGGGCTTCCGACACGGTGGATCAGCTTTGGGTCGTTAACGATATTGACAAGACTGTCACCGTAATCGACACCGTCACACTTGATGTCATCACGACGATCCCGATGCCGGCGGACCTCATCGGTCTGGGTGGTCGGCCACATGACGTGATCCTCGACCCGACGTCACCGTTCGCGTACGTGACAATCATTTCGGTCGCAGGTGCTGCCGACTTTGTTGTGAAATACAGCTCCACAACGTTTTTTGAGAGCGGGAGAGTCGCCGTTGGCAAAGATCCACATGTCTCACTTTCTCGCCAGAGCAATCTGCTGTACGTGCCTTGCCAGAATAGCAACTCGGTTTATGTGATAGACCGTGATACCCTGACGCCGGAGACAATAATACCGGCGAGTGGCGCCCACGGCGCGGCAATGGCGCGAAACGGCAAGCGGTTCTACAGCACAAACCTGCCAGGTGGCGGGCCAGGTGGCCTGATTGAGATCGACACGAAAACAAACGGTGTCGTAGCTACAACAAATACGCCTCTGCCTGTCCCGCATAACATCGCACTTACGCCGAACAGTAAGAAGATCTACGTTACGCACTCCGGCGCTTCTAGCGATCAAGTGTCGGTCTACGAAGTCAAGAACAAACACGCTGTTCCTGAGTTCCGTGGGACTATTACAACCGGCATGAATCCATTTGGACTGGTATTTACTCCGTAGTACTGGCTGACCTGCTTACCGCTATTCCACTTGGAACCGATTGCTTCCGGCTGAAGGAATAGCCGGGTGGGCCTCCCACCCGCTGAGTGGTGATATCGCCGGCGGGTCAGAAAGCTGGGCGTCGGCTTAATGTCGTTTTCTAGATCAGAGTTGCCGTTCCTGACCAACGGAAATCCCTCCGGGCCAGGGCCGCTGAACGGTGGAAACCCGCCAGAAATAGGGGTCGGGAAGGACTGGCGTCCTCCCCGCCCTCCGAATTGTGCATGCGGTTCTCCCGCACACAGCTCTCCAGTCGGTAGTTACCTCATCGGGATCGGCGCGCCAGAACATGGGCCTCGTGTAAGGTGAAAAGCCCGTGCTCAGCGAAGAAGGCATTCGGCCAGCGATAGTGATCACAGGTCGTCCGACCGAAGCCAGGACGCTTCTCCCGCTTGCGCAGGATCGCTCGCAGTCGCCGCCGGACAAAACCGTCGACATCTCGGAAAGACGATCGATGGGCGTGTTGATAATAACCAAACCAGCCCTTGAGAATGGGATTGAGTTCACTGATGATCGTCTCCAGGCTACCGCTTCGGGTGCGAGCGGTCTTCTCTCGGATCTTGTCCCGAAGTGCCTTGCGGCTCTTCGCACGGACCCAACGTCGACCGAACGCGAATCGATAACCCAGAAACTCGAACCCCTGTCCTTTGTGCATGCAGTTACCCACGCGGGTTTTCTCAGGGTTTAGCCGCAATCCATGCTGTTCTACCCAGACCTGGATCGTGGCCAGCACCGCTTCAGCCTCTTGCCGCGTGCGGCACAGCGCCACAAGTCGAGTCACGCGGGGGAATCGCACCCCCACGTGCTCACAGATCCGGACGTGAACGTCTCCGCTCATCCGGCTCCTACCGTCCAGCCGCCGCCCGATGCAACATCGGCCAGTGCGCGAAGAGCGCCGGATCCCGATGCGCAATGGCACGGATTCGATGCTCCGAGCGCCGGCGATGCCGCCTCAGGCGCTTGTATTTCGCCTGCGCCCAACGGGCTAAACGCCCGTCGAGATAGCGAAGCGTCGGGTAAAGTGCCGATTGATAGTAACGACCATAGTACCTCAGCCAACCCCGGATGACGGGGTTGATCATCCGAGCCAGGTCGTCGATCCTCTTGTCCACACGGCAGCCCAGCTGCCAGGCCCGAATCTCCCCGCGCATGCGTTTCGCAGCCGCAGTGCTGACCGCGGGACTGAAGTTGACGAAGTAC
>JASFKW010000059.1:0-21611 GCA_050118435.1 Gammaproteobacteria bacterium | reverse complement strand
GCCCGAAGAGCGGGAGCGACTTGCGGCGCTGCAGCCCCGGCTGTTGCGCAATCTCCGCCAGGGCATGGAGCGCCTGTCGGTGCCGCCGACAGAACGGGACGAGTTCATTGCGAAGCTGGCGCGTGCACACGGCGCTGCGACAAGCCGCGCTGAAGCGGGCAGCCAACGCGAGGCCGGCCCGGCACCCGACGCGACCATCGACCCGCAGCCGCCTGCCGGAATCAGGTCCGCCGGCCGCATTGGGCAGGGGGCCGCAGTCCAGCCCCTTGCCGGAGTCACCGATCGATTCAAGGCGATGGCAGAGCAGTTGCAACCCGGTGATTGGGTGGAGTTCCGAAGCAGTGACGGCACGGCCAGACGGGCCAAGTTGAGCTGGGTCAGCCCGATCACGGGAACATTGCTGTTCACCGACACGCAGGGCCTGAAGGCGGGCAACCACAGCGTCGAAGATTTCGCGCATCTGCTGCGTTGCGCGCGGGCGCAAGTGCTCGGCACCGCGCCGCCGACAGACCGTGCCCTGGGCAGCGCCCTGGACGACCACTACAAACAGGCCTGAGGATTCCTGACGAGCACCAGGCCAATGGCACGGCCGGCGTGCCGCTGACGCCGGCGCGCGCTGAATGCAGTGCAGGACTCCGCCGAGAGGCACGGGCGATGCCACCGGGCGAACAAGCACGGCCGTTGAGCCCGCCGGGAGGCCCCTGCAGCCGTCCCGGAAGCCCGTGTGAGCCGATTTCCACACTCGATAACCAGGTTTGCCGAAAAGACTGCAGAGGCCAGGCGGGTCTCGCCTTCTCCTATGGGCGCCGACAGCTAGTTTGGGCCGACAGCTTCAGTATAAAAATACAACAGACCGATCAGCAGAGGCTGATGCAGCAGATAGATGACCAGGCTGTGCCTGCCCGCCGCCGCGAATCCTCGCGCGGTGGCGCTCTCGCCCAGACGCTCATCGAGCCGGGGCAGCCAGGGGGCGCGCAGCATCTGTTTGCCCGCGAAGATGCCCATCAGCACCACGCCGAACCAGGGAAACAGGGGCACATAATCCTCGGTCGCCGGTTTGTGTGTCATGAAGCCCATCCAGCGCCACGCGGTCTGATCGAACCACGGGGATTCATAAGACGCGGAAAAGACAATCAGGCTCGCGCCGAGCGCAAGGTTGAGCCAGGCCCCCCTCAGGAAGGCCAGCCCCAGGACACTGGCCAGCGCAATGAAATGCAGCACACCAAAAAACACGAACCGCGGTCCGAACATCCACCAAGTGGCCACGCTTATCGCCGCGGATGCCAGAGCCAGCAGCAACAGGCGCTTCAAGTACCGGTTTGGATCCAGCCCGTTGCGGCTCGCCAGCACCAGGCTGACGCCGACCAGGATGGAGGTGCGCAGGTGGAGCCAGAAAGGATCGCGATAGAAATCGAAGCCCGCAAGCTGGAAATAAGCCAGATCGAAGCAGAAATGGAACACCACCATAAGAAGGATGGCGACACCACGAAGCGCGTCGATCGATAGCAGGCGCGGATTTCGAAGACCGATCGCGGGCATAGCCGAACGGGATCACACAACCGGGAGCAGAGCGTCGCCCTGGTTCGGGCAGGATGGGCGCAATGTCCTTTTACGCCCCGGCACCGCGCAAGCAGCAAAGCGCCGTTGAATGAGATGCTGCCGCTTCCGCACAGCCGCTGTGTGGCGGAGAGGGAGGGATTCGAACCCTCGGAACCCGCAAGGGTTCACTTGATTTCGAGTCAAGCCCGTTCGGCCAGCTCCGGCACCTCTCCGGTATTAATTTCATGTGTAATTTCAATAAGAAAAACTCCAATACGGAGCCGTTCCCATCGCAGGGCGTCATTGTAACCCATGCCGGCGATGAAGGCTAAGCGCGCGGTGCCCCCGCGCTCGTCCTGCTGGGCAGGGGGTGAGGTTGCAATTACAATCCCCGCATGCGTCTGCTGCCCCTCCTGCTCGCGTTGCTGATCGCCGGCTGCGATTTACTCTCCGACACACAGCTCGAACGCGTCAAGGACCGCGGCACCCTCAAAGTATTGACGCGCAACAGCGCCACCACCTACTACCAGGGCCCGTTCGGGCCCACTGGGTTGGAGTATGACCTCGCCGCCGGTTTCGCCGAATTTCTCGGTGTGAGGCTGGAGATCTCCACGTCGGATCGGCTGTCACCTATTCTGGCCGAAATTCAAGCGGGAAATGCCGACCTCGCAGCCGCCGGACTGACCGTAACCGAAGAGAGGAAGGCCTATGTCAATTTCGGGCCCAGCTACCAGCAGATCACGCCCCAGCTGGTCTACCGCAGCGGCACCGTCTCGCCGCAGAACCTCGACAAACTGCGCGGCAACCTCGAGATCGTGGCAAAAAGCAGCCACGCGGAAACGCTGAGGGCCCTCCAGGAGGAATACCCGAACCTGCGCTTTGTGGAGAACGCCGAGCTCCAGAGTGATCAGCTTCTCGACCTGGTATGGGAACAGCTTATCGACTACACCGTCGCCGATTCCAACGAAGTCGCGATCACCCGTCGTTTTTATCCCGAGCTGCGCGTGGCCTTCGACGTCAGCCCGCCGGTCCCGCTGGCTTGGGCCTTCCCCCCGGGCGAGGACAGGAGCCTGATCGAGAAGGCAGAAGAATATTTCGGTCAGCTGAAGGCATCAGGAGAGCTGGATCAGATGCTCGAGCACTATTACGGCTACGTTTCCGACTTCGACTACGTGGGCACACGACGTTACATGAAGCACATTCAGCAACGCCTGCCGGCGTATCGCGAGTGGTTTCAGCAGGCCGGAGAGGAGACCGGCGAAGACTGGCGGCTGCTCGCCGCGATGGGATACCAGGAATCGCACTGGGACCCGGAGGCGGTCTCGCCGACCGGGGTTCGCGGCATCATGATGCTGACGCGCGAAACCATGGAGTACATGGGTATGGAGGGAAGCCGAATCGATGCCCGGTCGAGCATCGAAGGCGGTGCCCGCTACTTTGCCAGGGTAAAAGACAGGATACCCGCGCGCGTCGAGGAGCCCGACCGTACCTGGATGGCGCTGGCCGCTTACAACGTCGGCTATGGACACCTCGAGGACGCACGCATGCTCGCCCAGCAGGCCGGCGCGGACCAGGATCGCTGGGTTGAGGTGAAAAAATTCCTGCCCTTGCTGAGCCGGAAGGAATGGTACCAGAAGACCCGCTACGGCTACGCCAGAGGCCGCGAGCCGGTTCGCTACGTGGAGAACATAAGGAGCTACTACGATATTCTGGTGTGGATAACCGAGCGCGAAATCCCACTGGTTCCGGTCTCGCCCGGGCTTAGCGTGAGCTCACCCGCCCTTTGAGCCCTCAGGCGACCTGCACGGGTATCGCGTCACGCTGGCGGATCACTCGATTGTCGGGATCCAGGTAAACCAGAGAAGGCTTGAACGCCGCCGCCTCGTTTTCGTCCATCGCCGCATAGGTGCAGACAATGATGCGATCACCCGGTGACGCCTTGTGCGCCGCAGCACCGTTGATGGAAATAATCCCGGAGCCCGATTCCGCGCGGATCGCATAGGTGACGAAGCGCTCACCATTGGCGAGATTGTAGATGTGAATCTGCTCGTACTCGCGCGTGCCGGCAGCCTGCAGCAGCGCGCTGTCGATGGCGCAGGACCCCTCATACTCCAGCTCGGAGTGGGTCACGCGCGCGTGGTGCAGCTTGGATTTGAGCAGCGTGATGTGCATCCCTCGTGATTCCTGTCGCCAGACAAGGCGGAGTATTATCCCAAGATCCGCATTCCCCTGCAAACGGCGGAAACCGTACCCTTTTTATACTCGGACATTGTCGATCAGACGGCTTCTGCCCAGGCGAGCCGCGGCCAGCACCACCCGCTGACTGTCGGCGGACGCAGGGACCTCCAGCGTGACCGCATCCCGGATGGCCACGTATTCGGGCTCGAAACCGCCGCGGCGCAGCGCCTCCATGGCCTGCGCCTCCAGCTGCGGCGCCGGGACCTGCCCGCTTCGCGCCTTGGCGGCCACCTCACACAGGGTGCGGTAGAGCAGCGGCGCCCGCCGCCGCTGCTCGGCCGTCAGATACTGGTTCCGCGAGCTCAGGGCCAGCCCGTCTTCCTCCCTCACAGTGGCGACACCGGCAATCTCGGTCGGCCAGCAGAGGTCTTCGACCATGCGCCGTATGACTGCGAGCTGTTGAAAATCCTTTTCCCCGAACACGGCGACGTCGGGTTGGACCAGATTGAGCAGCCGTGCCACAACCGTAGCCACGCCGGTGAAGTGACCGGGGCGGAGGTCGCCACAGAGCCCCTCGCTGACGCCGGGCACCACCACCTGCGTGGTCTGCTCGGCCCCGCGCGGGTAGATCACCCGCACCGGTGGTGCAAACAGCAGGTCCACGCCCCGGCGGGTGAGCCTCTGGCGGTCCGCATCGGGCGTGCGCGGGTAGCTTTGGAAATCCTCACCGGGTCCGAACTGCATCGGGTTCACAAATACGCTGACGACGACCCGCTGCGCCCGCTCGAAGGCGTCCTCGACGAGCCGCAGGTGCCCCCGGTGCAGGTTGCCCATGGTCGGGACAAAGCCGATCCGCTCCCCCCCGGTCCTCCAAGCGGCGATCCGGGCGCGCAGCGGTGCAATTGCAGACACGACCTGCATCAGGAATACGTATGCTCCGGCGCGGGAAACCGCCCGGTCCGGACCGCTTCGACATAGGCGCGCAGCGCGGCCGGTATGCCCTCGGCGTCTCTTAAAAAGTTCTGGACGAAACGCGGCCGCTCGTCCGACGTAATGCCGAGCAGGTCATACAGCACCAGCACCTGGCCGTCGCAGTCCGGGCCGGCACCGATCCCGATGGTAGGAATCCGCAGCTTTTCGGTGATCCGCCTCGCCAGGTCGGCGGGGATACACTCCAGCACCAGCAGTGAAGCGCCGGCCTGCTCGAGGCGTTCGGCGTCTTCCATCAGCCGGATCGCCGAGTCGCTGTCGCGTCCCTGCACCCGATAACCGCCCAGCTGGTGCACGGACTGGGGCGTCAGACCAAGGTGCGCGCACACGGGGATCCCGCGAAGGGTCAACGCCTGCACGATATCCAGCACCACCGCGCCGCCTTCGAGCTTCACCATCTGCGCTCCGCCTTCGCTCATCAGGCGTGCCGCATTGACCAGGGCCCGGTCCATACCGGAGTAGCTCATAAAAGGCATGTCGACGATCCGCAACGCCCGGGCCCCCGACCGTGCGACGCAGGCGCCATGATAGATCATATCCTCGACCGTGACCGGGAGGGTCGAGTCCCGCCCCTGAATGACCATGCCCAGCGAGTCGCCGACCAGCAGCAGGTCCACACCCGCCGCTTCCAGAAGGCGGGTGAAGCTCGCGTCATAGCTGGTCACGCAGGCGATCTTTTCGCCGCGCTGTTTCATGCCCTGCAGGGTCGTGGTGCTGATCACCGACGGATCACTCATGCCCCTCTCCGGCTCTCGCGACACGCAGCGCCTCGGGCATCGGATTGAAAAAATGACGCCCCCGCTTCACCTGCCCGATCTGTTGCACCAGAGCCTCGTAATCGGATTCATGCTCGACCAGGTTGATATCAGCGGCATTGACAATCAGCAGCGGCGCTTCGTCGTAGTAATGAAAAAACTTTGTGTAGGCTTCGCAGAGCGCCCTGAGATAAGCCGTCTCCATCGCCCGCTCATAGGGAATTCCGCGTTTGGCGATGCGCTTGACGAGCACGTCCACGGGCGCCTGCAGGTAGATCACCAGGTCCGGTCTGGGCACATCCAGGGCCAGGTGCGCGTAGACCTGCTCGTACAGGCGGTATTCCTCGCTATCGAGCGTCAGGCGGGCAAACAGGCGGTCCTTGTCCATCAGAAAATCCGCCACCCGAATCGGCTCGAACATGTCGCCCTGGCGCAGCGTCTCCACCTGCTGGGCCCGCTGCAGCAGGAAGTGGAGCTGCGTCTGCAGCGCGGCCGCCCGCGGATTGCGGTAGAAGCGCTCCAGAAAGGGGTTGTCCGCCGCGCCCTCGAGCAGGAGCTCGCTGCCGAAGGTCTCGGCGAGCCTGTGCGCCAGGCTCGTCTTACCGACACCGATTGGACCCTCAACCACAATGAATCCCGCGTTTTGCATGCTACGCCCTGTTCACATCAACCTGCCGACCGCGCGCCCCGTCCAGGCGCGTCAGGCGGTCCCGCGGACAGCGCTTCAGGAGATCCGCGAGCCTGCCATGGCCCGGGATCTCCAGGTGACTGTCGATTTCGGCGAGGGGATACAGAACGAAATTTCGCTGCGCAATCCCCGGATGCGGCACCCGGAGGCGTGAGGTTACCAGCACACGGTCGCCGTACAAGAGGATATCAAGGTCCAGCGTCCTGGGTCCCCAGTGCCGTCCTCGCACCCGACCGTGCCTGCTTTCGATCCCCTGCAGGCCGTCGAGCAGTGCTTCGGGGGCCAGCCCGGTGCGAAGTCGCGCCACCGCGTTCAGGTAGTCCGGCTGATCCTGCGGCCCCATCGGTGCGCTCCGGTACAGCGACGAGGCGCGCTCCAGCACCGTATCCGGCAGACCGGCAAGCTCGCGCATGCCCGCTTCGATCTGTCTCCGCGGATCATCCAGATTGCTGCCGAGGCCAATATAGGCCACCACGTCAGGCATTGGAGCTGGCTGTCGGTTTGCGTTTCCTCGGTCGACGTCGGCGCCTGCTGGTGCTCGGGGTCGGGGTCATCTGCTCGCGGTCGTCCGGCGTCAGGGACTGAAACCGGGTCCACCAGTCCACGAGCTCCTTGGCCGCCTCACCGACTTCACCGCGCAGCAGCAGAAAGTCATAGGCCGCCCGGAAACGGGGGTGTTCCAGCAGGCGGTACGGCGCCTTGCCCCTGCGCCGCTCCAGCCGCGGCTGCAGCGTCCAGATTTCGCGCATCGGCAGGCTGAAACGTTTGGGCAGGGAGGTATAGCGCTGCTGTTCGCTCGTGACCTCGTTACCGGCGCGCTGCGCGGCTTCCAGCGGCGTGGCGCCTTGCCCCTGGAGTTCCTGGTAACGCAATCGCACCGGTTCCCACAGCAGGGCCGCATACAGAAAAGCGGGCGTCACCGGCTTGTCCTCGGCCAGCCGGGCGTCGGTGTTTTCCAGTGCGCGGGCGACAAAGGTGATCGGAAATCCCTGTTCCTCGTGGCTCAGCACCTCGTCCGTCATTGGAAACAGATGGCGGAAAAGATCGTAGTGGCGCAGCAGCTCGAAGGTGGTCACCGCACACCCGCCCAGAAACAGCTTCATGACCTCCTCGAACAGCCGCGCCGCAGGAATGTCATCCAGCAGGTAGCCCAGATCATGAATGGGCGCTTCGCTGTCGGGGTGAATCCGGAAGCCCAGCTTGGCGGCAAATCTCACGGCGCGCAGCAGTCGCACCGGATCTTCCCGATAGCGCTGCTCCGGATCGCCTACGACGCGCAGCATGCCGGCCTTGAGGTCCTCGAGCCCGCCGACATAATCGACAACGGAAAAATCCCTGATGTTGTAGTACAGGGCGTTCACGGTGAAATCGCGCCGCCATGCATCATCCTCGACGCTGCCGTAGATGTTGTCGCTCAGGATGCGCCCTTCCTCGCTCTGGGCGATTTCGGCGGAATCCGCGGCATCGGCATCGGAGCCGGCGCGGAACGTCGCCACCTCGATGACCTCGCGGCCGAAGCGCACGTGCGCGAGACGGAAACGCCGCCCGATCAGCCGGCAGCTCCTGAACAGTGCCCTGACCTCTTCCGGCCGCGCATTCGTACCCACGTCGAAATCCTTGGGTTCACGGCCCAGCAACAGATCGCGCACTCCTCCGCCCACGAGAAAGCTCTCGTAGCCCGCCTCCTTCAGTCGATACAGCACCTTAAGTGCACTGGGACTGATGTTGGCGCGGGAAACGACGTGCTCTGGCCGGGGGACAGTGACAGCTCGCAGGCTGGCAGAGCCGATATCGCCTTGATTGATCACTCTATTTTCGCTTGTTCCCTAGGTGCATAAAGGTATAATATCACCCCGCTGGGATCCATTCAGTGTTCTTGTCGCTCCCTTCGTCTAGCGGTCAGGACGCCGGCCTCTCACGCCGGTAACAGGGGTTCGATTCCCCTAGGGAGCGCCATATTCTTCAAGGAGTTAGAGCAAGCCGGTGATTGCGTACGGATTTCGTACGGATAAGAATAACGGCTTTGGGCGGGCACTGGTGGAGCTGGAGCGTCGTTACGTTGTAACGACCACCCATGCAATCTTTTGCGACCGGCTGCGCAGGAGCCATCAACGACTGCATCAACCGCGCTAAGCTTGGATTCTCTCGCACAGAAATGCTGGTTAATTGTACGGGGGTTTTTACTGGACCCCAGTGAGACCTTATGTTTTGGGTAATTCGCGTTACTTGCTCTTTGCTGTCATTGAAGCGATGAAGCAGTTACTTGGCTTGGCTCACTGTGCCGAGGGTCTGCGCAAGCTGCCTGGACCACTGGACTATTCGCTCCAAACGTTCCCAGTCCGTATTCAGAGTCTGCTCAAAAAGCATAATTCATTGATCTGGCTATGGAAGATCAGGTTTGCCGGGTATAATGGCGCACGGAAAACGCGTCCACCCCGCTGAAAACCGTGCACCCATGATCCGATATCACAGCCAAAAACAACTTTCGCTCGCCGAATTCGACTGGCCGTTCCAGACGGCGCTGGATAAGAACAACCGGTGGGTCAAGCTGAGCGAGTGCACCCCGTGGGACGAGCTGGCAGAGGGGTACTATCGAGATCCTGTTGAGGATCTTTTTTGCGCTTTGGAAAAGAGGCGCTGCAGTGGTTCCATCATGGCTGTTGGCGGTCGTACAGACGCTGTTTCGTCCGCGGGAACAACGCCTCGTCGCTGGCACAATATCCGGTCAGCCGGTCCCGCCGTGCTGACTTAATGAGCACACTCTGGGTATCTTAAGCATTGCGAAGTCCCAAGCTCGTGGTGTCGTGATCAAATTGGAATAAGGTTAGCAGGAAGCTTTCCAAGCCAACATCCGACCCACGAATTTCTCATTTGGCACTGCAAACCTGCCGTTCAAATTCAGGGAAAGCCGACGCGCCGGGGTCGGCACGTAGCGGGGGCAGTCCGGCCACGACACGCCACTAACCCCGATATATGCAGCACGATCCGGGCAAATGGATGGTGGATTCCACTGCATCCCATCGAGGGCACGGCCCCGCCCCCGTCAATTCACGGCCTCAATATTTCATCGAGCCCGCGGCTGACTCCGGTAACCAACTCCTCTTGCTTCTTCTGGTAAAAATGACCGGCACCATCGATTTCTAACTGCTGATAACGGCTACCATGGATATCCGGGGAAAGTCTTTTTCTCTCACTCACGGCATCCAAGACGAATTCTTGGTCTTCACTACCGTATACGTCCAGAATGGCCACATCCGTGATCTTCTGAAAATTCGACAAGCTGTCCATCCGTGCGTCGCCGGGCACGCCGGGTCCGCCACTCACGATTGCGAACACCTTCACCTCGGGATCCTTGTTGACGGCTAAATAATACGCCCCCATGGTAGATCCCAGACTATGACCGGCAAGCACGATGTTGCGAATACCTTTGCTTTTTAAGAAATCCACGCCAGCTTGGATGCGTGCAGGTACTTCAGGAAACAAGGGCGCGTAGTTTTTATTTTCCGCTTCGTTACCCAGAATCGGCATCTGCAAAGAGAGCGTATGCCAACCATAATCGGGCAATTCCATTCGCAGAGGCTCAATTACATCCGGCCACGCGGGGTGTACGCCGATGCCGTGCAAAAGAACCACCGCGCCTTTGTCCTGCTCAGTCGCGGGTTCAGCATACAACCCCAGGAATTCGACATCGTCGGCCGTGAGTGTGATGGCTTCACCAACTAGGATGCTGGGAACAATCTGTTCTTCCCAACGCTTTTCCTTGGCAAGGTCGGACTTGCTGGCAGCATTGGCGGTGAACGCAAACAACAAGGAAATTAACAACAGATATCGGGCGTACCGGGCAGTGTGCGAAGTTGTCATCAGGGCGCCTCCCGTTTTCGGCTCTAGACGCTTTTCGAGCATTGTTAGCCATATGTTTGGCAATTAGTACTTTCAAACACACGCGAAGCACTCGCTTCCACGACGCTAAGCTTAGATGAAACGCAGCCTGAATCTACCCGATATTCTCAGTGTCTTAGACCGGCTTTGGGTCATCTATTTTCCTTTAGAGAAATCGCATATTCGCGTTTCCGGTAGGACCGGTACGGAGCACTAACCTGCCGTTCGACTTCCCGAGGAGCTCCGTGTGTATATGGGGCCGGCAACGGAGATAACCGGCGCACGCCAGACCAGTCATTCCCGGGTTTCCCGTGAAGGTCTCAGATTCCGCGTAACATGCCGTTCCCCTCTGACATTCTGTACCACCGCGAACGGCCAGGCGGTGGCCGCCGCTAGAGGCGACCACCGTTCCACCTACAATCAGCCGGCACCCGCACTGCTGGCAGGCGGTTCAGCCTGGAAGGGCTTCTCTTCCGGCGTCAGATCCGCGCTACCGGTACCAGGCATCATCTCGAAACCAAGTGCGAAGTGCACCAGCATGGTCTTGAGCTGGTCGTAGGGTTCGCGGTTGCCCTCCAGCTTCGCCTTGCCAGCCTCGATCTGGTCATCCATAGTCACAGCGCCCATCATGGTCTGCTCGAGATCGGAACGATCAATGATGATGGTCAGGTCGGCATCATCAGCCTGGTAGCCTGCGATGTTGGTCAGCGCGCCGTTGCTCAGTTCGACGACAAACTTCTCGTTGTTGTCCGGCGTAACCAGATTGATCTTGAATGCCTGGTTCCCGGCCTTGTCGCTATCGAGGCGTATGCCAAGGAAATCCAGCCACAACTCAGTGGTCATCCCACGGATCATATCCGGGCCGCCTGTCTTGGGTGACGCACCACCTGGTATTCCATTGCGCAACTCGTAGGCTGCGGCCAGGAAACTGTTGCGCACACTCGGGCTCTCTTGCTGGTAGCCAATCTGCTCAAGCACATCTGCCAGCAAGTCCTTGGCCTCCTGGTTCTGTGGTTCGGCGTACACCAGTTTATTGAGGATCTCCTGGGCATGACGGAACTTGCCTTCTTTGTACAACGCCTTGCCCTTGGACAGGATCGGCTTGGCGCCGCCCATCATCTCGACATACAGCGGCGCGGAGTCCTCGGGTGACAGCGGGATCAACGTTGTCGGGTTCCCGTCCCAATAGCCCAGATAGCGATTAACCACAGCGCGGCTATTGTGCTCGACCGACCCATGGTAGCTACGTGCTGAACACTGCTTCTGGAGGCTCTCGGGCACTTCGTACACATTATGTATCTGGTTGAGCGTGACACCCTGGTTAGCGAGATGCAGCACCCCATTATTAAGATGCGCGTAGGTATCGCGCTGCGAACGCATAACTTCCTGGATGCGCTCGTTACCCCAGCGCGGCCAGCTGTGCGAGGCGAACATCACCTCGGCATCTTGACCGAACAGGTACAAAGCATTGTTGATCTGCTTCGACCACTCCAGCGCATCACGTACCAGCGCACCACGTAGTGTATAGATATTGTGGATACTGCCTGTGATGTTCTCTGCTGCCCAGATGGCCTTCATGTCAGGGAAGTAGGTGTTCATCTCTGCCGGCGCCTCGGTGCCCGGTGTGTTCTGGA
The DNA here is from genome assembly GCA_050118435.1 of Gammaproteobacteria bacterium. Taxonomy (GTDB): domain Bacteria; phylum Pseudomonadota; class Gammaproteobacteria; order DSM-19610; family DSM-19610; genus Thiogranum. The sequence goes on along the minus strand of JASFKW010000059.1, from coordinate 9,948 downwards.
ACACCATCTTCACACCGTCGACAGTCATTTCCTCGATGTCGTCCTTGATGATAACGTTCGGCGGGATCAGACCCAGGTTTCCGGCAGCCGTGTTCTTGCCGATTGACTGGTCAACATGACCAAACGGGCTGCGCGGCAGCAGCACACCATACTGGAAAAACAGGCGCCGGCTCATGGCATTGCCGGCATAGACATTTTCCGCGATGGCATGATCCATGAAACCAACCGGTGCAATGACCTTGACCTTGCCACTGCGGACATCGGCTTCATCGACAACTCCACGCACACCGCCGAAGTGATCCGCGTGGGAATGAGAGTACACAACCGCGACTACGGGACGTTCGCCCAGTTGTTCATTGACGAATTTCAGGGCAGCGGCTGCAGTTTCCTTTGCAGTTAACGGATCGAATATGATCCATCCAGTATCACCCTTGATGAAACTGATGTTGGCAAGGTCGAAGCCGCGCACCTGGTAAATTTTGCCGGGCAGCACCTCGTAGAGACCATAGTTCATGTTGAGAATGGCCATGCGCTGCAGGGCGGGAACGACTGCGCCTATGTAACTTGTTGTTTGTTATGGCGCGCCCGGAAGGATTCGAACCTCCGACCGCCTGGTTCGTAGTTAGCAACGTAAGTTGTACGTAACTGTTTTTTATTAACTAATACCGGAACGCCCATTGCCTTATTTTCCTAACAACGCAGGACGATGCATCACTGAATCCCGCAAAAGTCCCGCAGAACTTCCTCGCTTTCAGAACTGAGGATCGAAAATGCGGCATCAAGCAGCGAATCTGAAGTGGGCTTCAATTTCATCCCAGGGGATCGTTATTCTCCCCTCGTCTGTTTCCTGGATGATTTCCAGTTCGGACAAGGCCTTCACATCCGTATGAACGTTCTTGTAATCTCTCTTCAACAGCTTGGCCAATGCATAGATACTCATCGGGCCCTCGTGATGCAGACGTTCAATCAACTCCCAGCGCTTGGGTGTCAACGTAGAAATCAGTTCCGCCATACTCTCAAACCCGACACTGTAGTACGGTTCCACCGCTTCACCCTGCTCGGCTCGCTGCCATACGTCGGCAAACTGACGCAGAGAATCGGTCGGTGAGGAAATCTCAATATGCAGCACCCGTCGCTTAGCCATTGTCGCACCTCTTCACATCACGCCAGAAATCCTCAAGCAGTTGGTCGACACTCTGGAACGTGTATTCCAGTTCTTTCTCGCCAATATGTTTATGATCACCCTTGCCGCGCTCGTTGTCGTACCCGACCAGACGCTTGCCCTCCTTCACGTAAACCAATCGATATTTCAATCCATGCGGGCGGTCTGCGTCAGTCTTCGGTAGCCGCCAAATCACCATCTCTATAATCCCGCCACGATGGAACTGCTTTTTGTGAAACAGCTTGATGGCAGACATATGGTTCCTTGTACCATATATCTATACGACTCGTCAAACCCGCTTGGTGCAAGAAATGGATCGTGCACTTTCGAGCTGCTTCCGGCGTCGGAAGACGCTCACTCGGGCCCGGTCACACCCAGGACGACCGCCGATACCGGCGGAACTGCGCGCCCTCATTCGAACCATGGCGCAAGACAACCCGTCCTGGGGCGAGGAGCGTATCGCCAACGAGTTGCTGCTTAAACTCGGGCTTCGAGTATCGCCCCGTACCGTACGAAAGTACATGCCGATGGGCCCACGGGGCAGCCCCGTGGTGATCAACGTTGGTCGATCTTTGTTCGCAACCACGCCGCGGCCATAGTGTCCTGTGACTTTTGTGTTGTCGTGACAGCAACCTTTCGATTGCTCTACGTATTGATCGTAATCGAGCACCAGACGCGGCGGATCGTGCATTGTAACCTGACGACAAATCCGACAGCGGCGTGGACACTACCGCAACTCCGGGAAGCCATTCCGCCGGACCATGGTTACTGTTTTCTCATCCATGATCGCGACGGCATCTTCTCTCAACCGCTCGACCAATCGATCACGCACATGGGACTGCGAGTACTCAGGACTCCGCCTCGAAGCCCCAAGGCTAACAGCCTCTGTGAACATGTGATTGAGACGCTACGACGCGAATGCCTCGACTTCCTGATCCCAATGACCGAAAGCCACTTACGACTCGTTACCAAGAATTGGGTCACGCACTATAATCGCGGCCGACCCCACGCCAGCCTCGGACCGGGACTACCAGATCCGCCAGCCGATCTTCCTGTCACACCGCACGAACATCGACATCGCATTCCAAACCACCTCAAGGTTATAGCTCAGCCAGTTCTCGGTGGTCTGCACCACGAATATGGCCTAGTCGCTAAGGCTGCATGAATTTCTGCGGACCACAGGGGATAGAGAATGCGCACCTCCGCGCGAGTGCACAAGGTCGCGCCCTGTTTCACATCCTGTAACTCGACGCTTGGCTCGCCAACGCTGGCGCCGCCGATATTGCGCGTGGACAGGGTCGTCAGGCCAAGCATGGCCTGGTAGCGGTATACCAGCTCGGCATCGGGCACCGGGTCGAAACCCCGGTAGCACTGATCGAGCTGAACCCAGCCGTCCACGAGGCTTGATTCGGTGATTGCGATCCGGTTGTGTGAGTGCGGTGTCGGGCTGTCCGGCGCGTTGGCCAGAAATAACAGTTGGTCAAAAGGGGTCAGTACCCTTTCCGGTTCAGCTCCGGTCAGCTCGACAGATCAATAATGCTCGCCAGCACGACCTGTTTGCCGTGATCCAGATAGGGATTCAGACCGACTTCCACCGGTATCCTGCGGCCATCGGCGGTGAGCGCCTCGAGTTTGCGCCCGGCGCCCATCTTGCGGGCTTCGGGGTTGCGCAGGTATTCGCCCCTGATCCGGGCGTGGTGGGTGCGCTGTTCGGGGGGTAGCAGGCTGTCGACCGACAGTCCTTTCAAGCCGCCTTTGGCGTAACCCAGCATCGACTCGGCGGTCGAGTTGCTCATCAGGATCGTGCCCTCGGAGTTGATCACGATCATGCCGACGCCGCTTGCCTCCACCAGCAGACGAAAACGTTTCTCCATTTCATTGAGACGCTCCATCTGCTCGGCCCGCGCGGTCGCGTAGGCGATGTCGATGTCCGCGCGTTTTTCCCTCACCTGGCCGCCGATCAGGAACAGCAAACCCCACAGGGATACCCCCGTAAAGAGGCTCGCGCCCAGCATGACCATCACGAATATGTCGTGGCGAAGCTCGATCAGCGCGCCGGGCGGCTGGTGGGCGACGAGTATGGGCGCAAATGCACTGGAATCGATGTGCGGCGATTCCTCGCCACCGTCCGATCGATCGGTAAACGCCTGCCGCATGGCGGTGGCCATCTCGAGCTTGTCCCAGATCCACAAGCCGTCGTCCAGTCGCGCGTCGCCCGCATAACTGGCCGACATACGCTCCCACAGGGCGGGATGCTGTTGCGCGAACTTGGCGTCGCGGCTCGTCCGGGAACCTCTCCGGCTCCCCTGCCCCGGCGCGGTGAACCACCGGCCTTCCTCGTTTAACAGGGAATATTCCGTGACCTCGCTGATTTCGTTGGCGCTGCGCAGCGCATCGGTGGCGTGTCTCATGGCGACGTCGATTATCAGGATACCGCGCCCCCGGCGATAACCGTCCTGCAGCCGGGTGGCCACGCGCAGCGTCGCTGCGGCGGGCATCTCGGGACTGTCGTTGTGCCCGCTCAGATCGAGATGCGAAATATAAAGCTCACCGACCGACAGCGACCTGGCACTCTTGAAATCGTAGGGATTGCTCTTGTCGTGATTCCGGCCTGTATTCGCCGCCGTTACACTGCGCCCGTCGCGGACGACGCGGACCCGCTCGGTCCCGTCTTCGTCGATCCACCGAATCTGTCGATAGAGGGGATTGCGCAGGACCATGGTTCGGAGTTCCGACTGCAAGGCCTGTATATCCTGAAAATAGGGCGACGCCATCGCGCGCGTGACCACGGCGTCTTCGGCCAGCGCCTGGAGCTGAACCAGCGAGTTGGATGCGTCGCTGGCAACGTAACTGCCGAGCTGGCCAAGCTGGATACGCTCCATGGCGACGATCCGCGCAAGTTCCTCTTTGAAGCGCATGTCCACGAAAGTGAACGCCACGCCATAGATGACAACGGCCAGCGCAATGCACAGGATCAGGAATTTTCGGACCGGGAAACGTGCCGTCCGGGCCTTCGCGGGCGCACTGATGTTGTTGTTGGTTTTCATAGCGCAAAAACAGGGTCGGAAACCCACTCACTCTAATGATAGCAGTGTTTTTCTCTGGTCCCGGTAGAACGGGTTACGGCGGGCGGGCCGCCCGGTCGGACGGGCTTGGCAGCGTCCGCTATGAACTCGACCGCTGCGAACCCCTCAAGCCCCGTCAGTCACCACTCGCATCGTAGACAGCCATGATGCTTTGCAACCGGTCCAGAACTTCCCGGCTGTCGGCCGCGCTCAGGCCGACGAGTTCCGGCACCGGTTGACCGCTGCCCGCCTCGGCGAGAATTTCGTTGACTCGTGTGCAGCCCAGCTCGCAGATGCGCTCGAGTTCGGTGTCGATCGACGCCGTGCGCGTCTGACCGCTGTTCTGTCCGAACCAGAATTCGAGGTCTTTGCGGAGAAACTCGTCGTAAGGGATGTAGTGCGAGCCGTCGCAGGAGAAGTTCAGTGACACCATGCCGTTGCACAGATTGAGCGAGCCGGCGCGCAGGTAGATGGTTTCATCGGAAAAGCGCAGTTCGCGCAGCATGGCGAAGATCGGCGTGATCTTGTCGACCGGATCCACGGCCCGGTCCGGGTAGTCGCGCTTCGGGTAGGCCAGACAGATGTCCGGGTCGGTCAGGGTTTCGAAGTCCAGGATGCGATAACTGTACGGGTCATCTAGGGGCGCTGGGAACGGTCGCGCCCGTAATGGTCCGGCTGGGTGCCGGTACGGGTGATGTTCGAGCTGATCTGGTGGCCGTCGGCGTCCAGCACGAACAGGTACTTGGCGAACGGCAGCGCAGGCATCGCCTGTTGCAGAACGCGCTCCAGCGCCTCGCGGTTATTCAGCAGCGGTCGGCAACGCAGGGCCAGTTTCACGGTCTGGGGACGCAGCGTCTCGTTGATGGTCGTGCGCTGCCGGGTGACCTGGCGTTGCAGTTCAGGGTCCATAGCCGTCGGGTTTCAGCTCATTTCAGTAACACCGGGATTGTATAACCAGAATCGCCGTTGCCGAAGCATAACCGGTGACAGCCTAGGGTTTCTGCGCGCCTGTTTCGCTGCCTCGCCCTCCCCGGCCCGCTGTCAGGTGGCCGTGGTGGCTATTCAGGCTCGGTCGCCCAGGCCATCGCCGCTGCATCGACTTCTTTCAGCGGGTGCACGAGGTCCGCGTCGTGCAGGGTGATATAGGGTTTGCCGAGGGCGGCGCAGCAGCCGGCATCGAAAGCGGCGTTCCACTGCTTGTATTTGTCGCCGAAGCGGATGACGGCGACATCGCATTGCTGGATGTGCGTTCTGGTGCGTATGGCGTTGACCTTGGCCGATTTGTGATCGCGCCAGAAGCTGTCCGATTCGGCGCCCAGCACATCGCCGGCCGCATCGCTGGCAGCGTGGTCGGTCACCGCGGAGGTGAACAGGATGGGTAAACCGAGTTCTTCGGCGCCGCGGATGATCCGCTCACGCCAGTCGGTGTGGATTTCGCCCGAAAGATAGACTTTCCAGCTCATCGAACTGCCCTCGTCTGTTGGTCTGACATCGCGGCATCGTCGAGATTCCCGGCGCCTGGCCGCTGATCGGTTACTCGGGCACGTGCAACTCCGGCGGCGGAGGCTGCGGGGTCGGCGCGTTCTGGTGGACGGTCAGGCGCCAGCCATGGCTGTCTTTACGGTAGATATTGGTGCCGTAGAACGGCGGCGGTGGCTGCGTGCCGGCCGGCACCTTCTGGACGGTTTCCTCGACCTGGTGGATGGCGATGTCGTCGGTTTGAATCCAGTTCAAGTGGGCGACGGCCAGTTCCACGCCCTGCCCCTGTGAGAACAGGTGCGCAAAGACGTCCTACACGCCCTTGCGACCCTGGATCATGGGTACACGGGCAACAGACAAACGATGTCGTCGCTATCGGCCCAAACGGCGAGCAGTCGTTCAAAATCGCCTTCTTCCAGCGCATCGTAGAACGCGTCTTCGGCTTCCTGGGGTGTGGTGTAGGCATGTTTCATAGGGTTCGTCCGCCGTAACAATCGGCACATGGTTGCATCGCCGGCACCTGCGATCAAGCGTCTTTTCAACGCCGCCCAGGGGGAGAACACCCTTATATGGCGATCTCCGCGCGCGCGGAACGCTTGCGCACCCATAAACTATCCCACCGCACTGCATACCCAAGCGACGATTGGTGGCGAGCCACCTGAGCGTTTTCTCTGCGAGACTACTCACCATTTCCTCACGTGGCCGGGAATCTGCAAACCACAGTTCAGCCGCGCCCTCCCGACGCCAACGCATAGTGTCCGACCGCGGAGCCGCTGTGGCTCCCACGGCTGTAAATTTCACGATGCGCGAATATTTATCAGCTCATGGGCACGCCGTTGGATTCACCACTTACATAAGAACAGACTACTGCGCAAATGCTCGCAGTGGCTTGCCACTGCAGAACTAGCGCACGGTGCCGAACCCCTTATCCCCGGTATGCGGTGGCATAGGCAACCCGGCAATACGCATGCCCTGTGATACCGGACCGCCGGGAAACAGGTGCCACAGGTACTTGCGACCACCGTGACCGGAAAATATATCATCGAGCATCTCCTCGAGATCGCGCCCTTTTTCTGCTTCACCAAACTCCAAATAATAGTCACGTAGACACTCGATTACGCCCAGATGTTCGTTGCTGAGAACGATACCATTTCTAACGGCCATTTCATGCACGTGCGTTTCTCCTAACCCATCAAGCAACTGCTTGCGATAGGTTCGCTCCTGGCTGTGAACATCGGTATCGACGCTCCTGTCTTCCATCCATTCAACCAATTTCCTTACCTGTTCTGCAGTCAGTATCTTCGTCATGTCTGTAGCTCCCATGTAACAATCTGATGTTGATGAGTGATGCTGGCCACCGGTTGATCGCAGCACCTCTGGAGATGCTGAATAAAACTGTTTCAGCCGCGCGGCCACTCTGCATGGCAGAACCAGGATGCGCACGCATCGCCCGGTTAGCCACGCTGTACGCCCGCCCGCGCGCGTCGTCCGCCGACCCTTCTCGAACTGCGTCGCTGCGGCATGAGCTGCTGCTGCGAGAAACGGGCTCACCGCCAGAAGCGAGGTAACGAGGATGATGCCATGCGTTGCTTCTGTATTCGCGTCCGAGAGCCAGCCAGCTGCCATGCACGGATGACCGCTGTTGTCTCAGCCGGTCTTCTTCGCGCCACTGGCACGCAACAGCTCGATCCATTCCCCGGCTAGGTCATCCAAACGAGGCCGGTCAGCCTTAAGGATGCACAGTCGGTGGTGCGCCTCGGCCGCAAGCGTGAGCTCATGCTCTGGTTGTACCCGCCGTTCGTCCACGTCCCACTGCTGAAGCTGCGTCATCGCATGAGTGTCGTCATCTTTAACCATTTCAGTCTCCTTGAGCTGTCCCTAACGGGCCCGCGTTATGCGCGACCCTCCGCAAGTAATCCCCCTCCGAGGCCGTGTGGCTCGCGCTCATAGCCGGGGAGTTTCCTTAACAGTCGTATGTCGCAGTCCGTAAACCCCCAGGCCAAACCTTCCACGGCCGGCTGGTTCTCCTCACATCGAGTCGTCAGGCGGTGGACCTAAACGCGCCCGACCCAGCCGGCACACCAACCGTTCTCGTTGACTGCCTTGCCCGGGAAAAGGTCGCAGCCGCGCCACGCACCCTCCTCCCCTTTTATCAAGTTACAGTTCTTGCAGAATGAACCGTCTTTGCGTTTGTTAGCGGGAGCGTCTGCGGCGTCATGCACATAGCTCAAGGCCTTCGCGGCTCGATCGTCCTCACTCAGGTGCGGCAGTTCGCCGGCGATAGCGCCGCCACGGGTTGCCAGACTGGTGAGCGGTACCGCCACCACACTCGCAGCGGCCAGCTTCAACGCGCGACGGCGTTTTTGATCGGTGTTTACTTGCGACATGGTTCTCTCCTGAGTTACCAGTTGCGGCTAACCGCCGTTTATCGAAGTGTTTGCCGGTTCGTCCCAAACGTCGGTAATGAACCAGCGCAGGGCTTTTTGTTCCCTCAGTTGCTCCAACTTGCGCCTGGCGATGGCGTCACGCAATGCCTGGCGCTGCCGTTCCGTACAGGGCTGCGGGGATACGGCCATCTCGTCCAAGGTTTCCATTTCAGGTCCTCCCGTTCGCTGAGTTCCGGCTGGTGCGGGCCTGCCCTACAGGCCGGTGCCCTCTCATCTGTACAACTTTCGCCCATCTGCTTCGACCGCCGCCGTTCGGGCGTCGAACGCTGAGATCAAAGCCCTGCGATCGCCCCGGCGCTGATCAGGAGCAACAGGGATGCGGCTATAAATCCGAATAAGGCCAGACAGATATGACAATCTACCGAGTCTGATACGCATCTGCCTTCACAGCTCATGCGGATACCCGTCTGGGGTAGTCTTATCCGAAAAGCGCTGAACTTGTACAAGAATGTAAACCTCGTTTTTCCTTTTGTCAATGTTTTGTACAAGTACTTTGCAGCATCTACGAGCAAGCAGGTGGAATCTCCCGTGGCCAGGACAGGTCAGTCCCAAACAGCTGGTTATCGCATCGAAGCGGTCGCCAAACGCACCGCTATCTCACGCGACAAACTCTGCGTGTGGGAGAGACGTTACGCGTCAGTCGTCCCTGAACGCACCGCCGACGGCGGACGCCTGTATACGACGGACGACATTTCCCGGTTGCGACTGATCAAGCAGCTGGTCAATGGCGGCGATAGCATCGGCGCAGTCGCCAGTCGCCACCCTGAGCGCCAGCGACCGCGACCTTCAGAGCTCTGAGAACGATACAATCCAGGTCGCAGCGGATGTATTGCTGATCGAACAGTCCACCCTGCAGGCAGTTACGGCAATATGGGTTTTCGACTGGATGCGGAAATTCAATGCTACGCGGGCGATGTTTGTGTGCCGTTTTGGCGCAGAAAAAACACTGAAAAAGTTGCCGAAGTCCAAATGCAGTGGATTACGGGCCCCGGTTGAGCTCAGGACCATCGAGGATCGTTGTTTGGCTGTCATGTTCGGACAGCGTGCAGCGGCGATATCGACCGGGAGTAAAACATCCGGTATATCGGAGCGACCGGTTCCGCTGCGCCGCTACAACGACGATACACTGGCCAGGATCGCCGCCGTGCCGACGGCCGTTGAGTGCAAGCGCTCATATCACCTTGCCGAATTACTCACCAGTCTGAGCGCGTTCGAGCGGCACACTACCGAGTGCGAGAGCCAAAACCCGGCCGACGCCGCACTCCACGGATACCTGTCCAACGCCACCGCACAGGCTCGCCACATGATCGAAGAAGCGCTCGACAGGGTTATCGAAGCTGAAAACATTCTGTTCTGAGTGCCCAGGTCAGACTAGAACCTATCTCATAATCCCCCGCGAGCCGCGTTGCTGTCCGAAATGCGTGCCGGCAAGGCGCAGCGCGAAGCACAGTACTCGGGGTACGGGCAAGCGGGGCAACGCCGCAGGCGTGCATTTCGGACGCAACCCTCTGGGGACCGGGCGATTTTGGACCAGGGCTTTGTTGCGGCTCGCTCATGTAGCGACGGCTACACCGCACTCGCCGCGTCGCGCCCTGGTCCAAAATCGCCGCGGTCGCGGCCGCGGGGGATTATGAGATGGGTTCTAACCACGAGTGCGCATGCCGCAATTGTGGAAACGGGCATCAATGATGTTTTCGACGTCATGCAGTGGCCTGTCTGTGTAAACCGATGTTGTCCGGGCGGAACGCTGACGCAGGTCAATACGTATGCCCGCTTGGTGTCAGTTTTCAGCATC
>JASFKW010000058.1:0-22006 GCA_050118435.1 Gammaproteobacteria bacterium | reverse complement strand
GCACCGGCATGGATGACGGGGGTGATCGCGTGGACTTCCTGGTCTACGACGCCGACGGCGACGGCGCGCGGCCGCCCGGCTGGACAGGAATCGACGCGTTTGCAGGACCCGGCGTCGACGTGGGCGTCCACAGCGGAGAGTACTACGACCTCAGCCCCTATCTTTCTGCCGATCTTCGCATCCGCTTTCAGACCAACGATGCACGCAGCATGGAGAATGGCGACGGCCTCAAGTGGGACAACATCAGCCTGTTCGCCTGGTAAGCCGGATTCTTGAGGGCTGCGGCTCTGACTGGGGTAGGATAGCCGCAGCAACAGGGGGCGGCCCGCATGCATTTCCGGCTCTACCGCTGGTTTGATCGCAACATACTGGAGCTGGGGCGCGAGCTGCGCCTGTCGTTTCTGCCGCCGCTGATGGTGTATGCCGCCTATGGCATTTCAGGGCTCACCGGCATCGTAGGAACCTTCTTCGTCAAGGATTACCTGGGCCTTTCGGCGGAATTTCTCGCCGCCCTGCTCTTCTGGGCGAACATCCCCTGGGCGCTCAAGATGCCGCTCGGCCACCTGGTGGACCTCATCTGGCGCTACAAGGCGACGCTGGTGTTCGTGGGCGCGGGGCTCATCACCCTGAGCCTTCTGATCATGATCGGCCTGCTCAGCCATCCGGCGCGCATGGCCGAGGTCATGCCGCTGGCGGCGTGGTACGTCACCAGTGCCCTGCTCGCCCCCATCGGCTACGTGGTACAGGATGTGGTCGCCGATGCCATGACGGTGGAAGCCGTGCCCCGCGTCGACAGCACCGGCCGGCGCCTCGACCCGGCGCGCATCCGGCTGATGCACACCACCATGCAGACCCTGGGCCGGGTGGCGATTGTGGGTGGCGGCATCCTGGTCGCGCTGCTCAACGTCTACAAGTTCAGTGGCGTCGAGGCCATGTCGGAATCGGACAAGCTGCGCGTCTACATCGACATCTTTCAGCTGGCCCTGCTGATCCCCGCAGTCTCGGTCATGGGCGTGGCGCTCGCAGGCGTCCTCAAGCTGCGCGACCTGGCGCGACTGCGCAAACAGGGTTACGACGCGCAGCAGGCGCGAGAGCTGCTTTTTGGGCACACCGGGCAGCCGAAGCCCAACTGGTGGATCCTGATCGGCAGCCTGGTGTTCGTCCTGTTCACGCTGTCGGTCGGCCTGAGTGGTCTGCCCTATAACGAAGAGATCATCTTCGTGGGGTCCATGGCGATCGTGACCTTCCTGATGAGCCGACTGATGCGCGTGCTGGAGGAATCTGCACGCCGGGTGCTGCTCGGCACGGCCATCATCATATTCGTCTACCGGGCGATGCCGCTGGCCGGAGCCGGTGAGACATGGTGGATGATCGACCGGCTCGGCTTCGACCAGCGTTTCCTGTCCGTCCTCTCGCTCATCAGCAGCGCGCTGGCCCTTTTCGGCATGTTTCTGTTCCGCCGCTTCATGGCCGAGAGGTCGATCGCCTACGTCATCACCTTTCTGACCCTGGTCGGCACCTTTCTCTACCTGCCGGTGATCGGCATGTACTACGGCCTGCACGAGTGGACCGCATCGCTCACCGACGGCGTGGTGGATGCGCGCTTCATCGCGCTGGTCGACACCGCGCTGGAGTCCCCGCTCGGCCAGGTGGCGATGATCCCCATGCTGGCGTGGATCGCCAACTCGGCTCCCGCCCATCTCAAGGCGACTTTCTTTGCGGTGATGGCGTCCTTCACCAACCTGGCTCTCTCGCTCAGCCAGCTCGGCACCAAGTACGTCAACCAGGTCTTCCTCGTGACCCGCGAGGTCCGCGACGCGGAGACCGGTGCTGTCACCGTCCCGCCCGACTACAGCGAGCTGGGTCAGCTTCTGATCACGGTGAGCGTCATCGGGCTGGTGCTGCCCCTCGCCGCCATCGCCTTGGTCAAGCTGACACGGCTGCGAAGCGCCTGAGCCTCGCCGAAAGCGCAGCCGCCGGCAGGCGCGGCTTGCGAGACACGCCGGCGCGCGCAATTTTCACCGTGGCAGAGGGCAGATGGGCCTGTTATGCTTTCGGGGTTAAGAGGCAGAGGCGTGAGAGACGGGCAAATGGGTGGCTGGGGTTGTCCACACGAGGCAGCCGGCCGGTGCCAGCGGGTCCTGAACCGGCCCTGTGACCCCGGCATGAAAGGCTGTATCCTCGCCGGCCGCTTCGTGTTCAGCAATGCGGCGAAGAATACGGTGAAGGCGCTGCGCAAGACCGACGCAGGGCCGTCCGGCAAGCCTCGAAAACCGCGCGAGGGCTCCTGACGCCGGAAATGCCAGCCCGGTCGCCCGCGTCACTCAGTCGTTGGGCGGAGCACCCTCCGGCTCGTAGAGGATCACGTGCTCCTGCTCGCGGGGGTCGTTGCGGACCACGATCGCCTGGGCCGATTCGGTGTCGCTCAGATTGATGGGCTGGTGCGGCACGTCGGGCGGAATGAAGACGAAGTCGCCGGCTTCGGTGATCACCGAGTGCCGGAGTCCGGCGCCATAGCGGGTTTCCACACGACCTTTCAGCACATAGACACCGCTCTCGAAACCCTCGTGGAAGTGCGGCTCGGCCCGCGCGCCCGGCGGAATGATCACCAGATTCATGGACAGGCCCTGGGCGCCGACCGTGTCGGCCGATATGCCCACGAAATTGGGCAGCCTCTGACGGGTAAGAATCTCGGGCGGTGTCTTGATCACGACGACGGCCTGCCGGTCCGCCGAAGCGCTGTCCCGGGCCTCGCTCGCGATCAAATTTGAGGCGGCGACACAGAGCGCGAGCATGGAAAGAATGGTGGCCTTTAACATCGTTGGTTACCTCCGTTCCAGTAGAGAGGACCGCTGCGGCTGGCCATGCAGCGGCATCGTTATTGCCCTTTGCGCCGCCCAGGGGCCTCGACACTGCGCAGCTCCAGGCCGAGTAAAACCGTGTGGCCGGCCGGCGGGCCCCATGGATCCCGCATCAACTCCGAAGGCAGATACAGCTCCCACTGGGCGCCCTCGCGCATTCCGCGGAATACGTCCTGCCAGGTCGCACCGGCTTCACCGGGCGGGAAACGCGCCTCACCCTCAGTGTAATAGCCATAGCCGGTGTCTCCGTCGACCAGCGTGCCTGTGAAGCGAAGCGTGATAATGTCATCGGTCCCGGGTCTGTCGCCGCCGCCCCGGCTCAGCACCCGGTACCGGATCCCGCCGGGCAGATCGATCAGCGCGGGCCCTCCCGCGCGGGCCGGGACGCTATCGCCTTCGGGCGCCCCGCTCAACTCCAGAGCGGTCGGCGCCAGGCCCTGCGGGGGCGCCGTACCCACGGCCATCAGCTCCACCTCGGCGGCCACAGCTTCCCCGCGGGGCGCTCCCCAGGGGCCGGGGGCCAGCACGTGCGGCACCTGTATCTGCCACCGCGCCCCCTCTTCCATACGCCGAAACACGGCCCGCCACGCCGGCCCCACGGCCTCGAGCGGCAGCGTGACCTGTCCTTCACGGCGCCAAGCGTCCGCGCCTGCCGGGCCCTCCGCCGGCGTTTGCCGGTATGCAAAGCTGATGGTGTCGCCGGGCAAGGGCGCCAGACCACCGCCGTTGCGGGCGATCCGATAGCGCAGCCCGCTCTCCAGCACAATCAGCGGAATGTCGGCGGGCGCACCGGTCGGCGCAGGGGATGTCTCTTCGACCGTCGCGGCCGGTGCTTCTGTCCCTGATTCCCCGTCGGACGCAGCGGTCGAGCTCTCGGCGGACGCTTCAGCCGCTCCAGGGAGCGACCGCCCGGCGGCTGGCTCCGGGCCGCTTTCCTTTTCCTGTGTGGGGGCCGCCTGTCTGGCCGCCAGGGTTTCAGTGGTGATGGCGAGCGGGGTTTCCGCGGCGCTGTCCGCTGGCGCGCCTTCCGATGCCGGCTCGGCGTCGCCCATGAGGTAGACAAATACGTGCGGCACGCTGCGGCCCGGCCGCCGCACGGCGCGCCGCGTCAGGCTGGCGAAAGACGCCGCCTTTCGCTCTTGAACCTCCAACAGCTCGAGCTCGAAAATGAGCTTTTCGTGAGTGAGCGGACCCTCGGGCCGGGTGTAATGGGTACCGCGCGAGCGCGTATAACCCAGACCGGGCGGCACAACCAGCTCCCACCTGGCTCCTTCGCGCATCATTGGCAGCGCCTCGCGCCACGCGGGCATCGCCTGGCTGACACGCAAGCGAGTCGGCCTGCCTTCACCCGAGCTGTCGACTTCGCGACCCTCGAGCGTTGTGGCGCGAAATCTCAGCGCTACGACGTCGGACAGCGTCGGCTGCTCGCCGCGGCCGGCTTCCAATATCCGGTAGCTCAGGCCACTCGACAGCTGGACCCGCCCCTCGGGCGTGGCGCTTCCGCCGCCGGCTTCCGCAGCGTCAGCGGCCGCGCTGGCGGGGCTCTCAGCCGCGGCGGCTGCGCCCAGAACCAGTGACAGGAAACCCCACAACAGCTTGTATCCGGGTCGTTTCATGCTCAGGGTCAGCGAGGCAAGCGTCCAGAACGCGAGACTTGTGTCCGATCTGCCCATTTATTAGCACGCGCCGTCGTGGTATTCACCCATTATTTCCCGACCCGACTGGAGAGTCCACACGATGAAAATCGGCATTCCCAAAGAAATCAAGGAAAAGGAAAATCGTGTTGCCGTCACACCTGACGGCACCCGCGCCCTGGTGCGCGCCGGGCACGAGGTGCTGGTCGAGACTGGGGCGGGCGCCGGCTCCGGTTTCGGGGATGACGAATATGCGCAGGCCGGTGCCGCTCTGGTCTCGGCCAGGACGGCGTGGGGCGCCGATCTGGTGCTCAAGGTCAAGGAGCCGCTGGAGCAGGAGTACGGGTTTCTGCGCGACCAGATGATCTTCACCTATTTTCACCTGGCGGGCGTCACGCCGGCCCTGACGGACGCCCTGCTGGAGCACGGGACCACGGCGATCGCCTATGAAACGGTCGAGGACGCCGAAGGAAGGTTGCCGCTGCTCGCGCCGATGAGCGCGGTCGCCGGTAACATGGCGGTGACCATGGGCAACTATTTTCTGGCGCGGTTCAACGGGGGAAAGGGCATGCTGCTGTCGCGTCTGTTCGAACGGCGCTACGGCAAGGTGGTGGTGATCGGGGACGGGGTGGTCGGCAAGCACAGCGCACGCGTGGCCGCCGCCATGGGCGCCCATCTGGTCGTCGTCGGCCGGCATCCGGAGCGTGTCCCGCGGCTGCAGCGCGAGATTTCCAGCGACCTGCGTTTCGTGATCTCGCGGCCAGAGGAGATCGCGACCGAGCTGCTCGACGCCGACCTCGTGGTCGGTGCGGTGCTGCGCCGCGGCGGACGTGCGCCCACGGTGGTGACCGAGGCCATGGTGCGGTCCATGCCGGCCGGCTCCGTGGTCGTGGACGTCAGCATTGACCAGGGCGGCTGCGTGGAGACATCGCACCCGACGACCCACAGCGCACCCGTGTACGAAAAGCACGGCGTGATTCATTACTGTGTGGCCAACATGCCGGGCGCTTACCCGCGGCTCTCGACCATGGCCCTGACCGCTGCCACGCTGCCCTATGCCCTCCGTCTGGCCCGGGAGGGCCTTGAGGCGCTGCGCAGCGATCCGGCCTTCGGCCGCGGTCTCAATATCCACGACGGCTGGATCACCTGCGAGGCAGTTGCCGAGGCGCTCGGGCGTGGCGCACGCTTCCGTCCCTTGGAATGAAAAATCCCGCGCCGCGGCGTTTCTCCCCGCCAGAAGACGGGGGCCGGGTAAGGGCTGAAAAACCGCGAGCACTTGCGCCTTGATCATTTCTGGACACACGGGATGGCGGCCTCCGCGCTGTCCCTGCGCCACGCTGCCCCCCCGGCGCGCTCAAGCGCCGAGTTCTCAAGTTTCCGTCTGGACAGATCGATAATCGTGGCTAATATTTCGCCAAACGCCGCCTTGCGACGTCGGCCAACAGAACATTCGAGTTACAGCGTGCAGGTGAATGAGCCATGTCGGGATCCTCAAAAGGAAAAAAGAACCGCTGGTACGGTTACCTGGAGGCAGGTGCCAGCAGCAGTCCGGTAATGCGCGACAACGGGTTGGACACGGGCAGCCCGAAGACGGTGTTTCTCTTCAACCTGGTCCGCGGACGCATCCTTGAATACTCACGCGAAATCGTGGAGCCCAAGCTGCGCGAGCTCAACGGCAAGGAATCGCAATTCATTGCCAAGCTCGATACCGGATACGCCGAGGCGCGACGGAATTTCAGGAATCGCAGCCCACGCATTCTGAACATCCCCGAACGCGGCGGCGCAAGACGCCCGGCATCGCCGGAAATCGATGACGCGGAATTCGCCGGTTTCGGGCGCGACGACAGCGCCGACGAATCCTGGCTCGACGCGCAGGTCGAGTAGCCGGCGTTTCTTACAGAGACCGGGCCGGCCGCCCCAGAATCGGCCCGCCGTCAGCGTCAAGCCCTGACGACAATCCCGGCCGTGCCGCGGCATTGCCGCGCGCCTGAGTGGCGGGAAGCCCGGTCGCTCTCCCCCGCCCTGTGGTGCTCCCCGGTCGCCAGAGTCTTGCCCGACTCCCTGCGCAGGTAACATAATCCCGCCACAGACAGCCGGGACAGCCCCCGGGAAAGGTACATGCACCCTAGTGAGGACGCAATCGGAGGACAGCCATGGCCCTGGTCCATATGCGCGACATGCTCAATCACGCCTACCGCAACGGCTATGCGGTGGGAGCCTTCGACCTGGTGAGTCTGGATTTCCTTCAGGCCATCATCGACGCCGCCGAAGCCTGTCAGGCGCCGGTGATTCTCAGTCTCGCGGAGTCACACTTCGAGTATTTCGATTTCGAGCTGACCATGCCGGCCGTGGAAGCTGCCGCGCACCGCACTCGCGTACCGGTGGCGATTCACCTGGATCACGGGGCCTCGCTGCAGTCGGCTGTCGACAGCATCCGGCTGGGGTGCAACGGCGTGATGGTCGACAACTCGCTTCTGGCCCTCGAGGAGAACATCACGCGCAGCCGCGAGATCGTCGAGATGGCCCATGCCTGTGAGGTTCCGGTGGAGGGCGAGCTCGGCTACGTTGCCGGGGTCGAGGGCGAAGACGCCGAGCGCCACCCGGGTGAGATCGTCTACACTTCGGCCGAAGAAGCCTGGCACTATGTCGAGAGCACCGGCGTGGATTTTCTCGCCGTCTCCGTCGGCACGGTGCACGGACGCATGAAAGGCGAGCCCAGCCTGGATTTTGACCGTCTGGCGCAGATCAACCAAGCGCTGAATCTGCCCCTGGTCATACACGGGGGCACCGGGCTCAGCGCGACACAGTTTCAGCGCCTGATTGCCAACGGTGTCGCCAAGATCAATTATTACACCGCGTTGGCCGACGCCGCGGGGGAGCGAATAGCCGAGAACCTGCGCCGCGGCGCAAGGGGCTACACCCGGTGTGTCGAAGGCGTGCAGGCCGCGATCACATCCGAGGTGGAGCGCTGCATCCGCCTTTGGGGGGGCTCGGGCCGGGCTGACGAGCTGCTGCAGCACTGCCGACCCTGGCAGAACGTCGAGCATCTGATCTTCTACAACCTGGCCTGCACGGATCAGGAGGCGCAGAGCGTCATCACCGAGGGCGAACGCGTGCTGGCGGGCATACCGGGCGTTAGAAAGGTCTTCGCCGGCCGGGCCCTCAACGAGTCTGGACACTATCGCTTCTGCTGGCGCGTCAAGTTCGCCAGCGCAGCCGTCGTCGACGCCTACCGGGAGCATCCGGTTCACGTGCATTACGCCGATACCTACTTCCGGCCCAACGCCGGCGACCGGATCACGGAGGATTTCGCACCGGCCCTGTCGGTACCGCGTCAGGGCAGCGAGGCGCCGGCACAGCAGCCAACGGCGGCCAGCCAGGGAAGCTGAGTCGGGGCCAACGTGCCGGGCGGCCGACACCGCCTCAGTTTTCGCTGCCGCTCGAGCCTCAGCCGCTCATCGGCTCCCGGCTCAGAGCTCCTGGATGCGGATATTTCGAAACTGCACCACCTCGGTGTGACACTGCAGCCCGATATAGCCTTCGTCGCGCTTGGTCTGCCCGACGGCGGGCCCAGTGGCGGACAGCAGGCTCGGAAACTGACCTCTGGAAACCAGCAGCCCATTGAGCCTGACCTCGATGCTTCCGCCCTGGAGCCTGACTTCGCAGCTGTTCCAGTGAGCCGGCCTGGCCGAGGCGCGTGGGTGCACGACCTTGGTGACCCACAGCCGCGCTGGGAACACACCGTAGACGGCGCCCGTCTTGTGCAGCGGTGAGCCGTAGACACCGTTGGTGTGGTCCTGTCCCAGCTCGTCGATCTGAACCTCGATGGTCGAATCATAGAAATCCTGGTCCAGCGCGGCGGGTTGCGGCATCCGCAGGAAGATGCCCGAGTTCGCTTCGCTGTCGTAGGCCCTCCAGTCGAGCCTGAGGATGAAGTCGCGGTACATCCGGGTGGCGTAGCGGAGCACGCCAAGCGAGGGTGCGCCGCTGTCCACACCCGCGCCGAGGACGGGGTAGGGCTCGCCGGAGACGTCGAAAAAATGCTGACTGCCGCCGGGGACGATCTGCCAGCCGTCGGCCGCGAAGCTCCCGTGATAGAGGGTCTGAAAGCCGGGCTCGTTGCCCAGGTGCTCGACGGAGGTGTACCGATCGATGACCGAGTCGGCGATCCTGCGCGACAGGGCGATGCCGGTCAGTGCCGGATTGGCCGAACCGGCCGTCGGAAAGATCGACTGATCGACGCAATAGGCGTTGGTGACGTGGTGGAAACGGCCATTCAGATCGGTCACGGACTTGGTGAAGTCGGTTCCCATCCACAGGGTGCCCGCTTCGTGATAAGTGGTGCCGATGGCGTCCGGTCCGCCGCCCACGTGCTCCAGCGCCGTTGCGCTTTGCGGCCTGGTAATCTCCAGCAGCCCGTTGTCGATTCTGAAGTCGGGCTTGTGCAGAGGCTCCGGCGGCGGTCCGGAGACATTCAACCCATCCGCGGCAAAGCGCGCCGTGTGACAGGGACAGCTGAAGGCGTTTTCCGCTGCGAGCCAGTCGACGAAACAACCCTCGTGGGTGCAGGCCCCCTCGAGCACCCTGTACTGTCCGCCGAAGCGCCCCACGAAGAAGCGCCCACTCGGCGTGTCTTCCCTGCGGAAGGCGTTGTCTGGAATCAGGTTGAGCGGGATCTGAGCCAGGATCTCGACGCCCGCGGCCGGCTGGGGGCTCGTCGAGGCAGTGCTGCCCGGCGTCTGGTTGGCCAGCGCCGCCATGAAGTCGAAGGCGGCCTGGTCCTGCGCCGTCCGCACCTGGCCGGCATCCGCGGTCTCGACCAGGTGCACGTAGGCTTTGGGCACCCTGAGCTCCGCGCCGTTTTCGAAGTAGACGTCGTCCCCGGCCCCACCAAAGGGATTGACATTCATCCAGCTGGCACCCGGATTGGTGCCGACAGGGCTGCTCCGGTCGCCAAAGGTTTCGCCGACGGTGCGGATGCCGACCGCCACCCGATCGTTTCCAAGGCCGGCCTGCGCCTCCCTGATGGACTCGATATCCTCGATGTTGGGCGTCATCTGGTAGAGGAATCGCTCGGGGTCCTTTGCGGCTCCGGGAAACATGGGCACGTCCATGTTGGGCGCGGCGTAGAGCTGGAAGTGATACTGCCCCACCCCGCTGCCGCTGGTCGGCGTGGATCCGGTGATGTGCAGGGCCGCCGTCTTGATTCGGGCCGGATCCGGAGGGGGGAGGTTGAGCGCGCTGCGCTTGACGCGCCAGACGAAGTTGCTGCGCACGTGGTACATGAGATTGCGCCCCATCAGCTCCCCGTTTTGATTCAGGACAGCCGGGCGGGGGAACGAGTTCAGAGCCAGGCGCGTCGAGTTGATGGTGTTGCCGGCAAGGATCACAACTGCGCTCGGGCTCAGCTCCAGGCGCTCGACGCGGGCTTTGGCCCTGTTTCCGGGTTCCGCCGGGTCGGCCAGCGCGACGACCACCTGATTGACGCGCCCTTTACCGGTCTCCAGCCTGAGCACCTCGGCGTGAGGCACCACAAAGAGTCTGCGCTGTGCGTTGTCACCGGCACTGATCTCGCTGTCTTCGCGCACCGAATCCAGCAGCATGGGTATGCTGCTGTATTTGTCGAAGCTGAACAGCCCGGAGCCCGGCCCTTCCCCCTGGACCGCAATCGGCGGCGCCAGCGCGGTCTTCAATGAAGGCACGCGGTTTTCGTCGATGACGTCCTCGGCCCGCCTCTTCAGCGCTTCGTACAGCGGCCCATTGATGAAATCCTGCACGGGGTAAACACCGATCTCTTTCTCGGCGTACTCGTATCCACCCTGGTAGCCACTGCGAAACAGATAATCCTCAATTTCCTGCGGCCACAGCCTGTCGCCGTCATCGTCGAGCTTCTGCAGGTCTTCCGCCTGGTAACGCGGCGCCCAACCGCCCCAGAACAGCGACTTGCCCCCCAGACAACGGGTATGTTTCACGAACGGGACATTGCTCTGTGATGCCTCGACCAGGTCTTCGGCGACCAGCGAGGCAAGATCGGTGCTGCGGCGGGTGAGATTCTGGATGTGCTCGGTGATCAGAAAAGGACCCGACTCGAGAATCAGGATACGCGGAGCCTCGGCATCATTGTCCATGCGACGACCCCGCTCAAACAGCTTGGCAGCGGTGTAGGCACCGTACATTCCCGATCCCACGATGACGACATCAAATTCTCTGTCCGTCTGCGCTGCAACGATCTCATCCCAGGTATTGCAGGTGAATCGCGCCAGTGCGTCTACTGAAAACGTCGTTCTCTGAACATCGGGCGGCGGCAGTGGAACGCCGGAATCGAGAAGTCTGTTTAACGCCATACGAGTCCCTTGTTCGTGTTATATCCCAAAGCGCTGTGCGGACCCAGCCGCTTTACTGGCGCCGTGCTCCTTACACGTAGGCTGACCGGGCACGCCGGATACGCGGTGGACAAAGATACGATGGTTAAAGCCAAATGGCCAGGGGCAGCGGCGGGGCCGGCGAGCAGGCCGTGCCGACGCCGCGTCAGGATTCGCCGGTGAGCGTGGCGCCCGAGATGACATTCTCCGCCGGGCTGGAAGGCGCCGGATAAGCCTGCATATATTTGATGCTGCTCTGGGGAATGATAAACAGCGACCCGTCCGCCTCGATCACCACCTGCTCGGCGCTCAGCACCTGCTTGATCTTGTCGGCGACGCTCTCGCCGTCCGCCTTTCCGGGGAAAATAAACGAAAGCGTGGTGGCATCGTTGAAGTGAACGATCAGCGCCCGGTTTTCCTGCATCGCTTCTCCCCTCGGGTGACATGGCGGCTCTCAGGGCACCAGTATAGGACCCACGCGCCTTCAAATCACGCCCGGATGCTTGACGTCCGAGCTCCGCGTGACTATGTATAGTCCAGGTAAACAATCCCATACCCGTTTTCGGCACCCGGAATTGAGGAGTCTACGCCATGCGTCTGCGATCCGCTTTGCTGGTTTTGTTGTCACTGTACATCCCGACGACACTCGCCGAGGAAGTCGATTTGTCGCCCGACTACCTGGCGGGCACCTGGAGCATGGCCGGCAGCGAGGGCTGCGGCAGCGCGGATTACGTCTTGTTCCGCGAGAATGGCACCGTGGAGCTGGGCAGAGGCAAGGCCGCGGGTATTGCCGGATTCTGGGAGCTCAACAACGACACGATCATTCTCCACATGCTGGTTGCACCTAGGGGCGGGCAGGCACGGCACGCTTTTTACCAGGACAGCTACTTCTATCAGTACCGGGCGGCTCAGGTGCTGCAAACGCGCGCCGACGTCATTGAGGTCCGCGTCGGTGAGCCGGGCGAGCACCACACACTCACCCGCTGTCGCTAGCACCCGCGCTCGACAGCCGCGGCCCGCGCGCGCCCCCCCGCCGGCGCAGTCGCCCACCTCTTGGCCCGAGGCCGTCACTCGCCAGAAAACATAAACGGAGGATCGACGCTCGCGACGCGGTCGCGTTGTGCAGCATCCCGCCCTGAGCGGCCTCAGCGCACGATCCGGTAGCAGGGAACGTATTCCCTGCCCGGCAGCTTCATCCGGCTCTGGTCGACGAAGGATGCCAGCAACGCGTCCATGGGGTCCATGATGCTGGCGTCGCCTCGAATCTCAAACAGACCGTGCTCCTCGATGGCGCGGATGCCCTCGTCCTTCACGTTGCCGGCGACCACGCCGGAGAAAGTCCGGCGCAGATTGGCCGCCAGCAAATGCCGCTCCTGGTATTTGTGGAGCTCCAGGTTACGCATGTTCTCGTGGTTGGGCACGAAAGGTCTCTGAAACTCGCCATCGATCTTCAGCAGCCAGTTGAAATAGTAGGCATCGTCTCGCTGCTTGCGGAATTCTCGGACCTGTCTGATGCCCGCCTGCACCTTCTGAGCCACCCGTATCGGGTCGTCGATGATGATCTCGTAGAGCTTCTGCACCTCGGTGCCGAGGGTATCGGCGATGAACCGATCGATCTGACGAAAATAGTCTTCCGAGTGGTCCGGGCCGGTGAACACCAGCGGAAACGGGATCTCGGCATTGTCCGGGTGCAGCAGGACCCCCAAAAGATACAGAATCTCCTCGGCGGTGCCCACACCGCCGGGAAACACGACGATGGCATGGCCGGTGCGCACGAAGGCTTCGAGGCGCTTTTCGATATCCGGCAGGATGACCAGGTCGTTGACGATGGGATTGGGTGATTCCGCCGCAATGATGCCGGGCTCAGTGATACCCAGGTACTGACCGTTGCGAATACGCTGTTTGGCGTGCCCGATGGCGGCCCCCTTCATCGGCCCCTTCATCGCGCCCGGCCCGCAACCCGTGCAGATATCCAGGCCGCGCAGGCCCATCTGATAGCCCACCTCCTTGCTGTAATCGTACTCCTCGCGGCTGATCGAATGCCCACCCCAGCACACCACCTGGTTGGGGTTGGTGCCGGGGCGCAGAATGCCGGCGTTGCGCAGGATGTGAAACACCGCGTTGGTGATGCCCTCCGAGGTGTTCAGATCGAAATTGGGATTGTCATCGATCTCGTCGCTGACGTAGACGACGTCGCGCAGCACCGAGAACAGATGCTCGTTGATGCCTTTGATCATCTTGCCGTCGACGAAGGCCTGCGCCGGCGCACCCTTCACCTCGAGCTTGATGCCACGCTCTTCCTGCACCAGGCGTATCTCAAACGACTGATAGCGTTCCAGGAGCTCCTTGCCGTCGTCGAGATAGTTGCCGCTGTTGAGCACCGCCAGCGAGCAGTTGCGGAACAGCTTGTACAGGCCGCCCTGGCTCTTGTCCAGAAGCTTGTTCACCTCGACCTTGGAGAGGACTTCGAGATGCCCGGACGGCGAAATACGCGCATCAACGACGTCGTAATGCATGAGAGCTCCAGTCCATGAATGTTGGTAGGTTCCCTGGACCCCGGGTATTAGCGGCCGATCGCCACAGGCCTGCAATCCCGCGGCGGCCGCCTCGGCACCGGCATCATACGGGCTGCAGGCGCGGCTCGCTCTGGCCGGCGCCTGCACGTCGGTCAGGCGACCGACGGCAGTCCGGCCAGGGCCATGGCGATTTCGGCTTCGTCGTACTCCTGGTCGACCAGCTTGCCGTCCATGTAATCCCGGTAAGCCTGCATGTCGAAGTGGCCGTGACCGCAGAGGTTGAACAGAATGCAGCGACTGACGCCCTCCTCCCGGCACCGCAGCGCCTCGTCGACGGCGCCCTTGACCGCATGGTTGGCCTCCGGTGCCGGCAGAATACCCTCGGCCCGCGCAAACTGCAGGCCTGCCTCGAAACAGGTGAGCTGGTTATAAGATCTGGGCTTGATGCAGCCGAGTTCGGTGATGTGGCTGAGCAGCGGCGCCATGCCGTGATAACGCAGTCCGCCGGCGTGGAATCCGGGCGGCACATAGGTCGACCCCAGGGTGTGCATTTTCACCAGGGGCGTCAGGTGGGCGGTGTCGCCGAAGTCATACGCGTATCTGCCCCGCGTAAGAGTGGGACAGGCCGCCGGCTCGACGGCGACGAATTCGAGGTCGCCCCCTTCGCGCAGCTGTCTGCCGAGAAACGGGAACGCGATGCCGGCGAAGTTGCTGCCACCGCCGGTGCAGCCGACCACAATGTCGGGGTAGTCATCGGCCAGCTCCAGCTGACGCTGGGCTTCCTGACCGATGACCGTCTGGTGCAGCAGCACATGGTTGAGCACGCTGCCCAGGGCGTACTTGCTGTCCTCGTGCTGCACCGCCCGCTCCACCGCCTCGCTAATGGCGATGCCGAGGCTGCCGGTGCTGTCCGGATGATCTTTGAGGATGGCGCGCCCCGACTCGGTGAGCTCGCTGGGGCTGGCGACGCAGCTGGCCCCGAAGCTCTCCATGAAGGTGCGCCGGTAGGGCTTCTGCTCGAAGCTCACCTTGACCATGAACACTTCCACCTCGACCCCGAAGAATGCGCCGGCGATGGACAGCGCCGAGCCCCACTGGCCGGCACCGGTCTCGGTGGTGATACGTTTCACGCCCTCTTCGCGATTGTAAAACGCCTGGGCGATGGCGGTGTTGGGCTTGTGGCTGCCGGCCGGGCTGACGCCCTCGTATTTGTAGTAGATTCGCGCCGGCGTATCGAGGGCCTGCTCCAGGCGTCGCGCGCGATACAGCGGCGTGGGGCGCCATTGCCGGTAAGCTTCGCGTACCGGCGCCGGAATCTCGATTTCGCGCTCGGTGCTGACCTCCTGCTCGATCACGGCCACGGGGAAAATCGGCGCCAGGTCCTGCGGTCCGATCGGCTCGCGGGTACCCGGGTGCAATACCGGCGGCGGAGCAGCCGGCAGATCCGCGGCGATGTTGTACCAGAATTTCGGGATATCCCGCTCGTCGAGCGTGAACTTTATGGAATCGGACATGGGCGGCGCTCCTCCTGCAAGCCTGTGGTTTCCGCGTTTTCCGCCGGACATCTGATTTAACCAGTGATTTTGCCGAGCGGTATCTTATCCATTATTAGCGTCGGGAAGCTGCGCGCACAAGTGCCGCCTGCGCAGACCGCCCTTGCGACCGATGCGGTGCGCTCACAGGCCCTGGTCTGTCGCGCCCGTTCCCACGACCGGCAGCTCCTCACGCCACCACGCCAGCATGCCCCCCTGCAGCTGGGCAACGCTGTCGAAGCCGCGCGAGCGCAGCAGGCGCACCGCCGGTATGCTGCGGTGGGCGCTCAGGCAGATGGCGACAACCGGCTGCGCAGGATCGAGCCCCAGCTCCGGGAGGCGGCGTCCGAGCGTCTGGATGGGCACGCTGACGGCACCCTCGATGTGGCTGCGGCGCCATTCCGCCGCGGTGCGTACATCGAGAATCTGCGGCGCCGCCGGGCCGCTGAGCTGCTCCCTGAGCCGGAAGGCGCTGACCTCCGGCACGCGGCCGACGGGCAGCCACCAGAACATGCGCCTGAGTCGATCGAGCCCCAGCATTTTTTCATCAGCCCTCTGCGTGTAAACCGCCATCTTAGACGCTATTCGGTCACGGAGCGACCCGCAGAACCCGCGCCCGGTTTACTGGGCCCTATGCCGACAAAGCCTCATGTCTGCCGACCGGTGGCGGCTGCAGGGAGACAACCGCCAAGCTACGGGGATGTGCCCACGGCGTCCGGTTGAGATACACGATGCTTTGCCAATGCAGCCTTCAGTTCTGCCGGGGCGTGGGCTCGAGCATGTGCGCCGCGCCCAGTGGGCCGCTCAGGGCCAGCCCGGCGATGGTCGCGATAAAACGCCGTCTGCGTCCGTCCATTCGTCTTCCCCCCGCTTCAGGCGCAAAGCCGGCGCCATCTCCACACCCGGAGTTCGACCACGGACGCCCCCGAAAATGCCCGGTAACCCGAGCCTTTCTCGCCCCTGCCCCCGATGCCTGCGCGGCAGCCGGCCCCCCAGGGTGCCCACGGTCACGCCCACAGGACCCCCATTGGCACGACGCTACTCAGTCGCCGGCGGCCCTGGCCTGGCGGAGCGGGCTCGGGAGGTTGGCCAGCACCGCGCGGAGCTCACGCAGCTTCGACTTGATTCGAGCCGCGTTATCGGGCCCGACGCGGATCAACACCTTCTGTCCGGCGGACAGTGCCTCGAGCTCCGGGTCAGCGAACTGATACAAGACGCGCGGTCGCATCAGCCGCACGGGTCCGTCGACATCCGGTGTCTCCAGCAGGTGATCGATCACGTCAATCAGCCGGTCGTTGAAATAGGCATCCGGGTAGCCGAGTTCTTCGTACGCCTGCTGGAACAGCGGGTACAGCGCCACATAGACCGACGCCAGCCGCTCACTGTCGACGGCTTCCAGCAGCTGCACGAAGGGCGCGTAGCGGGCGAAGTTATCCGGGCTCAGGGTCAGCGCCTCGCCCTCGCCGGCGGCCGCAAAACGACCGGGCACGGAGCGGGTGGCAAGCCGCTGACGCGGCAGTTTCGGCCGGGGAAGATTATCGACAGTAACGACGAGACGGCGCAGCAGGGCATCCAGATTAAAGCGGTCCTCCAGCCGTTGTCCGGTGAACAGACGCGCCATCTCCGACTGTACCCGGGCGTCGCTGGCATCGAGCGGCGGAAGCGCGTCGTGCCGCTCGGCAACCGGCTGCTCGTCGCCCCCGGCAGAAGGGGCATCCGGTATGGGCGGCGACGGCTTCGGGACCGGATAGCGCACCGGCGGTGTCGAGCGGCCCTGGGGCATCGCGTCCGGCGCAGCGGAATGCTCATCCGGTGGCTGCATCCGCGGCGCGGGAGCCTCCTGCCCCCCGTACCGGTAGTAGAACGTGCCGGCGGCAGACACCGCCAGCACCAGCAGAAATGTCCAGAGAATCGGATCTTTCATGATGTCCCCGCCGTCAGCGAGCATAACATCTTATCGAGGTCATCCCTATCCTGCCGAGGAAAATACTGACGACGCGGAATCCCGCTGTGCCGCAGCCCGTCTGAGCGCTCTATGTGGCGCGACCGCGGCAAACCCTGGTTCCTGACTCACATCTTCCGATCGCCGGGTCGCGCGGCATAGGCCCGGTCAAACAGCGCCTCGAGCCGGCGATCGACGCCGCGAAGCCGGTCGATCACCCGCTTGCCCCAGTCGAAGTACGCCTGCTGGCGTCGCAGGCTCCAACCCGGCGGCGGCGACTCAGCCACGTTGCGCAGGTTGCTGATTTTGTCCGCCAGCTTCACCAGTCGCGCCGCCTCGCTCAGGTGAGCGGCGTGCTCCACCTGCCGGCGCTCGCGCTCCTGCCGCGGCAGCGACTTGTCATCCGAGAGCTCCACGACAATGGCCGCGATTCTTGCGCCGAACCCGGCTTCGAGCTCCGCCGCCGTGGTGTCGGTGTCCTCGACGGTGTCGTGCAGCAGCGCGGCACACAGCAGGTCGATATCATGGATTCCGGCCTCACGGCAGAGAATGCTGGCGACCTCGATGGGGTGATTGATGTAAGGCGAAGCTTCGACGTCCTTGCGGCGCTGGTCCCTGTGCCTGAGCGCGGCAAAGGATAGCGCCTTCAGCAGGCGTTTGAGATCTTCCGGCGCTCTCGTCATGCCCCCCTCCCCGGCTTGCTGCCGGCGCCAAAAGACCGCGCGTGGCGCGGCCGGTCATTCCTCAATACGCTTATACCGCAGGCCGGGGTCCGGTATCCATCCTTCCCGCGGATCGGCATCGCCCGGGGTGCCGAAACCCGCGTCCCGCTGCGACCAGGCCCAGGTTGCCCTGTACGGCACAGAGGACCGCGTTCAGACGATCCCCGCCGGCGGCCTGAAACCCGTGGAAGCGCCGGACCCCGGGGTTTCACGGGGCTGCGGATTTCCGGCTATGATGGTCCGTCACCGGCCGCGTCGGCGCGGGGAGACAGCATGGGCGCCAAACTGAACAGACTGGTCGACCGGTATCGGCTGAGCGTGGCGCGCCACGACGCCGTACCGCAGCTCGCCCTGCTCGGCATCCTCGCCGGCCTGCTGGCCGGTGCCACCATTATCGCATTTCGCCTGCTCGTGGCCTGGCTGCACGCGGGTCTGACGGACGGTCAGCAGATCGAGCATTACCAGCTCCTGCCGTCAGAGTACCGGTTTCTGTTGCCGCTGGCCGGCGGACTCGCCATCGGCATTCTGTTCCATTGCCTGCCCGCATCGGAGCGACGGGTCGGCATCCTGCATATCCTCGAGCGCCTAGCCTACCACCAGGGCACGCTCCCCTGGCGCAACGGGCTGGTCCAGTTCGTCGGCGGCACCATCGCCCTCGCCTGCGGCCACTCGGTCGGGCGTGAAGGACCCAGTGCGCACCTGGGCGCGGCCAGCAGCAACCTGCCGGCGCAGGGGCTGCGCCTGCCGCACAACAGCCTGCGGGTGACCGCGGCCTGCGGTGCCGCGGCCGGCATCGCCGCTTCGTTCAACACGCCGCTGGCGGGCGTCGCCTTCGCCATGGAGGTCCTGATCATGGAATACACAGTGGCCGGCTTCGCACCCGTGATTCTGGCGGCCGTCAGCGCGACCATGCTGACCCGCTGGGTTTTCGGCCATCACCTGACGTTCACCGTACCCGATGTGACCCCGGGCACACTGGTCGAGCTTCCTTATATCATGCTCGCGGGCATCGTCATCGGACTGCTGGGTGCGGCCTTCGTGGTCACGGTCGAGCGACTGGTGCGCCACGCGCAGCGCGTCCCGGTGTGGATCGGCTTCGGCCTCGCGGGAGCAGTGGTCGGGGTCTGCGGCCTGGCGGTACCCGAGGTGATGGGCGTCGGCGATCAGACCATCACCCGGACACTTCAGGGAGCTTACGGATTCGAGCTGCTGCTGATCATACTGGGGCTCAAGATCCTCGCCAGTGCCGCCTGTATCGGCGCGGGCGTTCCCGGGGGAATCATCGGTCCGTCGCTGGTCATCGGTGCGGCCGCGGGCGCGCTGTTCGCCCTGTTGGGCGCGTGGCTGGGCATCACCGACAGCGCCTCGGTGACACTCTATGGACTCACCGGCATGGGTGCCATGATGGCGGCCATACTGCAGGCACCGCTCGCCGGCCTGATCGCCGTTCTGGAGCTTTCCGGACATCCGAATGTGATCCTGCCGGGTATGCTCGCGGTGGTCTCCGCGACCCTTGCCGCTGGCTTCTTTACCCGGCGTGAATCCGTTTTCCAGGGTCTGATGCGCCAGCTGGGTCTGGATTATCGCAACGATCCGATCACGCAGTCGCTGCGACGGGTCGGTGTCGCCGCCGTGATGGAACGTGCCTTCGTGACCCTGCCGCCCGCGGTGCAACGGGAACAGGCGGAACGCGGTCTCGCCGACGATCCGCGCTGGATCCTGGTCCGGGAGCCCGAGCAACCGGCGGTGATTCTCGCCGCCGTGGACCTGCTCCGCGCTCTGAGAGATGCACCTGACAGCGCGCGCTTCGATCTGCGCCAGCTGCCCGCCCAGCGCTTGCAGGTGGAGAGAATCGACCTGCAGGCGAGTCTGCAGGAGGCTCACCAGCGTGTCCGCGACACCGGCGCCGAGGCCCTCTATGTCGCCCGTACCACCGCACCGGGCATCGAGCGGGTCTACGGCATTCTCACGCCCGAGGGCATCGAGCAGGCATACCGGGGCTGAGTTCCCAATTCTCAGGGATGCAATGCCATTGCCCTTCGCCGACCGGGCGTCGGCCCGAGCCTGGCCCGCGGCGCGGGCAGCCGCTTCCCGGCGCGTCTACACTGTAAAGCATGGCAAAGGGCCGGAGAAAACGATGCACGGCTGGTATCTGGAGGGTTACCTGAAGGAAGGCGACACTGCGTACCGGGTGCTGCTGAACCGGTTTCCGGCGCTCGTCGGCAGGCAGGCTGACCTCGCCGTCACGTTGGAATCAACCAATGTCTCCCGCCAGCACGCCGAATTTTTCCAGCGAAACGGCCAGCTCCTGCTCAAAGACCTCGGCAGCAAGAACGGCACTTACGTGAATCACCACCGGGTGCGCGAACACAGGGTGCTGAATCCGGGCGATGTCCTCCGTTTCGCGGATGTCGAATTCCGCCTGCGGCGCGATGCCACAGCCCCCTGGGAGGCAGGCGCCGAGGCGACCCGAACCAGCTTCTTTGACTCCCAGACACAGCCCGACCGCATGCCGGTGGGAGCCCGGGAGTTCGAGCAGCTGCTGCGGGACAGGCTGATCAGGCCGCTGTTTCAACCCATCGTTTCGGCGCGGGACCAGCGTATCACCGGTCTGGAGCTGCTGGGCCGCGGGTCCCATCCCAGGCTGTCCGAGCTACCGGAGCCGCTGTTCCGGCTCGCCGAAGCCCTGGGGCGTTCCGTCGAGTTGAGCGAGCTGATTCGGGAAACGGGGGTGACCGCATGGGCGGACTCGGCGTTCTGCCATATACCCCTGTTCATGAACACCCATCCCAGGGAGCTGAACGACCCGTCGCGTGTTCTCGCGCAGCTGGGGGTTCTGCGGGACAGGCACCCGGAGGCGCCCCTGGTTCTGGAAATCCACGAGCAGGCGGTAACCGATGCCCATGCCCTGAACATCCTGAACGATGCCCTGCAGGACATGGACATCGAGCTCGCCTACGACGATTTCGGCGCCGGTCAGGCACGGCTGCTGGAGCTGCTGCACGTGCCTCCCTATGCCGTGAAATTCGATATCGGCCTGATACGCGATCTGGACAAGCTGCCGCCGCACCGCCAGGAGATGATCGGCCTGCTCGTGACCCTGATCCAGAAGGGCCAGACGCGCGCCCTCGCCGAGGGCGTATCTCACCCCGGCGAGCTCAGCGTCTGCCGACAGCTGCAATTCGATCTCATCCAGGGGTTTGCCTGCGGGAGGCCGGTGCCGCTGGAGGAGCTGGGGAATTCGCCGCACTGGTGAACGGGATCTCGCCGGATGCGATAGCGGCAGCAGTCCCCAGCTAGAGGCCTCATATTGGCGCCGGACGTTTGGGCGATGCCGGCCCGGCTCAGGCCGACGACCTGTTCCCGTGTGCCCGCTGCAGCCAGGAACCCAGATTCTCGGCAGGCATCGGGCGGCCGATGTAGTAACCCTGGCCATAGTCGCAGCCCATGTCGACGAGCATGTCCAGCGAACGCTGATCGTTGATACCCTCTGCCACCACGCACATTTCCAGGTTGTGGGCCAGATCGATGATGGAACGCACGATCCTGCTATCTTGCGGCCGGTCGGCCATGTGCGTCACGAAACTCTTGTCAATCTTCAGTTCGCTGACGGGGAGTTTCTGCAAATAGGCGAGCGACGAGTAACCCGTTCCAAAGTCGTCAATCGACAGCCTCACGCCCATTTCATGGAGCGACTTCAGCACCCGCAGTGCAGTGTCGGGTTCTGACATCATGGCGCTCTCGGTTACTTCCAGAATCAGGGCGCCAGGCTCAACATCCCAGATGCTGAGGGCACGGCTGACAAGATCGACGACTTCCGCTGACTGCAGCAGTCTGGCCGAGAGGTTTACAGCGATCGCGGCACCCCGACAAGCCGCTTGCCACTCAACCCGCCCGCGCAGAGCCGCGTTCACTGACCAGTAGGTGAGTGTATCAATAAGTCCGCTTTTCTCCGCCATGGGAATGAACACATCGGGTTGTATCCACCCCTGCTCCGGTCGGTACCAGCGCACCAGTGCCTCGAAGCCGCTCAGCACTCCGCGCTGCAAATCGATCTGCGGCTGATAGTGCAGCCGCAGCGCATTGTCTTCCAGCGCCCTGCGCAGCTCACCCCTGAGCCTGACTGGCTGCTCCTCCGAATCCACCGGCGCCCCATCGTAGATAATAAAATTCCGTCCCTGCTCGCGCGCCAGGTGCAGTGCCGTATCGGCGCTGCGCAACAAACCGTCGCGATCCGCGGCGTGATCGGGAAACATGGCACCGCCGACTGCAGCGGAGACTGCCACTACGTCACCCTCTATCCGATAGTCGGTGTCGATACAGCTGAGTATCTTCTGTGCCGCCAGGCCGGCAACATGGGGCGTCCTCGGTGCAATGATCAGTACCGCAAATTCGTCGTTGCCGATGTGGAACAGCCGGTCACAGGGGCGCAGCACA
>JASFKW010000057.1:0-22202 GCA_050118435.1 Gammaproteobacteria bacterium | reverse complement strand
CGTGGCTATTCCGACACAGGGGCGGGGGCGCTCAGTAGACTTCCACACTTGCGGAAGCCAGCGTCTCGGCCAGGATTGCCCGGTTCTCGAACATCGATTTGAACGCGGCCACCTCCGGCAGATCAGCATCCCGGAACAGGTCCTGCAGGTGCCCATAGGAGAGCGCCTGATAGTTCAACTCCGCGGTAATGGTAAGGCCGGCTGCGTCACCCACGGCAACACGGTAGGTCACGACATCGCTGCCGCCGTCGAAGTCCGGGTCGACCGCTGCCAGCCCTGCCACCCGAACGTCATGGGGGACCGTGAGCTTGTCGAAGCCGCGGGGCGGCAGCCGGTTGTCTTTCAGGTACGTCGCGCCTCGCAACAGGGTATGCGTGACGTTGCCAGCGCTGTCCCCCATAATGGGCTCGTAGACCTGAACCTGGTCCTGGTCGGTGATGAGTTGGTGGTGCGGCTCGTAAGTCGTTGAATCCTCATCGACGGCGAGACTCGCGACACTGCCATTCGAATTCAAGCGCCCCGATTCGAACACCCGGTTACCTGCGCCATCCTGAACCAGAAAATGGATATAGGCACGCCGGGAGGGATAGGCGGTGGGCAATTTGTGTCCGGTGTGATTGGTCACCCGGACCTGAGCCTCCAGCACGCCGTCGCGCACGCTCGCCGAAATCACTTCGATGTCTGCGGCTGAGCGCAGAAAGGTACGCGTGCGCTCGATTTTCTCTTCCAGGCCGGTCGCTGTCACACGCAGCTCTTCACGGTTGCTGGCGAGTATGTCCAGCATCACCGTGTTGGCACCGAGCATCTCGTGAGAGCCGAAACCTTCGCGTTGTGGCACCTGGCGGGGCTTGCTGGCGATTTTCACTGAGCCTGCGACTTTGGCCATGTGGCACCCCTGGCAGCTTTGCTCCCTGCTGCCGCCGACCCGGTAATCGCTGTTGCTCCATTCGGTGAACGGCATCTGCTCGGGGAATTCGCTTTCCGGCGAGGTGCTGGCGAGATTGCCTTGGGCGTCGACAAAAGGCGTCTTCAGATCATGGCAAGTGGCGCACATCCGGGATGTGTCTGTGTGGGCGCCATACTGCGGCGTGAACTGGACCTTCATGCGCATTGGCCCCGTGCGCACATCGGTATACTGGCCGTAGGCCGGACGGTCCGACGGGTTGGCGTAGGTGCCGACGCTGTAATTCCCGGAGATTCCCTCCAGCGTGCCCAGTTTGCCGTCGTCCTCGATCTGATGGCACAGGGTGCAGCTCACTCCGTCCATGGCATGATCGAAGTAGGGACTGCCTGGATCGAGGAAGCCGCCGGCGCCAAGCAGCCCCATGGCCGCGCCGTTCTTGCGGGCCGCATCGTTCGCCATGGGTGCATGACACCGGGTACAGGTGTCGTTGAGCTCGTCGCTCAGGTGCGGGTTGCGGCTCAGCTCCGCGGCGACTTTGGCCTTCCAATAAGGATCGCGCGCAGCGTTCGCCATCATGCTGGTAGACCAGGCCTTGACGATGGAAATGTCGTTGCCGCGGCTGTCGGTCAGGCCGTCGTGGCACTCCACGCAGCCGCCCGAGCCCGAATAATGGCTGCCGACAAACGCGGAATTTTCGCCGGAGCTCGAAGTTACACCGCCGTCACTGCCGCCGCGACCGTGGCCACCCATCGCGGATACCTGCGACGCAGCGAACGACAGGGCAAGGCCCAGAAATATCAGAATTACAGACAATCGAATACAATTGGACATGATCAATTCATCCTCCTCATCGGAAATCGGTAGACCTCAACCGGGTGCGGCGTCAGCGCTGTCAGGCCCGAAAGTGGCGCCGGACAGGCCGGCTCTAATAAAGTCACGTCTCCTCATCTTTGTATTTCCTCCTAAGCGGTTTGGGCCGGCAAGCGATCAGCGTTTGCCCGGCACGACTGCGTGTCGGCATGGGCGATTGCCGCACAGGCATGCGAACCCGGTTTCTTGTCTCGATCGGCTACAGACGCTGACTGCAATGCGCCCGTATGCGTGCGGGCGCTCAGGTGTCAGGGGGGCGTATCGGAGGTGAGATCGTCAGGGAAACCCAGCTGGCCTGCCCGCCGGCGTACAGAACCTCTGGCGCAGGAGGGTATGCAATACTCACCGTGGAGGGGAGAGGGATCAGATGCGCCACATAGGAACAGCATGGGCAGCTGCAGTCACACTCGGCCCTGAGCAGCAGCACGTCCCCGTGCGCACCGTCAGGAATCGGTAGACGCTCGTGATGCTTTGCGCCGTGGCTGTGGCAGTCCGGTCCGCCAAAGTCGATGCCAGCGCCCAGGGTGGCACTGAACAGCATAGAGATCACAACGAGGAAATGTAACAGCCGGGTCATTCGGATACTTATCGAATTCCTTCGAGGCAGCGGTTCCCAATTACAGCGCGCCACCTTAGTTGAGCACCTGCAGTCTGGCTGAGATTCCTGTCACATGTATGCGAAAAAACTGGGTTTCTCGGCCAAGCTGTCCCGGGTGGGTTCATTAGTAACGGATTCACAGGAGACCCGTCTGTGACTTTTAGTACATAAAACGGCCTTTGGCAGCCAAAAAACAGCTCAATGAGCGGCCTCACGCGAGGAGCCCCTTCCTGCGCATTCGCTCAGGGAGTCCGGCGATGCCAGCTCGATCCAACCCGACACAGGTTGATAGTAGCTTTTCCTGGTGGAGCTATTGTCAGGAGGGTGTTGACACCGCATGAGGTTGTTCAGCTCGGCGGCCACCTGCTCGTGGGTTATTCTTTAGCCGCAGCTGCTGGGGTTCCTCGAGCAGCTGCCACAATACGGTGTCCAGACGCTGCACAGCCCAGGTTGAAGATTTCGCCGGACCAAGCTCGCTTGGCAGGCTTGAGGGTAAATACAAAAGCAGGCTGGGCAAGAACGCCCAGCCTGGCCTGAGCCATCGAGGGACGGCTGTTAAGGTCTCAGACGAGTCACGGATTCGTAGAAGCAATGCTCGCCTTCGTCACTGACGTAGACGTTGCCGCCCACGTCCAGATCGACCTGCACGCCGTGAACATGCGGCTCCTCGAACTCCGGATTCCCTTCCTCATCCAGCTCCGGCTCGCAGTTGGGGATCGGAATGGTTATGGCGACCACCTGTTCCAGATCTCTGGACTCGTTATCCACGACACCCAGGTTCCCGGTGTGCTCCCCAGTAGCCAGCACGGCGCCACGGTCCGGATCGACCGCGACCCAATGGGCGTGTACGAACTGGTCCTCGAATGGCGTACTTTCGGGTATGTCTTCCACGTTGGGAACATCCAGGATGTTCATGCCGTTGGACAGGTCGATGTAGGTCACCTCCATGAAGTCCGAAGAGCTGGAGTCGACGTTTACTTCGGCTAGCCAGCGGCCCATGAAGTGGTGCTCGGGCTCCTCTTCCTCGTCGCCTTCTTCGGCTGGGGGCAGCGCCGCCTCCTCGGGGCTGCCGGTGTGCTCGGCGTGATGAATGCTGTGGAGCGTCTGATAGGCCCGCTGATTGACCTTGTCCACGGTCAGGTCGTGCATGTGCAGCACGCTCGGCAGCACGGTGCCGCTATCAACATCCTGGTCTGCGATGTCGAAGATCGCGTCAGCCTCCGGGATCTGATCGAAGAACGGGCCGCGGAGATCGACCGTATACAGGATACAGTTCTCGCCGACCTGCTTCTCGTCGTCGGGAGCTGCGTTTGGTTGGGGGTCACAGCCCGCGTCGAAGGCGAACATCTTCTCCCCGACGTGGGTGGTGCCGTACACGCGGCTGTGGCTCTCGTCCACCTCGATGCCCTGCACTGCATTGTACCAGCCGGTGTCGATGAAGTTATAGCCGTTCTCGCCCTGGCTGGGATCAATCAGGTCCACCCAGATGTTGGGTGTCACCCCGGGGGAGTCCTCGTGATTGCCCTGCCACACCCGGCCATCGTCGTCGTTCACGGCCAGCTCGTGGGCACCATGCCCGAGCAGGTAGCCGTTGACGATTTTTGGATTTCTCTGGTTGCTGATGTCATAGATCAGCAGCATTCCAGATTCTTCGTCCGTGTTTTCGGCGACCTCGAAGGCCGTGCGGTCCGAATTCCACTTGAGGCCCGAGTGTTCGATGACCTGGTGGACCAGGAGACGGTTATGGTCGACGTCGATGCCGTGTGGATGCCGGGCGTGCATTTCCGCTCCGAGAGGCGCGCAGATGATGCGGTCTCGTGGGTCAAACCAGCTTGCGGGTGGGCCGCCGCCATCGAGGCGGGGAACCGGCGCGCCCGGCGGAAGCTGCACCGGCAGGCAGACGCGGGGGCGCATGCGACGCCCGGGCGGGAAATTCTCGACCGGCTCGGTGGTTTCCTCTTCCTCTTCGTTGCCGATCGTTTCTTCCTCGTCCTCGCCGTGGAACTCCACGTTCGGCTCATCGATGTTCACCACGGACAGCACCCTGTTGACATTGAAGATGGTGATGCCGGCGAACTCGGTACGCTCGTTGCTCGTGATCCAGACGCTCTTGCCGCCACCGTCGATCACGACCTCATGGGGTTTGTAGAGCGGCTTGGGCGTTACGCCGGCTTCGCCCTGGTACTGGTCCTCGGCCACCAGCACCTTGGTGACACTGTATTCGGGCGCGGCGGCTACCGGTACGGTCACACCGAGCCCACCCAAAGTGACTACGAGTGCCGCGGACACTATGGCCGGCGCCGGTTTTTTTCTGCGGTGGTGCCTGGGAACACATTCATTGTTGAATGTTTGCATGTTGGTCCTCCTTCAGCTGGTTGGTTTGCACGCCCTTCGAGAGTCCGTCACTCCGAAGGGTTTCGCGCTCTATGGCTTCAGGATCATCGCGTAGCCATAGAAACAGTGCTCTTCTTCGTACGAGAGATAGACGGTCCCGTTCTGGGGGTCGATCTGCAGTCCGTGCAGGTGTGGCTCCAGATCGTCGGGCACACCTGTCGATTCACCGGTCTCTTCAATTCACTTCAACCCCGCAGTGAGCATCGTCTGCGTATCTCCAAGCGCATGCAGGCGAAATCCGATGAACCCTGGTTGTGCAAAAAGATTGCCAAACATACCGGAGTCAGACACAACGCCGGAATTTGCACTACAGTCAGCGGGAAACCTGTGCTCACGGTGGTCGTAGCTGCGACCGGAATGCGAGATCTCTATCACTGATGCGAAAAGATCGCTGCATCGGCTCTCACCCTTGAGAGCGAACCGAGGTGGCAGGAGCGCAGAAAGGAGTGCCTGCGCCTGGGAGACACATTGCACCTCGCAAGTCTCATTCATGGCACAAGCAGCAGGTGGAACTCTCAGAGTTGAGAGCCCTACAGTTTGTGATGTGAGAGTGCATATGCTCCAAAGTGGCAGCAGTAACGAGCCTTCCGGTCCGATGACGCAGTCGCTCTGGCGTTGGCGCGCAACATGCTTGCTGTTGAGTGCGAGTCGGGCCGTTGAGAACGGCACAGGTGCCACGGACTTGTTTTCGGCCGGGACGCAGACTGAGGGAGCGTTCACGGAAGAGAGGTAACCGGCAGGCGCAGTTCGCTCAATGTGAAAGCAGGACGGGGCAGGAGCAGCGAGGGGCCATGCAAGAGCCATTGGTATCGGTGATTGTGCCCGCCTGCAACGCCGAGGCGTTCATCGGCGAGGCGTTGGGCTCAGCGCTGGGTCAGAGCTACAGTAACATCGAGGTGCTGGTGGTGGACGACGGGTCGCAGGATCGGACTGCCAGCATCGTGGAGTCGATCGCCGAGCGCGACGAGCGCGTAACCCTGTTTCGCACCCCAAACCGAGGCGTAGCGACTGCCCGTAACCTCGCGATTGAACATGCCCGCGGCGAGTATGTGGCGCCACTCGACGCCGACGATATCTGGTATCCGGACAAACTCCGGAAGCAGATGGATTGCTTGGCGGGCACCGAGGCCACGGTGGGACTGGTGTATGCGTGGTCGGTCCAGGTGGACGAGGAGGGTCGGTTGACGGGCGCATGTATTGCCTCGGCCGTGGAGGGCGAGGCCTATGTACCACTCGTTTACAGCAATTTCGTGGGCAATGCCAGCGCGCCACTGATCCGGCGCAGTTGCCTCGAACGGGTGGGCGGTTATTGCAGCTGGTATCGGGAACAAGGCGCGCAGGGCTGTGAAGACCGGGAGCTGTACCTGCGCTTGGCCGAGCACTACCGGTTCCGTGTGGTGCCGGAATTCCTGGTCGGCTACCGGCAGGTCGGAAACAGCATGTCCTGTCGCGGTGCATCGATGGCACGTGCCCACGCGTTGCTGTTGGCCGCCGTCCGGCGTCGACATCCCGAGATCCCGCTTTACGTCTACCGCTGGTCCAACAGCCGATCGTGCTGGTACCTCGGGCAGAAGCTCACGCAATGCGGCGGGCACCTGCGCGCGCTGGGCCTGCTGAGCAGGGCCGCGTTGTCCGATCCGGTCCTGCTGGTAAACCGTCAGCTCTATACTCTGGCAGCGAAGAATCTGTCCGGCCTGGGGGCCAAGCCGTTCAGACCTGCGTCGGTTGAGGGCGCAGCTGGGCCCCGGCGTCGCTGCACGGAACCGCCGGTTCGGTCCTTCACACTGACCGACATCGAACTGCGCAGAGCAGGGCGTGTCAGGCTGTGGCAGCGCATCAATGCCCGGCGCCTCAGAGTGCTGTCCCGACAATGCCTGCTGCAGAACCCTGAGGTTGGCCCAGCAGGATACCTGACCGAACTGACCTCAACCGGGGGAGAGCCGTTGTGGCACAGGCCGTGAAAGTGGTGGACGTAGAGCTGGGCGGGCCCCTGACAGACATCACGGGGCTCGAGCGATACGGCGCGGTGCAGGGCCTGGTGCGGCTGCACGGCAGACCCATCGGTTACGTGCAACTCCCTTTGTTGAAGGGACGCTGTTCAGCGACCGCATTGAATGACGCGATACGCCGGGAGCACGGCCGGGCCGTGCAGCGGGCGTTGCTGCGCCAGCGACTTGAGGCGCCGCCGGCGTCGGAGGGCACGGTGGTCGCCGAGGAGCTGCCCCGGCCCGTGGTCACGGTGGCTGTCTGCACCCGCGACCGGACAGAATCGCTGCGCACCTGCCTCGATGCACTGCTGGGCCTGGATTATCCCGCCGTGGATCTGCTGGTGATCGACAACGGGCCGAGCAGCGATGCCAGCGCACGGCTGGTCGGTCAGTACGCCGCCGTTCGCTACGTCCGTGAGCCGCGGCCCGGGCTGGACTGGGCGCGCAACCGTGCCATCGCGGAGGCGCGGGGCGAGATCATCGCGTATACGGACGATGATGTCGTGGTCGATGCCGGCTGGGCGAAAGCGCTGGCAGCGGTGTTCGCCGACGACCCGCAAGTCATGGCTGTGACCGGTCTGGTGGTTCCGTATGAGCTGGAAACCCCGGCGCAGCTGCTGTTTGAAGCCTACGGCGGTTTCGGCCGGGGTTTCACCCGGCGCTGGTACCGCCGGGATCCGACTAGGGGCAAGACGGACCGTTTTCACATCGGGGCAGGACGCTTCGGCACGGGAGCCAACATGGCTTACCGGCGTAGCCTGCTCGAGCGCCTGGGTGGCTTCGATCCGGCGCTGGACGTGGGTACCGTCACCAACGGCGGTGGCGATTTAGAGATGTTCTTTCGGGTATTGCAGGAAGGCTACACACTGGTCTACGAGCCGGCTGCCGTGGTTCGGCACCGGCACCGGCGCGACCATGCACAGCTGCGAACCCAGTTAGCCAATAACGGTATTGGGCTGTACTCATACTTTGTGCGCAGTGCGCTCGCCTACCGCGAGATGAGAGTTGCTGTTATCCGCTTCGCCCTGTGGTGGTTCTGGTGGTGGAATCTGCGGCGCCTGCTCTTGAGCTTTGTGCGGCCCGGGGGGCTGCCGCGGGACCTGATCTGGGCGGAATTGTTCGGCGTTCTCAAAGGGCTCGTACGCTATCCAGCGGCGCGCCGCACCGCGGCACGGATCGCGCGCATGCCCCAGGCGACCGAAGACACGCGCGCGGGCACAGCGGGTACAGAGACGCTGGAGTCGCTGCCGTGATCCGCCTGCGATCGTGTGAATACCCGACCGCGGTGCGCCGCATTGACCTCGGCGACCCGCTGGACGGGCTGACCGACGTCTGCGCTTACCGCAGCGTGCAACTGTATGTGACGCTCGGCTCGCGATTGCTCGGCACTGTGACGATTGCCAACCGCTACGCCCCTGTCAGCGCTGCCCGCCTGCGTGACGCGATTGCCGAGGGTCTCGCCAGAGAGCTGTATCGGCCTCCAGATGCTTCTGGCCCGATGGCGCCCTGGACGGCTCTGACCGGTGAGCTGGCGCAGCGCCTGACGCCGCAGAAGGGAGAGGATGCCGGTTTGCCTTCCGGGATACCGGTGTCGGTGATTGTAGCGACACATGATCGCCCCGACGACCTGCGTAGCTGTCTACGCTGTCTAACGGCACAGCTATGTCGCCGCCCGGTTCAGATTATCGTGGTAGACAACCATCCTGACTCCGGCCTGACGCAGCCGGTTCTAGACGAGTTTCCGGGTGTGTTGCGGGTGAACGAAGCTCGCCAGGGCGTTGCCTTCGCGCGCAACGCCGCGCTTGCCGAGGCGACCGGTCAGATCATTGTCACCACGGACGATGATGTGACCATGCCGCGCGACTGGCTGGAAAAGCTGGTAGCGCCTTTTGCGCGCAAAGACATTGCGGCGGTGACCGGCAATATACTGCCGTTGGAGCTGGAAACGCGTGCCCAGTGTTTGTTCGAGGCCTATGGCGGTCTGGGTCGCGGCTTCCGGCGCAGGGAGGTCGACCCGCACTGGTTCAGATCCTATCATCGCCGGCCAGTGCCGACCTGGCAACTGGGCGGGACGGCAAACGCTGCCTTTCGGGCCGACATCTTCAGCCATCCCGCGATCGGACTGATGGACGAGGCGCTCGGCCCCGGCATGCCCAGCGGCGTGGGCGAGGATACTTATCTTTTCTACAGGATAATCAAGGCAGGTTACACGCTGCTGTATGAACCCGATGCCTATGTCTGGCACAGGCACCGCCGTGACATGTCATCGCTGCGGGGCCAGATCTACAACTACAGCAAGGGTCACATCGCCTACCACCTGACTACGCTGATCAAGGACCGGGACTGGCGCGCCCTCGTCCGAGTTCTGATTCCGGTGTCCCGCTCGCACCTGTGGCGCATCAAGCGGCGATTGCGCGGCCGGAGTGCGTATCCTGTCTCTCTGGTCTTGCTGGAATGGTGGGGCAATCTGGTCGGGCCCTTCGCTTTGTGGCGGTCCTGGCGAAGGGTAAGGCGCGAGGGACGCAGCACGAATCACATCGCCGCCGCAGGGCGTGGGGCAATTGATGCCCCAGGCGCCCTGGATGAAGCGTCCGGCACCTTCGGCGGACCCTGCGGTCTGGACCGAGGACCATGACAGCGGCTGCCGCGTTGCCGGATCTGCACCGGGCGGTCTATCTCCGGGACCTGCTGCGTGAGCTCGTGGTGCGCGAATTGAAGGTGCGCTACAAACGCTCGGTCCTGGGCTTTGCCTGGGCCCTGGCGACTCCGCTGCTGTATCTGACGGTGTTCTACTTTGTGTTCAAGGTCGCGCTGTCACTCGACATTCCACGCTTCGGCCCCTTCGCCTTCACTGGCATGCTGGTCTACACCTGGTTCCAGGCCTCCGTTTCACAAGCCTCCGGCGCCATCACCAACAACCGCGAGCTCATCCGGTGGCCGGGTTTCGCCGCTGCCGTGCTGCCGGCCGTGACAGTGACCACGAACCTCATCCATTTCCTGCTGGCGCTTCCGCTGCTGATGCTGTTTCTGATTTTCGACGGGACCGGCCTCGGCAGCATGGTTGTTTTGCTGCCGGCTGTAATCGGTATCCAGTTCGCGCTCACACTGGGTCTGGCCTATCTGGTCGCCGCGGGCAACGCGTTGTTCCGCGACATCAAACACCTCGTGGCGGTGTTGTTGCAACTGCTGTTTTTCATGACGCCGGTGTTCTACCACGCCGACATGGTGCCCGAGCGTTACCAGTCACTGTACCGTCTCAATCCCATGGTGCATCTCCTGGAAGCCTACCGGGCGATGCTGCTCGAGGGGGTATGGCCGAGCCCTACGGTGTTGCTGGCGCTGGGTACGCTGTCCGCAGCCTTGCTTGTTCTCGGTTATAAGCTTTTCATCCACGTGAATTACCGCTTCGTGGAGGAAGTATAAGTGTCTGCCACCATTGTCGTCGAGGGCCTTGGCAAGGCATTCCGTCGCTACGACGCGCACCGACCGCGGACCCTGAAGGAAGCCTTTGTGCGCCGTTTCCGGGACCTCGGTAGGGGCGAGCGTTTCTGCGCACTGCACGAGCTGAGCTTCGAAGTAGAGCCAGGCCAGATCCTCGGGATCGTGGGCAGCAATGGTGCGGGCAAGTCGACACTGTTGCGACTCCTGGGAGGTGTTGGGCGCCCCGACCGGGGCCGCATGGAGATCCGCGGACGTGTGGCTGCACTGCTCGAGCTCGGCGCCGGATTTCACCCCGAGCTGACCGGACGGGAAAACGTGTTCGTCAGCGGTGTCATCGCCGGCCTGAGCCGCCGCCAGGTCTCAAAGCGGCTGGATTCGATCGTGGCCTTCGCCGAACTGGAACGGTTTATCGACAGCCCCTTACGTACCTACAGCACCGGGATGCAGATGCGCCTGGGATTCGCCATCGGGGTACACACCACCCCCGACATACTGCTGATAGACGAAGTGCTGGCCGTG
Source organism: Gammaproteobacteria bacterium (assembly GCA_050118435.1). Classification (GTDB taxonomy): domain Bacteria; phylum Pseudomonadota; class Gammaproteobacteria; order DSM-19610; family DSM-19610; genus Thiogranum. The sequence continues at coordinate 11,488 of JASFKW010000057.1, read as the reverse complement.
GGCGACCTCGCATTTCAGAAGAAATGCCTTGAACGCGTCAGGCAGTTCAAGGCGGAGGGTTGCACCATCGTTCTGGTTTCTCACGACACCGGTCAGATTCAGCAACTGTGCGACAGGGCACTCTGGCTGCAAGGTGGACGACTGGCGGCTATGGGTGACCCCGAGGAGGTCGTCAAGGCCTACATCGCCGAGATGGAAACCGAAACACGCCGGCACACCCCGGGAGACTGGCCTGCACGCGCCACTCCAACCGGCGGAGTTCTGCGGGTCAACGACAACCGCTTTGGCTCCATGGCGCTCGAGATCACTTCCGTGCGGTTGCTGGACAGGTACGGGCGTTCCATCAGCGCCTTATGCAGTGGCGATGCATTAAACGTGGAAATTGAATACGCCGCCGCGAAACGCATCGAGTCGCCGATACTGGGTGTTAAGATTGTCACTGAAGAGGATCAACCCTGCGTGGATCTGACCACAGCGGCCGCTGGCGTCACTTTGTCTGCGGTGCGGGGTGAGGGCCGGATTACTCTTCGCTTCGAGCGCCTGGATCTGAACGGTGGCCAGTACTACCTCGACGTTGGCGCCTACCCACCGGAGTGGACGCCGGCCTACGACTATCACTGGCACGCCTACCCACTGCAGGTATCCGCGACCGGCCAGAGACAGGGCGTCCTTTATCCGCCGCATCGCTGGGAGGTGGGCAGCGCTCAGGTGGTTGAGCTTCGCCAGCGCTAGTGGCTTGGCGACTTTGGGCGCCAGGGCCTGGCGGCGAGGCGATCGTTGCGGCTCTCCCGTTGCGGCGAATCTTGGTGCGACAGCATCGACCTTTCGAACGGCCAGTCGGTACCGGAGGTGCGGACTCACCATGATGCGGTGGATACGGGCCTGCCGTACGACGAGCTGTTGGTGCACGCGCACTTCCTCGCGGTGGATCCGGGCTCGGCCCGTCATGCTTTGATTGTGAGTGGCGAGCACACCGGCAATCTCGGTGTGGTGAACACCAACTCGCGGAACCTGACCCAGGTGCTCGCCATCAGTCGTCCGATTCCGGGCTGCGAGCTTCCACCGCCCGAGCCGGGCGAGGAAGAGGAAGCGCCTGAGCCGCACGTACACGGCACCAACATCCAGGCGCTCAATGGCACGGCCTATGTGAGCGACGAGGGTGAGGATTGCCTCTGCGAGTCAGTGACAATCCTGAGTCCTTCGCACCCATGAGTCCGTAGCACAGTAATCAGACCTCGTCTGATGAACACCAGGCTGGGCCCATGGCAAAGCCTGGTAACGGTCTGATAACCAGGCCGACAAAAACTCCTCTCAGCCGGGCTGTCTCGCCATCTGCAATTCCTCTTTCCGCGTCTCACCCAACGGAATCATGCCTCCCGGCAATGTTTCGAGTCATTGCTACATTCGAGTTCCCAATTGTCCGCTTACGGCGACAGATTGACCAAGTCAGTGCCCGAATCATTTCGCTTGATTGAATGCTAATTAGCTGTGGCGCGGAAGACTTATCGTTGTGAGTATCTGCCTGGCACAGCCATTGCTCGAACAGAAATCGAGCCCGACGCCTGATTCGAGAGCAGCGCCGCACGCGGAGCCGCTGCGCTATTTCGAGCGGTCCGAGTTTGACCAGACGCGATCATAGCCGTCCCTTTGCCAAGTGGAACGCCCATACCGGCGGTTTCTCTGAGGCGACCTGGAGCCAAGGGAGTCTTTTGGGCAATGCGTAACCTTTGTCACATACCGCAATCGTCTATCGGCGTATAAAGCGCGTTTATTGCTATTCGCGAAGGAAGGATGAAATGCATCGACGGGCATTACTCCCATAATCGGCAGTGATTCGTACGGTGATCAACTCCCAGTATCCACCGCAGGCGTGTGCGCGCATCCGCCGAAATAATGCACCTGCTCCTTTCCTGGTATGGTTCATTGCAGCCGTGCTGCTTGTGACGCAGCTGCTGATGTTTTGGCCGCCGCCGTCAGCGCATTCCACCGGTGTCGATTGGGGTCGTGCGGACCATGGGGTTCCGACAGGGGTTCGGAAGGCACAGCAACCGGACCCGGTCGCACCAAGCCGGCATTATGGTCACGCGGAGGAGGGAAGGGTCCCCACAATCGATGCCTCCTTGCACCCGCCTGGGCCATCCTGCTGCCCGCAGCCTTGCTTCACCTGTGGTTGCGACAGCTGTCGGAATTTCGTCGCGGTCCACTTCATCGCCGTCCTGTTGTCCGACCACGTGCCTTCCACAGGATACATAGATGAAGCGCCCGTGATCGGACCTTTCCTTGCTCGCCAATACCTGTTGGATCCACCCCCATCGCCTCCTCCCAAGTCCACCTGATCGCTTCGAACATTTCGGTTCGAATTTCTTGAACCGGCTCTCGGGCACGGCGTCATGATAAGCAGCTCCGGCTCTCCGGTCTGCAGGGACGTGTCGTGCTCGCTGTATCCGAACACCACTGGAGGTTCCATTATGAAACGACGTACATTTCTGACCGGGCTGGCTGGCTCTACGGCCTTCGCTCTCTCCGGAATGACCCTGCTGGCTCCGCGCGAGGCTCGGGCTGCAACTGTTTCCGTCGACCTGGTTGCCGAAGGCAGCTTCAAGACCATGGTCGACGGCGTGTCCATATTTACCTGGCGCTTTCGTGGCAGCGACGGTGCGGGACCCGGAGCACTGAGCTCCGGCCTGGCGGTGGGTGAGGGCGATACCATCAATGTCACCGTAACCAACGATCTGGATCGCCCTATCAACTGGGTGATCCCCGGGGTGCTGGACAATACCGCGCCAGTCAGCCCCGGGGCTTCGCGGACCTACACGTTCAGCGCACCGGCGGCCGGTAGTTACTTCTTCACCGACGGCGTGAATGGCGACATCGGCCGGGCCATGGGCCTGTCCGGTCCGCTGGTGGTGATGCCGGACGATGCCAGCAACCTGATCTATACCGGTGGGCCCGGCTTCGACCGCCAGTACACGCTGGTCTTGTCAGAGCTCGACGATCGGCTCAACAGCGCGGTACAGGCCGGCGGCAGCTACAACATGGCGGACTATGAGCCCAACTACTTCTTCGTGAACGGGCTCGGTTTCCCCGCGACCAGATCGGACAGCGATACCCTGGTCAAGATGAATGTGGGCGAGGATGTGGCCATGCGTTTCATCAACGCCGGCTGTATCACCAATCCCATGCATTTCCACGGCTATCACGTGAAGGTCGCGACCCGAAACCGTGCGCCGGTCACCGATGTGATCGACAAGGACACGGTGCTGGTCGGTTTGGGCGAATGCGTGGATGTCATCCTGCGGGTCAATCAGCCGGGTGATTTCCCGCTGCACACACACTTCCTGCCCGGAGTCACCGCCAACGGCGTCTACGTCAACCCTTACGGCGGCGCGCTGATCACCCTGAGCGCGGCTTGAGCGACCAGAAGATATGAGGAGAAACAATCATGTTTAACATTCTTAAAGAACCGTTGATGATGCGGCGTGGCGGCGGTGGCGGTACTGGTGGTGGTACTGGTGGTGGTACTGGTGGTGGTACTGGTGGTGGTACCGGTGGTGGCACGACTCCAGCCGCTGATGGCCGGATGTTCAGCTACATGGGCTCGCCCGCCAGCGTCGGCGTCAACATGAACGGCGCCCACACCATGGCTGACGGCGCGTCCATCCGCACCTGGTACTTCGGCGGCGGCTTCAACGGCGATCGTACCATCCCCAGCCCGGTGATCGAGTGCATCGAGGGGCAGGCTGCCGAGGTTACGCTGTCTTCGATGATGCCGCACAGCATCCACCTGCACGGCCTGGACGTGGATCAGGCCAACGACGGCGTGCCCAGCACCTCCGGTTTTGTTGGCGGCGGCATGGGTGGGGGCGGAATGGGCGGTTTCGGACGGGTGTCTGGCTACACCAGTCTGGGTTCAACCTATACATACAGGTTCACCGCGCCGCATGCGGGAACTTATATGTATCACTGCCACGTGGATACGGTGCTGCACGCCGAAATGGGCATGTACGGGACTGTCATCGTGCGCCCCGCCGACGGGTCGACCAACCGCGCTTGGAGCAACGGCCCGCTGTTCGACAAGGAGTACGTCTGGCACCTGCACACCTTCGACAGCAGCTGGCACGGCAATATGGTCAGCGGCTCGAACACGGTGCGGCACCGGCCGGATTATTTCATGATCAACGGCCGCGATGGTGCCAACGCGCTGACCGACGCCACGGTGGCCATAGCGGCGGCGCCCGGGCAGAAAGTGCTGATCCGCGCCACCGCTGTTGGCTATCAGCCTGCCAAGGTGCGGCTTGGCGGCCTCGCCTTTGAAGTAATCGCTTCAGACGGGCGGCCACTGCCCGCGCCGATTCCTGCCGACGAGTGGCTGGTTGCTCCGGGGGAGCGTTATGATCTCCTGCTCACCATGCCCGAAAGCGGCCAGTGGACCGCGACGGTGGATTACTTCGATATCCGCAACAGCCGTATTCTGGGCAGCACTTCCACGACCGTCACCGTAATATAGGCGGCAATTCCCCGGGGAGCGATCCCCGGGGACATTCGCACAAACTTCGGCTTGATGCCATAGGCAGTCGTGTGTTCGACTGACCGTCGGGTTTCGGTCGGGCAAGAATTAAGCCCAGACCATTCAGATAGTGTTTCTCATAGAAGTCTGCGAGATTCACTTCGAGCACTTGCCGTCCGTGTTGCCACTTCCACTGGAGCGCGACATCGTCTAACTCTTGAGCCGAATCGATGCAGGCGCGCTGAAGAGCAAAGCTATAAACCGGAAACAGCCACCTCAGTAGACCGCGATCCGGATGCGACCTAACCCGGACGCTTTAGGGCGGGCTGAATTGACTCAGCACCTCCACGCGGCCATCGCGTATGACCGTAAAACTGAGCGGGCCGGTGCCGGAAAGGCTGGTCAACGCCTTCAAACCATGGTCCGGTGTATCGATCGGAACGCCGTTCACCGCCACGATGAGATCTCCGGGCGCCAGATCGAGCCGTCCCAGAAAATCGTTGTCCACGGTACCGGTGACACGGTAACCGGCGAAACGGCCGTTCTCGGTAAGCGCCTGTGCCCCCACCATCTGCAGCAGCAGCCCCGGCTGGCTCATGACGTGCTCACGCGCCGCCCACGCGTCTCGCGTCGTTCCATCACCGGTGCTTTCTCTGTGATTTGCTGCGGGCGACTCCTCGTCCGCCGGCGGTCCCGGCGGACCCGCGAAGGTCGGTGACTCATTCCAATCCACGCCCCCGGTATCCGCGAGCTGCTCCTCGGGGTCTGTGTGTGCGGCGGCCAAAGCCCTCCGGGCGTGCGCCTGAGCCATGCCTGTTTCACTTTCTGAGGCGCGTGGTGCTTCGGTTATTGCAATCAGCTCGAGGTAGAAGACCACGGTCTGCCCTCCGAACGGCGCAGGCTTGCGGAAGGCAAGCTCGCTCGGAATATACACCTCCCACTGGGCTCCCTCCTCATACTGCAGCACCGCCTGCAGGCCGGGTATTGCCTCATCGAGACGAAAATGGATTGCGCCGCCCTGCTTGCGGGAGCTGTAGAACTCGGACCCATCCAGCAGCATACCCCTGAAATTCACCAACACGGTGTCACTGGGGCCCGGCGAAGCACCGGTGCCGTTCCTGATGACGCTGTACTGTACGCCGCTGGGCAGGCGTATCACGCTTTCCTTGAAGAGGTTCTTTTCCAGGAACGCGCATTCCTCCGCATCGCCTCCACCTTTGACGCAGTTATCGTACCAGCGGTCCAATGCGTCGCCGGGTTCTCTCAGATAGGCACGGGCCGGCGGCGACGTCCCGCTACTCTGGACCCCCGCACTACGCACCGGTCGCATAAGCAGTGCAGTATTTTCCTGCTGTACATTGAGCGCCATCTGTTCCTGCTCCCCGCGTTCAATCTCCGGATCCCCTGCCGTCACGTCGTATTCCCGAGCGGCGCTGTCCATTGCGGATGCCTGTTGACTGTTCGTTGGAGCAGGCTCAGTTGTATCCGGTAACGGCAGTCGATTTTCCGCATCGCTCGGCTCTGTATCGATGGCGGCGAAGTCTTCGTGCACCGTGGCGTACCGCGCTCCGCCAGAGCTCATATCCCAGACCGCTGCTCGCCCTCGCGGGAAGGCTGTAGAGCCGACTGTCGGCTCAATGGCCGACGGGCGTGACGACCCTGCGTCTGAGTGTCGTCCGCAATGTTGCGGTCAGAATAAGCAGATTCGACGAACCGTTCAGTAAGTTTGAGCGCCGATAACGCCCTATCCCGTGCCCCGGCCAGCCTGCTGGTCTCAAGCCCCAGCTCCAGGTAGTCGTTCCGCAGAACGCTCAGCTGCCGTCGAACGGACGACAGCTCGCCCTCCAGCTGACCAGCACTGGACAAGGAGTTGCGCCCTGTGGTCCTTCGCGCGACTTGTCTCTGTTGCCTCAAGGTCCGCACCCGAGATCTCCCTGTGAGAGTGCCTCAAGTTTAGCTTTTATCTCCATTTCGTCGTGGCTTGTTCTGCCCCCTGTTCGGTGAAATGCAACAGCAAAATAGATTCGCATTTTTGAGAGTCTCGACTGCCGAACACTCAACAATGACAACTGGAGGCATTAACTCGAGTTTGGTGAATCGATCTCCAATCTGGCAAGAACTTTCAATGCTGCGAACTATCAATGCATTAATGATTTACCCCGAGACGTTCTCAATCTGGTGTATTCCTTGCTTCCAGTGCGGTCACATCACCGGCTTTGTCCGTCCTCGCGTGCGCGGCCCCGCCGGTGCAAGGGAAATCAGCCGAGGAGTGTGCGATCTGGCCGTGTTCCACGGTGGCCGGCTGGAAAGGAGGCGACATTAGCACGGCGTAATCGTTACTGGTTCGGAGGGATTCCCGCGATGTCGAATTCCAGGAGGATAGGGGTTTGCCTAGCCATACCCGACGTCGTAGGGAGTACAACCTGTGACTCGGCAGATTGTTGCCCCGAAGAGCGCAGTTGCAGTTTACGTACCGATCCATGGTCGGTGAAACACCTGCAGAAATGCGAAGAATGCATCTCTTGAGCAGGCAAGATGTGCGCTAGCTCGTTCACAAGGACAGTCACTTAGTTTGGAGGCGTACTGAGATGCGAGAACTGATCGGACAGCGCGTGGGAGGTTGCCGTGACTTTGCCGGAGCGCTCACGCAGCATACGCTAGCGTGCCTGGGCGTGGTCCTGGCGATGGTCATATTTGCCGGCGCTGTCTCAGCGGACGCTTTGGACATAAGCATATCGGCTAGCCGGGACGATGCGGAAGAAAAAAGCGACGGCAATATGGTCAAGGCCAGCAGTGACCTGGAGCTGGTGATCGACCGCGGCGACAATCAGACAGTAGGGATGCGCTTCACGTCCGTCGCCATTCCTCAGGGCGCGACCATCAGGAATGCGAGCATTCAGTTCACCGTCGACGAACCGACCACGCAGGCGACCGCCCTCACGATCGTCGGTGAGGCGAGTGACAGCGCCGCAAGATTCAGCTCGACACCATTCGATATCTCTTCGCGTTCGCAGACCACGGCAGCCGTAGCCTGGGTGCCGCCACCCTGGACCACGGTGGGTTCGGTCGGCACTGAGCAGCGCACCCCGGATCTCGCAGCGGTCATTCAGGAGATTGTGAGCCGCCCGGGGTGGTCGAGCGGAAACGCGCTGGTGATCATAATCACCGGATCCGGGAAACGTGTGGCGGAGTCATATAACGGTGACCATGCGGCGGCACCGTTGCTGCACGTCGAGTTCGACGGCGGGCTGCAGATTGAGCCCCCAACCGTAGACACGTTGACGACCGATGACCCTACGCCGACGATCACCGGCATCTGGGACCCGGACGCGGCCAATGAGCTCACCGTCACGGTGGACGGCGTGCTCTACACGCTGGGTGATGGCAGCCTCAGCAACAGCGGCGCAAACTGGTCACTGATCATTCCGCCCGGTGACGCGTTGAGCGACGGCACCTACGACGTGACCGCCACGGTGAGCGATGGGGCCGGCAACAGTGTCGATGATCCTACTGCCGGCGAGCTGGTGATAGACAGCCGGAGCGGTGCGCCCTGCGATCCCGCAGACTTTTCGCCCGGAGCGGCACAGTTCACGCACGGACCGATAGTCGGTGCGGCCAGAGCCAGATCGGCAAAGATCGGTTTCCGGACAGATACTCAGGCCTGTGTCCAGATCAAGTATGCGACCAATCCCGATTTGACCGGTGCAGTGATGTCAGAAGGGAGGCTAACCGGACCATTCGGTGACCATACCGGCAAGATCATTGTCACGCAGCTGAAACCGGGTACGACATACTACTACACGGTTGTGGTGAACGGCCTCGATACCGCCTTTCCCGAGCTTCCCCGCTTTAAGACTTTTCCCCGCTCGCGGATTCCGGCTGCTCTGACCTTTGGTGTTCTCACGGATCTCGGAAGCCAGCAGCCGGCACCTGCCATGGCCAGCTTGGCGCAAGAAAATCCGGACTTTGTGGTGATCTTGGGGGACTATGATCACCGCAATCCCAGAACACTCGCCGAAATGCGCGTAATGCATCGCGAGGTGAGGGAGGAACGCGCCTCCGGTCCGGATCTGCGGGACAATATCCTGCGGCAATTCCCAGTAGCCCATGTGTGGGATGATCACGATTACGGCGCGAATAACGCAGACAAAAACTTTCCGGCTGGGGCTGAGGCGCTCAAAGCTTTTGATGAATATTGGCCTGGCTACAGTCGGAGATCGGCTGGCGAGAAAGACGGCATCTGGCACAGCTTCAAATATGGGAGACTGGCGGAAATATTCATGCTGGATCTGCGTTCCCAGCGCGATGTCAGCCGGGACCGGGATGACGCAGACAAGTCGATGCTGGACGGGGATGTCATTCCCAACAGCCAGAAGGTCTGGCTGAAGGAGAGTCTTCGTGCCTCCGAGGCCACCTGGAAGTTCATTGCCTCGTCGGTCCCGTGGAACCCGACGGTGCCCAAGCAGGATGCCTGGTACGGTTTCCAGACAGAACAGCAGGAGCTGGTGGACTTCATTTACAGCGAAGGGATCACAGGCGTCATTTTCTTCTCGGGCGATATTCACCTGGGCGGCGCCATCGACGACGCCAGCAATGCCTATTTCCCCGAGATGAACGTGCCGCACACGAACAACCTGAGCGATGACACGACCTGCGGGGGGAGCGATGACTGCGGAGCCTGGTCGGAGGGCTGGGATCCCGGTGGTGGCGGCTATGGTCTGATCACGGTATCCCGGAGCTCGGTACTGCTTCAGGTCAAGGACGGGGCAGGAAATCAGCGATACACGCTCGCCGTCCCGGCATCGGGTTCGGACCTCGTTGACGTGGACAACTAAGCCCGCCGCGGCGATCGAGAGGACGCTGACTAGACGAAACGTCTGCGTCATTGCGCGCGAATCAGCCTTCAGCCGCCAGGCTCAAGGCCATGGTGGGAAGCAATCTGTGGGTCGCGTTCGTCGGCAATAACGCTTCCTTAATCAGGCCCCGGGCTCTGTTTCACTGCGACATACTTCGGACAGGCACGCCCGCATGGCGTTTAGAGCGTCGTCGTGACGCTCGAATCGTCTCCATATTGCACCGTGCAAATCTCAGAGTCGCTTGTGTACCAAAAGGTACAGACAGTAATCGCCGGGTGCTTTTAAATGCCCCGCGAGACGTTGATTTGCGCCATTATCAACCGCCAACTCGGCCGTCTCTACAAGAATTGGCGACCCTGAGATGTCCGGGCGATATACTTGGGAAACGGCGCCAATTCATTCACTTATATATTTTTTGTATTTCTTGCTGTGAGGAACTAAGGATGATGAGAACCAGTATCAAGAGGAACTCTGTTCGCGTTTTGGCTTTGGCGGCAGGCTCGTCGCTATTTGGCATGGCCCACGCCGTGGGGGGGCAGGGTAACCCGCAGGTGTTCAACCCGAATTCGGACGCGATCACCATAACCAACAGTATTTCGGATGTCGATGGAGCAATCGGTGGTTTTGTTTGTCCTGATGGAACCGTCACGGGTAACCCAATGGATCCCTGCGGTATCGAGACCATTCTCTATCCGATCTCGGGTCCGGTGTATGCGACCATGATCAATCCATCCACGGGTGAAACGATGGGCGCGGTGCAGGAGCGCGGCACGGTCAATGCCACGCCTGCGTTTGACGTGAGTTTTTTCGGGCTGGCAGAGCCGGACTGGAGTGTTCTTCCCGCAACTTTGCCATGGACGATGGACACGTTCGAAATGTCCATTGGTGGCAGCACGTTCGAGATTATTGAGGGCATGGAGCTGACAGGTCGCGCCTTTCCGGGATTGGGCCCTGTCGAGGATCCGATGGTAACCGGCTTGCTCGCTCTGCGTATGGCGGGCTGTGCAGGCGTACGCGAAACGACCGGCATGGGGAGCTACGCGAACAAAGTCGGTTCGCTGTGCCTAAACGGTACCTTCACGTTTCAGCCCGATTTCGTCGGCACAGGCGTATCGAATTGCACCATCGTATTGCACGATCCGCTGCAATAATAAGCCAATTGACCGAGTTACCCCGTTGCAGGAAAAGTCGGGGCGACGTTTACGGGGCGATATTTCGCCCCGTTTGTTTATCTCAGTCTCAACTTCCCCGCATCGTGTGCCTGCCGCCACGGCAGCGCAAACCGTGCGCACGCGGAACGACGCTCACCTTTGTATATCCACTCTGTCGATCCGCGCAGTAATGAGACTGAAATGCGTGAGCTCTGGCATTCGCCGGCCCGAGCCGGCTATCAGAAAACCGGCACCTCCTTTCCGTTTACCGGCGGTTGAGCCGGCGCCTGGAGGGTCTTCCGGACCTGGTGTTTTTGTTGCATCTATATCTCCCGCGAGCCGGCTAACCCCGTCCATGGACTGCCTGAATCACCGGAACGCCCTCGAGGCTGGAACGGCCGGGCGTTGGGCGGCAACAGGCGACGAGGAGGAAACCAGCATGAACATGGGACATTTACACTCTTTGGTACACATTACGCTCATGGCAGCGGTGTTGAGCCCAGGTGCCGAAGCGGAGCGAGGGCAAGGCATTGAAGACGTGAGAAAAGTACCCGTCAGGGCGGCTTATGGGTTCACAACCATCGATGTCCCAGGTGCGTTGACAACCTCTGCCCAGGGTGTCAACTCGGCCGGCGAGATTGTGGGAAGCTATGTTGACGGCAGTGGTGGCCATGCTTTTCTCCTGAGCAGCAAGGGTGCGTTCACGACGATCGATTTTCCTGGCGCTCTCCGAACGTTCGGCAGTGACATCAGCACGTCAGGGGAGATTGCCGGAAGCTATTTTGTGCAGCAGGATGGCAACAGAACGGTTCACGGTTTCCTGTTAGAGAAGACCGGCCACTTCGCGACAATTGAGTTCCCCGGCGCGATCGGCACGTCGGCCGAGGGCATCACCCCGGCAGGCGAGATCGTGGGAATCTACACGGACGACGACGGCGTGGACCACGGTTACCTGCTTGCGACGGACGCGACGT
>JASFKW010000056.1:0-22228 GCA_050118435.1 Gammaproteobacteria bacterium | reverse complement strand
ACCATCACCAGCGGCAAGCTGGCGCTGCTGGTGCTGCTCGGCGTTCCCGTTGCGGTGATACCACTGTGGCTGCTCGGGCACCGGGTGCGCCGGCTGTCGCGCCGCAGCCAGGATCGGATTGCCGATACCGGCGCTTTTGTCGACGAGGTGCTGTACGGCATCCGCACGGTTCAGGCTTTCTGCCACGAGGCGGTCGACCGCAGGCGTTACGGCGAGCAGGTGGAGTCGGCTTTCCAGGCCGCCATCCGGCGCACCCGCGTCAGCGCGGTGCTGACGGCCACGGTGATGCTGTTCACCTTCGTCGCGGTCAGCATCGTGCTCTGGGTGGGCGGTCACGACGTGCTGGCCGGGCGCATCAGCGGCGGGGAGCTTTCTGCATTCGTGTTCTATGCGCTGCTGGTCGCCGGCTCCGTGGGCGCGCTGAGCGAGGTGGCCGGCGACCTGTTGCGCGCCGCCGGCGCCACCGAGCGCTTGCTGGAGCTGCTCAACACCGAGCCCGCCATATCGCCACCGGCGGTGCCCGTGGCGCTGCCCGAGCCCGCGCGCGGCGAGGTGGAGCTGAGCGACGTCACCTTCCGTTATCCATCGCGGCCCGACAGCCCCGCGCTCGATGGGCTGTCGCTGACCCTGCCGCCGGGCCGGAAGGTGGCGCTGGTCGGCCCTTCGGGCGCCGGCAAGTCCACCGTACTGCAGCTGCTGCTGCGCTTCTACGACCCCGATGCAGGCCTCATTCGTTTCGATGGCGTGGATATCCGCCGGGTCGATCCGCAACAGCTGCGCCGGCGCATGGCGCTGGTGCCGCAGGACCCAGTCATCTTCGGCGCCGATGCCTGGGAGAACATTCGTTACGGCTTGCCGGAGATCGACGACGCAGCCGTGCGCCGCGCCGCCGAAACCGCACACGCGGGCGAATTTCTCGACCGGCTCCCGCAGGGTTTCGATACCTTCCTTGGCGAGCGCGGCGTCCGTCTGTCCGGCGGCCAGCGTCAGCGCATCGCCATCGCCCGGGCCATTCTCCGCGATCCGGCCGTGCTGCTGCTCGATGAGGCCACCAGCGCCCTGGACGCCGAGAGCGAGCGTCTGGTCCAGGACGCGCTGGAGCAGCTCATGCAGGCGCGCACCACGCTCATCATCGCGCACCGCCTTGCCACGGTGCGCAAGGTCGACCGGATCCTGGTGATGGACCGGGGCCGCATCGTCGCCAGCGGTCGTCACGACGCGCTGGTGGCACAACAGGGGCTCTACGCCCGGCTGGCGGCCCTGCAGTTCCGCGACGCGCCGGAGGTGCAGGCGGCCGCGGGGCAGGGCCAGAGTGGGTGACTTACACAGAGACCTTCTGTGGCCTCTTCGCGCCGATGCCGGGAATAAACATGGGCACCCGCTTTTTGTACTCCCCGTACTGAAGACCGGGCGTGAAAACACTCCCCTTTTTGTAGAATCCAGCTACACAGAATGGAGTAAGCCGCTACACTAAGAAGACTCTGATTGTCGTGATTGCGAGGAACGCGACGACGAAGCAGTCGCCAAGCGACGGAGCCTGCGCTATGAGATTGCTTCGCTGAGCATTCAGCGGCTTTGCCGTTCGGGAGGCGCGAGTACACATGGAATACGGTCAGTTCTGTCCCATCGCCAAAGCGACGGAGATTCTGGACGGAAAGTGGACCATTCTGATCGCGCGCGAGCTTATCATGGGGGGGTGGCACCGTTATCCGTTACAGGTTCACGGACATCGAAGAGCTCCCGGACTGGTGGCTGGTGGTCAAGGGAGATGAGCTGGATCTCTGGGTGAAGGACCCCGGCAAGGAGGTCGACGTCTATTTCACCTCCAGCGTGAGGACCATGGCGGCTATCTGGATGGGGGAGAACACGTACCGCAAGGCCGTCAGCCAGGGGGCGCTGGCGTGCAATATCACGTCCCGGATGGCCAATAGCATCTTTGCCGACCTGCGGCCGGCGAAAGAGATATGAACAAGCCCGAGAGCCGGACGCCATGAGAACCGGCGCTCGCGTCCGCCACGCCTTGTCCCTGGGCTGGGCCCTGCTGCTGGGCGCCTGCAGCGGCCCCCCCGACAAGCCCGAGACCATGGAGGCACTGCCGGAGTGTGGCTGGACGCCCAATTGTGTGAACACCCAGTCCGGCGAAGGGGTGCACGCCGGCGAGCCGATCCGGGCGGAGGCGGAACAGTGGCGGGAGCTCAAGGCATGGATCGCGCAACAGCAAGACTGGGAGGTCAGCCTCGAGGAGGAGAACTTTGTCCAGGCCGTCGTCAAGACGCCGGTCATGCGGTTCCGGGACGATGTGCAGCTGCTCTATCTTCCCGAGCAGCGGCTGATCCACGTACGCTCGTCTTCGCGGCTGGGCATAAGTGACCTCGGCACCAATGCGCGGCGCGTCGAGCTGCTGCGCGCCCAGGCCGAGCGACGCCGGCACCCCTGGAGTGGCGATCGCTCCACCGGCCCGAAGCATCCTTGAGAATCTCCGGTGGGCATCCATAGTCTGTGTATTTGAGCAAGACCCGGCTTGCAGTCCCGTTGGCGCTTATCGCGTTGGGCTTTGCCGGAGCCGGCGTCGAAGGCGAAGAGCGACCGTCCTCCGACGATGTGAAGCCGCTCTGGGAAGTCGGCGTCGGCGGCTTTGCGGGGTCGCTGCCCGACTATCCCGCCGCCGGGCAGAACACGGTGCAGGCAATCGCCCTTCCTTACCTGGTCTATCGCGGCGATTTCTGGCGGGTGGGCGGCGAGGAGAACAGGGGGGCGATCAGCGGCCGGTTCGTCAAGAGCGAACGCTTCGAATTCGATATCACCGCCAGCGCGGCGTTTCCCGTCGATTCCGAGGACAACAAGGCACGCCGTGGGATGCCCGATCTGGATTATCTTTTCGGGATCGGGCCCCAGTTGATATTCAGGCTGATCAACGAACCCGGGCACCGGGAGCTGGATTTTCATCTGCAGGCGCGGGCCGTCTACTCGACGGATCTTTCATCGATCGACTCACGCGGCTACGTCTTCAATCCCAAGCTGAGCTACAGCCACGAGCACCTGACCGGTCTGGACCTGAGGCTGTTCTCCAGCGTGGGACCGGTGTTCGCCACCGAGGCACTGATGGACTACTTCTACGAAGTACAACCGGAGTTTGCCACGCCCGTTCGTCGCGTATACGACGCCGACGCCGGGTACCTCGGCTCCAACATCACGCTCGGTGTGACAAAGCGGTTCAAGGATGGCCTGCGCGTGCTGGTCGGCACGCGCGTGGGCATCTACAGCGGCGCCACCAACCGGGACAGCCCGTTGTTTGAGAACGAGTGGAACCACAGCGTTTTTGCGGCGTTCGCCTGGTCGTTTTTTCAGAGTGAGCGGCCCGCCCGGTGAAGAGACACACGCTCGTCACACAGTCGCACCGCACGCCCCTGCCGTGGCGCTGGCTCCAAGCCTGCCTCGCGTCGGTCCGCACCTGGTGCGTGGGGCAGAAACACGGGGTGGTTGAAGTCGGACCGGGCTGATCGCCGCGAGAGCACGTGCTTCGTTGCTGCGCTGCGCAATGACGTGTTGATCGAGGTTTTCCAGACTCAGCGGCGACGCCCGTCGTCGCTCCGCAACCAGAAAAAGCGGGCCGCAATGAAGGCGGAGAGGATGATCAAGCCGTAGGGATAGGGAAAAATGCCCAGGAAGAATGCCGACAGGCTGGCCAGCAGCAGCACGATCAGCAGAATGAGAACGCGATCCATGGTGGTAAACCGACTCCGACCCGCTCCCAATGACGAGAGTGTTGGACTAAATGAAAGCCTCGTTGAAGGACACTCGTCGGCGGGGAATCGATCACGATCCGGCACCCCCACCGGTGAGGAACAGCACTGTCGCTTTCCACTCGATCCGACTGCTGGACAGCATCTATTGCTGTTGCCGCAGGCCCTGCAGCGCAGTGAGGATCGCCGCGGGCTCCATGCGCTCCTTGTAATCGACGTCGGCGTGTACCGCGCGTATGACGCCGTTCGTGTCAATCACAAAGGTGCCCGGGACCGGGAGCACGTTGCGTCCCTCGCCGTTGTACTCGGCCAGATTCAGGTCGTGGCGCAGGTAGACCTCGACGAGCTCAGGCTCAAGCTCGAAGTACAGCTCGTAGGCCTTCATCACCTCATCGTCCAGATCGCTCAGCACTTCGAAGGGCAAGCCGTCCTCCCTGATCTGCTCGGCCGACTTGTCCGGTCGCTGCGGTGTCACGGCGATCAGCTGCGCGCCGAGCCGCCTGAAAGCGGGAACGCTTTCCTGCAGCACGTGCAGGTGCATGTTGCAGAACGGGCACCAGGCACCGCGGTAGAAGACCAGGACAACCGGTCCATTCTCCAGCTCCTCAGAGAGCGTCACCGGCGTGCCGAAGGCGTTGCTCAGGGTGAAGTCCGGTGCCCGCTCGCCCACCTTCAATCCCGGGTTAGGCATGCGGGCAGCGAGATTTTCCGTTGCCTGCTGCATGACCCGGAGGTCTCCCTCGGAGAAGGCGGGGGCGCCGGCTGACTTCCGGCGCTCATCCAGATACTCGCGTTTCTGATCCTGATAGCTCGGCAGCGGCGTGTCGCCGGCGGCCGCCTGGGTCAGTGTTGCTACGCCGAGCAGAAGAGCGACGACCAGGGTGCCCGTTTTCATCGTGCGTGCTCCGAACGGTGGTTTGTGTCTTCGACCGTCGGTCTACCGTGAAGTTCTGACGGCGCCGGGAACGCTGTGCCGTCCGCCCCGCGGCCGGCCCTGCCGAGCCCCCGGAAAACGGGCCCGCTCCCCTGAATCCCGCCGTCCGGAGCCCCGGGCGGGCTGAAAAGCGGCCGGTGACAGAGGCGTATTGTGCTCATTTGTGGCCGACCCCCTGTGGTTTTCAATGTTATACTCAGCCTTACGCGACGAAGGAAACGACAGCATGCCTGTCAAGCTACTGTTCAACCTGGGTCTCGGATTGCTCCTTGTCTGCGGCATGGCCCGCGCCGACGACGCGCCGCAGGTGAACACCGGTTGGTGGAATGACGCCTGGTGGAACGACGGCCGGATCGAGGTCCCGGAGAACCATCCGGTCGAGACCGAGTGGACCAACTATGAGAGCGGTGACCTGTCGGTGCCCGCGCTGCTGGCGCGCCCGGCGGGCGGGGGCAAATATCCGGCGGTACTGTTTCAGCACGGGCGGCGCGGCCTGGACGACCTGGCGCAGCGGCACGTACGTCGGGTCGCGGCGCGCGGCTTCGTGGTGCTGGCGCCGGATATCTATGGCGCGCACTTCATGGCGCCCTTTCCCATCGAGCACGACTACGAGCTGGAGAAAGACGTCGACGCGGCGGTGGACGCGCTCCTGGCGCGCGATGACATCAGCACCGACAAGGCCTGTCTCTACTCGCACACGCGTGGTGGCTACTACACGCTGAAGGTGGCGACCACCTTCGGGCGCCAGAACGAGGACATTGCCTGCTACGTTTCCTACTATCCCCACCTGCAGGATCCAAATGCGCCCGAGCCGCAGCAGGTGTACGGCTATGCGCCGGAGATCGAGGAGCTCACAATCCCCACGCTGGTGTTCGTCGGCGACGAGGAGCAGTACCACCGCCGCCGGGTGATCGAGACCAGTATTCAGGTGATGCAGAACAAGGGGCGCGACGCGCGCCTGATCGTCTATCCTGGCGTGGGACGCGGTTTTGATTTTCGCTCCACGCGGGTGCGCACCTTTGCCGACGATCTGGCTTCGAAGGACGCCGTGCAGCGCGCGGCGAGGTTCATGCGCGGGCACCTGGAGTCGGCGGCTGAGTCGTCGGCCGGGTCACCGGCTGAGGCCGACGCGGCGGCAGCCGACGACGCAGGGCAGCCCCCGGACCGCGAAGCCCTGTACAACAGCGACAAGGCGCCGGATTCGGCGCTTTACGATCTGCCGCAGGAAGTCGTCCCGGGGGTGTGGTCGGCGATCGGAGCGACCGCGCCGAGGACCTACGCCAACTCCGGGCACAACAACAACCTGTCCTTCGTGGTGACCGATGAGGGCGTCCTGGTCGTCAACGCCGGCGACAGTTACCAGCTGGCCAAGGCGCTGCACGAGGAGATCAGGAAGGTCACCGACCAACCGGTGAAATACGTGGTGCTGGAGAACGGCCAGGGTCACGCCATGCTCGGTTCGAGCTACTGGCAGGAGCAGGGCGCGGCGGTGATCGCGCACGAAGACGCGGCCCAGGAGATCGAGGAGCAGGCGTTCTCCCTGCTCCAGGCGACGCAGGAGCGCCTCAAGGAAAAGGCTGAGGGCACCGAGGTGGTGCTGCCGGACGAGACCTTCAGCGACAAGAAGGTCATCGAGCTGGGCGGTGAGCGCATCGAGCTGCTGTATCTGGGCCCCGCGCACAGCCCAGGGGATATCGTGGTCTGGCTGCCCGAGAAGCAGCTGGTGATATCGGGCGACATGGCGTTTCACCAGCGCATGCTGCCGCTTTTCGAGCACACCGACACGAAGGCCTGGATCGAGACCTGGGACGCCTTTGAGGCGCTGGGTGCGGAGGTGGTGATACCGGGCCACGGCGAGCCCACCGACATGGCGACGGTCAGGAAATATACGCGCGACTATCTGGTGTACCTGCGCGAGAAGGTCGGCGAGGTGATCGACAACGGCGGCACCCTGCAAGACGCCTACGAGGTCGATCAGTCGCCGTACATGCACCTATTGACCTCTGAGTTTCTCGCCAAGCGGAATGCGGGACAGGTGTATCGCAGTATGGAGTTCGAGTTTTGAGGACGGCGGCCTTGATCGAGAGACCATGGCCCTTGTGCTCGACGGCATTGCGCTGCCGCGGCGGAGCAATCCGGTTCGTGAACGGCCGGGATCTGAATCGCGATGCCGCCGTCGCTGCCCACGGTGTCGTTGCGCGGAACGAAGTGGCGAAGCAACCTCTCGAAGTCGGCGATAGAGCCGGGAAATGGCTTGCCGCCACGGCCTTCGGCCTCGCGGCTGAAGGCCCGCTCGCCCGCCATGACGGGTAAGAAGAACGACGCGCTTGGCCGGCAACAGACGGAGCAAGCGCGCTTTTCAAACTGAAAAAGGGTTGTGACACGATGAACAACACCATTTGGCGGATACTGACGGCGAGGCTCGCCGCGCTGATGGTGCTGATGGCGGCGCCGGTCAAGGGTTCTGACGAGGTCAGGTTCGAACGGCCCGCATCTCTGAGGCCTGCAATCGCCTTCTGGAACCGCGTCTACGGCGAAGTGGACTCACTCTCGGGCTTCGTTCACGACAGCCGCAACCTCAAGGTCATCTACGAAACCCTCAAGTTCAACTGGTACGACAACGCGCAGCTCCAGGAGGAGCAGATCGAGGCGGCCGTGCAGCGCTATCGCAGCACGCTGCGTGTGCTGGCCGCCGGAAAGCGGGAGGATCTTACGGCGCGCGAGCAGAAGGTGCTGGCGCTGTGGGGCGAAGAGGTGAGCTCGGAGCAGCTGGAAGCCGCTGCCGAGCAGATACGCTTCCAGCGGGGGCAGGCGGATCGTATCCGCGACGGGATCGTCCGCGCGGGTGCGTGGGAGAAGCGCATCCTCAAGACGCTGCGCGACGCCGGTCTGCCGGAGGAGCTGGCGGCGCTTCCGCACGTCGAGTCGTCCTATAATCACAAGGTTCAGTCCCACGCCGGCGCCGTCGGACTCTGGCAGTTCACGCGGTTCACGGGCCGCCACTACCTGCGCGTCGACAACGTCGTGGACGAGCGACTCGATCCCCTCAAATCGACCGACGGCGCCGTGCGTCTGCTGCAGCGCTACCACTCGAAGCTGAACAGCTGGCCCCTGACCATCACGGCCTACAACCACGGTCTGTCCGGCGTGCGCCGTGCCATCGAGGAGACGGGCAGCACGGACATCGGTGATATCGTGGAGCGTTACAATGGGCCGCGTTTCGGTTTCGCTTCACGCAATTATTATGCGGCGTTCCTGGCCGCCGGCGACGTTACACGCAATGCGGAAGCCTATTTCGGTCCGCTGGAGCGCCAGCCGCCGGAGCACCAGTGGATCGTGAAGGTGCCGAGCTACATGTCGGTGGCCGAGCTGATCGAGCAACTCGAGCTCGACACCGAGGTGACCAGGGAGCTCAACCCCGCTCTCCAGCAGGCCGTGTGGAGCGGCAGGAAATATGTGCCGAAGGGCTATCTGCTGCGCCTGCCGGGGACGACGGGAGCTTCGGCGGTCACGGCGCTGCTGACCCGGGTGCAGGGCTATGCGGAGCAGCTGCCGGACCTGTTCTATCGGGTGGAGATCGGTGACACGCTGTCGGACGTCGCGCTGCGCTACAAGCACAGCGTGCGCGACCTGATGGCGCTGAACAACCTCAGCAACGCCGACCACATCCGCGTCGGCCAGAAGCTGCGCCTGTACGCGGCCGCCTTGCCCGAGGCGATCCAGATCGCGGCGATGGAGGCGGAGCGCGACGGCGTCGATCCGGTACTGGAGCCCGCGCCGGAGGTGACAGGCGACTCGGCGGTACGGGTGCGCTGAGCCCCGGGCCATGGCGATCGACGCCTACGCATTCGGTGAAATCCGCATCGGCGGCAGACCCTACACCTCGGACGTCATCATCTGGCCGGACCACGTGACCTGTCCCTGGTGGCGCGCCCAGGGACATGTGCTCGCCGCCGATGACCTTGCGCCCGTGCTCGCGGCCCCGCCCCGGGTCCTGGTGATCGGCACCGGCTACTATGGCCGCATGACGGTGCCCAAGGAGACCCTGGATGCCTTGCAGGCGCGGGGCATCGAGGTCCACGTCGGTCGCACCGGCGAGGCGGTGGACGAGCTCAGGCGGCTGGCAGAGAAATCGGCCGATATCGTGGCCGCGCTGCATCTGACCTGCTGACATTGCGGCCGCGCCGGGAACAGGGGGGATGGTTCGGCCCGTTGATTTACCTGGGCGTCCTTCTGGGACTGCTCTCGGCGGCAGTGTGGTACGTGACGGGCATGCCGGGGCAATGCTGGTCGGGGCCTGTGCCGGCGCTTTCGGCCGAGGAGCGGCAGAGCCGGGAGCACCTGCGCCGCCACGTCGAGGTGCTGGCGGGCCAGCTCGGCGAGCGCAACGTCTGGCGCCCGGAGGCGCTCGCGGCCGCCGCCCGGTACATCCGCGACACCCTGGAAGGCTTCGGCTATCGGGTCGCCGCCCAGGCCTTCGAGAGCGAGGGCCAGAGGCTCGAGAACCTCGAGGCCGAGCTGCCCGGCGATGCGGCGCCGGGGGAGATCATCGTTCTGGGCGCGCACTACGACACCGTCGCCGGCACGCCCGGGGCCAATGACAACGCTTCGGGGGTCGCCGCGCTGCTGGAGCTGGCGCGCGTGCTGGCCGACAGCCGTTTTCCCCGCAGCCTGCGCCTGGTGGCCTTTGTCAACGAAGAGGCCCCGTTCTTCTACACCAAAGCCATGGGAAGCACCCGGTATGCCGACCGCGCGCGCCGGCGCGGCGAGCGGATCGAGGCCATGCTGTCCCTGGAGACCATCGGCTATTACACCGATCGGCCCCACAGCCAGCTTTACCCCTTCCCCTTCGCCCTGTTTTATCCCGACACCGGAAATTTCGTCGGCTTTGTCGGCAACCTCGCTTCGCGGGGGCTGGTGCGCCGGGCGCTGGGGGCGTTTCGCGCCACGACCGCGTTCCCCGCGCAAGGTGTGGCGGCGCCGGGCCAGGTGAAGGGCGTCCACTGGTCGGACCACTGGTCCTTCTGGCAGGCCGGCTACCCGGCCATCATGGTCACGGACACGGCCCTGTTCCGCTATCCCGACTACCACGCGCCGACCGACACCCCCGAGAAGCTCGACTACGCCGCTCTGGCAAGGGTGACCCGCGGCCTCGCACAAGTCGCTGCCGCGCTCGCGGGCGGATGACATGCGCCGGTCCGTGGCGCCGCGCCAACGGGGAGGGGCCCGGGTTGTTGGCGGCGCCGAGCATTTCCCATCCCGAGTAAGCGTACACAGGTCCAGAACCTGCAAAGATGAGATGCGGGGAGCCGGCGCCCGTTTCCGCCCTGGGCTTTTTCGGTACACTGTTCCGGCAAGCCCGTGCCGGAGCTGTGGAGAAACCGCGTGTTGCCCGCTGAAAGCCTGAAAGCCGAGAGTCTGAAACCGGAGCCGCCGGGCTCGACCGTGACCGCGGCGCACATCGTCTACGGTCTGCACGCCTTTGCGATCGGTCTCGGCATCGTGGGCTCGGCGAGCGTGATCGGCGGTTTCGTCGGCAGCCTGCCGTCGATTCTCGCCGTCATTCTGAGCTACGTGAAACGCGGCAGCGCGCAGGGGAGCTGGGCGGCATCGCACTTTCGCTGGCAGATCCGTACCTTCTGGTTCGCGCTGTTGTGGCTGATCGTGGCGATGCTGCTGATCCTGACACTGATCGGCGCGCCGGTCGGGCTGGGCCTGCTGATCGTGGTCACCCTGTGGCTGGTCTATCGGATTGCCCGCGGTTGGCTGCGGCTGTCCGATCGAAAGCCGATGTACGTTTGAGCAAGCGCTGATCGATTGGTCGGTGCCACGCGCCGCTGCCCCTGCCGTTCAGCGTTGATTCAGGGACCTTCGCCTATGCTGAGCCTAGATCGCCGGTGCAGGACCGCCGCTGCGGTTCTGTTCCGCCACGGGCGACAGCAAAGGGGGAGGAGCGATGAGACGAATAACGATCGCCTTACCGGTCGGGATGCTGCTGACCTCCTGCACTACCGTGCCGTCGGGGCCGATGGCTCCGGTCTATGTGGATATGGCCGAGGTCATTCAGGCGCAGCCGCTTTATCAGGACGTACAGGTGGCGCGTCCGGTCAGCGAGTGCTGGATTGAGCGCGTCGTCGACGGCGCGCCCCGTCGCAGCGGCTACGCGGCGCCGCTGGCCGGGGGGATCATCGGTGGTGTGCTCGGCCACGCGCTCGCCCGGGGCCACGCCAGGACACCCCTGACCGTGGCGGGCGCCGCGCTCGGCGCCTCGCTCGGCCAGAGCTTCAGCGCCGCCCCCCGCAGGTCACCCGTGGTCAGAAACGTGAGGCGCTGTGCGACCGTGAGCCGCTACGAGCAGCGCCAACAGCTGGTTGGCTATCGTGTAGACTACCGCTATGAGGGCCAGACGTTCAGCACGCGCACCCGAAGCCATCCTGGCAGGTTTATCCGCGTGCGTGTTAACGTGGATCCGGTCGACGGGACCTGACGCGGTGTGTGCACCCACACGATGACCAAAAGGCGGCTGATACTCTGCAGTTGGCTCGTTCTGCTGGCCGCCCACCCGCTGCCGGCCACGCCTTTCGATTTGCGCGGACTGACCAACCAGTTCGCTGCGCCGGCGACCTCGGAAGGGCGGGAGATCAGCCTCGACGAAGCGGTGTCGCGGGCGCGCCGCCAGACGGACGGCAAGATTCTATCCGCCGAAACCGTGCGCCTCGATGGCCGGCGCGTTCACCGCATCAAGATTCTGACCAGGGAGGGGCGTGTCACCCGAATGCAGATCGATGCCGATTCCGGTCGATCTGCACCGCGCAGGCGCTGAGCATGCACATCCTGATCGTCGAGGATGAATCGGGGCTGCGCGAGCATTTGCGGGAACGGCTGCGCAAACACGGCTACGTGGTCGAGGTGGCCCAAGACGGTGAGGAAGGCCTGTATTACGGCCAGGAGTTCCCGCTCGACCTTGCGGTGATCGACATCGGTCTGCCCAAGCTCTCCGGTCTGGAGCTGGTGCGTCGCTTCCGCTCGAACGGCCGACACTTCCCCATTCTGATTCTCACCGCGCGGCGAAACTGGCAGGACAAGGTCGAGGGTCTGGAAAGCGGCGCCGACGACTACCTGGTCAAGCCGTTTCGCTTCGAGGAGCTCCAGGCGCGGCTGAATGCGCTGCTGCGCCGCGCCTCGGGCTGGTCGAAGCCGGTCCTCGAATGCGGCCCCTTCGCCCTGGACACCGGCACACAGTGCGTCACGGTGGCGGACGAGCCCGTGGAGCTGACGGCCTTCGAATACCGCGTGCTGGAGTACCTGATGCTGCACGCCGGCCAGGTCGTTTCCAAGGCCGAGCTGACCGACAATATTTACGACCAGGACTACGACCGCAACAGCAACGTGCTGGAAGTCTTCGTCGGGCGCCTGCGTCGCAAGCTGGATCCGGACAACCGGACCAATCCCATCGAGACTCTGCGCGGCCGCGGCTATCGGTTCAGGCGGGACGCGGACAGGGGGCACTGAGCCACCGATGCATTCGCTCCACGGCCGACTGCTCCTGGCTTCGACCCTGGTGCTCGCCGGTTTCATCGGTGCCACGGGCCTGGCTCTGGACAAGGCCTTTCGTGTCAGCGCGAGGGCGTCCATGCAGGATCGGCTGCAATCCTATATCTATGCGCTGCTTGCAGCGGCCGGTGAGGATGAGCGGGGCCGCATGGTGCCGCCGCGCAAAATTCCCGAGCCGCGCTTCTCCAAGCCCGATTCGGGCCTCTACGCCATGATCGCAGGACCGGACGGCACGCCGCTGTGGCATTCACGGTCGCTGGCCGGACGCAGGATCGACATCGTGCAGCCGCAGGTTCCCGCACAGCGGGAATTTCGCCGCTTCGACCAGGCCGGCCTGGAGCTGTATGGCTTCTCTTTTGGCGTCGCGTGGGAAGACTATGCCAAGGCCGAGGAGCTCTATACTTTCGCGGTGGCCGAGGACGCCTCGGCGTTCGAGGACCAGATCGAGAGTTTTCGCCGTTCGCTGTGGGGCTGGCTCGGCGCCATGGCCGTGGTGCTGCTGGTGGCCCAGGGGCTCATCCTGCGCTGGGGGCTGCGGCCGCTGCGCCGTGTGGAAGCCGACCTGCAGCGCATCGAGCGGGGTGCCGCGCAGCAGCTCGAGGGGGCCTATCCCAGGGAGCTCGAGGGGCTCACCTCCAGCCTCAATTCACTCATCGAGCACGGCAAGCTGGTACAGACCCGCTATCGCAACAGCCTGGACGATCTCGCCCACAGCCTCAAGACGCCCCTGGCGCTCATGCAGTCCTTCTGCGAACGAAAATCCGAGCAGCTCGGCGAGGAGCACGTTCTGGTGAGCGAACAGGTCGAGCGCATGGACGAGATCATCGAGCACCAGTTGCAGCGTGCCGCCGTGTCGGGTCAGGCCACCCTGGGGCGCCAGGTGCAGATTCAGCCGGTGGTCGAGCGTCTCGTCCGGTCACTGGACAAGGTATACCGGGAAAAGCGTGTGGACGTCGGGCTTGACCTGGACCCGGCGGCGATGTTCTACGGCGACGAAGCCGACCTGACCGAGGCGCTCGGCAATCTGCTGGACAACGCTTACAAATACTGCTCCGGGCGGGTCAGGGTGTCCGTCCGCAGCCGAGACAGAGGCGACTCCGACCGCGGCGTCGCGATCACCCTCGAGGACGACGGGCAGGGCATCGCGCCTGCGATGATCGACACCGTCCTGCAGAGGGGCAGGCGCGTGGACGAAACCGTTCCCGGTCACGGCATCGGTCTGAGCATGGCCCGGGAAATTATCACCCTGTACGGCGGTCACCTGGACATCGACTCCGGCGGCCTGGGCGGCGCCCGTGTGCGCGTCCGCTTCGACGGTTGATTCAGCTTTTGCGAGGCGTTTGCCCGAATCGTCGCGAGCTGCAAACTGAATCAATCAGGGTAGGGGAGACAGGCTGACATTCACCGGCAGCCGGTCGCCGGGGTGGTAGGACAGCAGGGTGGTGGAGGTGTATCCCCGATAGCGGTAGGTGACCCGATAGGCGGTCACCCGCTCGCGGGCCGCGCTTTCCGTAACCGTTCTGCAGGTGCGCTGTGCCTGCCAGAGGCGAACCTGGCGGCGGATGTCCTCGCCGATGGTGGCGGAAGGCTCCGTGAGCTCGCGCGCGGCGGGGTCGGGGTCCGCGCACAGGGTCCGCGAGACGGGCTCATAGTACGTCTCGACGACCGGCTGCACCTCGACCACGGTGGCGTAGCTGCGGAAGGCCCCGGCCGGCGCTGCAGCCGGCGCACCCGAAAGGCACAAGAGGATGATTCGTTGCAGGCCGCGTTTCATGGCACTCAGAAGCCCAGGCTCGAAAGCAGCCGCCGTCCACGCCCCAGCTCCTTTTTGCCGGCATAGAGCATGACCACATCGAAGCCGCCCTCCGGGCGCCGAAACCAGTCCAGGCGGATGTCGCCGAAGCTCGGTTGCAGGCTGTCGACAAAGGCCGCTGCCCGGTACGGGCGGGCGAAGTGAATAATGAACAGACGGTCCTGATCCCCGTAGGGTCGGGGTGCGGCGCTCGAGGGCGCCTTGCCGCCGGCGTTCATGACGTAGTCGAGATGGCGCAGGATATAGCCGCTGTACCACAGGGCGCCTTCCGGCAGCTTGCCCCCGGCGACGGGGATCCGCGAGGGGCCGTAGTTATAGGCCGCCAGCGCACGGTGGAGGTTGCCCTCGTAGTGTTCCAGCAATTCCTTGAGATACCGCGCCCCCGCCTCGACGTTGGTGCAGGGCTCCAGCAGCTCGGACAGTCGGGTCAGCCCCAGGTGTTTTGCCGTGCCCGGCCAGAGGATCTGCATCAGGCCATAGGCATTGGCGTGCGACCGTGCGGTGGGCTGGAAATCGCTTTCACCCCGGGCAACCGCCAGCAGCAGGGTCTCCGGCAGCGCGTGGGCGGCGGCCGCGCGTTTGAAACAGTGGGCGTAAGGGAAGTCCAGCGCCGGCCGGGTCTGCTCCGCCGTTGCCGCGAAGCTCCTCCAGCGGGTCTCCAGCGCCTCGGCGTCGATCGCAGCGCCGGTCCTGGCCATCCCCGGGGCGGCGAGGAGCAGGGAAAGACAGAGCAGCAGGGTGGCTTCCGGCCGGTGCATGGCTATTCCAGTTGCAGACCGGTGATGGTTTCGATGCGGCTGATCCACACCCGGCGCTGCGCCTCGTCGCGGTAGCTGAAGCCCACCCGGTACCTGCCCGGCCCTGCATCGACGACTTCTACGGGCACCTGCGTGGCCGCGGTCAGCCGCCGGGCGAACCCCCGCGCCGACCACGCGCTGCGAAACGGGCTCCAGAACAGGTATCTGTCGGTGTCGGCAGCGCTGCCCGTCCCGCTCGTTTCGATGCCTGCCCGCGCCTGTACACCCGCGCCCGGCATGGGCTCGGGCGGGGCGCCTTCGAGCTGGCCGGAAGGATCGGTGTCGGCGGCCGGGCTTGCCGGGTCAGGGTCGGTGGCCGCCCGGGGGGCGTCCACCTGTTCGGCTACCGCCGCCAGCACCTCCGAAAGGTCTTCGGATGTCACTTCTCCGGTCGTGTCCTCATCTCCGCCAACAAGCGCCGGACCCTCAACCCCGCCACGGTCGGGCGCACTCGCCGCGAGGCCGGCCGGGTCGGAGTCGCCCAGCTCAGGCGCGTCGCCGGCGGGCAGGGGCACGTCTGGCGGATTTCTGTGCGTCTCATCCGCGGTCGCGTCTGCGGTCGCTGCCAACGCGGGTTCCGCCTGGCCCGTGGCCGGAGCAGCCGCGCGGGTCTCGGGTTGCGGACCCTGCAGGGTATCCAGGACCAGCAGAAATCCTGCGACGGTCAGAGCAACACCCGCAAGGAAGCCGATTGCCCGCATCATGGTATGCGCCTCGCTGTCCAGACCGCCTGCTCGCCGTTGGCCGCAATCAGTCGGTCGAGCTCATCCAACCACGGATCCAGCGCATCGTCACCGGCGCGCAGGCCGGACGCACTGCCGCAGGCGTCGGGCAGGGCCTGCAGGAGCGCTTCGAGCCGTCCCGCGAGTTTTGGCCCGCTGACCGCGATGGCGTAGACCGTCGGCCAGTCCGACGGCGAAAAGCGCGCGGCCGGGAATCGATACCTGCGCTTCACCTGGATAGCCGCCGGGCCTTCATCCGCTTCACTGCAGTCTCCGGATGACAGGCGGCTGGCGCCGTCCAGGATCCCGTGCACAAAAACGAAGACCCGGTCGGCGCCTTCGACGGTCAGCTCCAGCTCCGGGCAGTCGTTTGCCCGGTCGCCGCCGGATCGGTCAGCCCGGTCTCCCTCGCAGCCCGCAGCGCCGCTGCCCCGGTGCGTGCGCCGTACCAGCTCCATGCCGGCGATGGCCGGTTTTCGACTCCGCGCAACTCCGCCGGCCGTCGACGACACACGAACGTAGGTGGCGGTGTCCATGCCGGCCAGGTGCTCGCCGGAGTTTCTGGGCCGCAATACGACCCAGACCTGATAAAGGCCCGCCTGAACCTCGTGCACCTCGCCGTAAAGCAGGAAGCCCGCCTCCTTGCGGACATCCGTGACGCGCACCTCGCGGTAACGCGAGAGGTTGTTGCCGATGAGATCGAGCAGCGTGCTCAGCCCCGGCTCATCGGACTGCAGGGATTCCACGTAGATCACCAGGTCCTCCTCTTCACCCTGGCGCAGCAGGCAGCTCAGGTTGTTGGCCAGGTAGCTGGCCGCCAGGTCCGGCTCCTCGGCGCTGAAGGGCAGCACCCTGAGGCCGCGCAGGGATTCGTCGCTGCGGCGCTCCTGCAGGGCGCGCAGCTCGCCGGGCGTCAGGGTGCCGGACCAGCTCTGGCCGAACCCGCTGACCCATTCGCCGGCCCGCACGTCCAGGGCGCGCACCGAAACCCGATAACGCGCCGTCGCGCTGCGGCTGATCTCGATGCCGACGTAATAGTCCGCGTCGCGGATTCTCTGGCAGCTGACCCGATCCAGCCGGCGATGATGCTCGGCCTGGCGCTGCTGTGCCTGCCAGGGCAGCCGTACGCCGGCTTCGGCGAGCAGGTCGTCCATCAGCTGGTCGCGCAGGCGGCGGGTCAGCCCGTCGATCTCAGGCTGAATGTCGGGGCCGTCGAGACTCACCAGGATGAGAGACTCGCCCTTGAACCGGGGGTGCTCGGCGAGCTGTTCGGCCAGGTAAGGGGCCAGCTCCGTGTCGAGCCAGTGCTGCAGCGATGACGCATCGCCCTCTGCCGGGCGCGGCGGCTGCTGTGCGCAGCCGACCGAAAGCAGCGCGCCCAGGCTGACCAGGAGGCTCAATACACCGCTCATGCCGGCTCACTCCGGCTCCAGCCGCACGCGGCCGTCGGTGCCGATGACCAGGCTACCCCCCGCCGCACTGCGGGTCAGGGCTGCGATCTGCTGAGTCGTCGCGCCGGGAAGCTGCACGCCCCAGACGACCGGGGACGGCGCGGAGCCGCCCGTTGAGGTGTCCAGCGTTCGGGTGTAGTCGACCGGCACCGTCGATGCGGCCATCTCGTGGAACCAGCCCGGCGGCTGCGCCGACGCGAACACGGGCTTGCCCGCGGAGAGCCGCAGCCGCCAGGCCTGTTTTCCAGACATGGCGTACAGGCTGACCCGTTTCGTCGCCACCAGGCGTTCCAGCGCCTCGACGGAGGCGAATCTCAGGGTGAAGCCGCGTGTCTCTGAGGCGGGTGATGGCGGCGCATCGCTCGAGGGACCCGGCCGTTCGGCCTGCAGTGCGTCTGCGCGCCGCGCGATGTCATCGAGCTTGTTCCGTTGCTCGTGGAGCCGCTCCTGGGTCTCTTGCAGCGAGCGGGCCCTGTCGCGTGCTGTCTGCTCGATTCCGGCCAGCGCGTTCCGGACCTGCGCCAGCTGCTGCCGCAGCCGCTCGAGCTCGGCGTTCACGCGATCGCGGTCGCTGCGTGCCTGCTGCGCCTGCTCACCGATCAGGCTGAGCTGCACGCGGGCCGACGCCAGTGCCCGTTGTGCACCGTTTTCGCGCTCCTGCGTGCTTCGCAGCTGCGCGCTGAGCCGGTCGAGCTCGGTTTCAAGAGCCCGCGCACGCTGCTGCTGGGATACGATTTTCTGCTGCAGCCTCTGAACCTCGGGTTCGGGCCGGGCGAGGGCCGTCTCGTGCAGCGGGAGACTCTGCACCAGAGCGAACACGGCCATCAGGCACAGACCGAGGATGGACATGAAACGCATGACATCGGTTTGCAGCGCATCGGTGTCGCTTCCGGTTGCCGCGGTGTATTTGCGACGGCGGCGCATCATTTTTCTTCGATCAGCTCATACGCCGCAGGTGAGCCACCCGGGCCGATTGCACCGATGGATTCCCGGATTTCACGCAGCAGGGTTTCGACCTGTGCCGCGTGCCGCTGCTCCTGTTCCTCGTAATACCGGCTCAGCCGCGTGCCCAGCCAGGAGCTCTTGACCACGCGCATCAGATAACCGCCGACGCCGCCGACGATAGTGGTCGTCAGCGCGGTCAGGATGCCGCCGTCCACCAGCCGCGTGAGGATGGCGAAAGCCCCGGACTCCGCCGCCACGGCGGGATCGCCGATGGCATAGAGCAGGGCGCCGCGCATGCCGATGGCGGTCCAGATCACCCCGATGCCGAAGAACAGGCTGGTCCAGACGTCGGTGAGATGCTCCAGCTGGGCGACTTCATTCTGCGGCGACCGCTGATCCAGCCGCCGCGCCAGCGCGCGCAGGGCGTGGAAATACAGGCCCAGGGTCACGGTGAACGGCAGCACCGACAGGCCAAGGTTGCGGCGCATCCAGTCGCTCAGGGCCTGAAAGCCGGGCCTGTCGACCACCGACACCGAAACAACGTCCAGCACCACCAGCAGGTAGACGCCGATCAGGCCCACCACCAGGCTGATCACCACCCCGAGGAGCATGCCGGAGACAAAGCCGTGGCGGTTCTGCGCCTGCATCACCGCCTACTCGATCGGCCCGCAGGCCTCGCAGGTGGCCTCCAGGACCAGCTCTGTCTCCTGAAACAGCCGGTTGGCCCGGTAGTATTCGCGCCGGTCCGCGCTGACCTTGAGCAGTCCCTGCTCCTTGTCGACCAGCTCCCGGTTCATCTCGCGCATCACCTCTGCGCGGCGCGGGCAGGTCTGGGCGCAGACGCTGTAGTCGCTGATCAGGGTCACGTACTTGACACCGAAATAGCGGGTGTAGAGCTCGCGGGCCTGGCGCTTGCTCAACAGGCCCTCTTCGTTGGCCCACAGCAGGAACTCGCTGAAGGCAGCCTTGTTATCCTTCTTGGGATCGCCCTCGGCGATGTTCAGCAGACGCTGGAAGTAGGCATCGAACTGCTGTTCGCAGCCGGTCTCCAGGTCGAAGCGCGCGGCGCTGATGGCCCGGTCCAGGTCGGGCCCCTCGGGCAGGCTGCACGCGGTGGCGCGGGGCGGGCTGCTGTTGCAGGCGGTGAGCAGGGTCGCTAGGGCCGCCGCGGCGGCCGCCGGCGTGACGATGGATTTCAACGGTGTTTTCATGGCGGGGTCCCCCCGGTTTGTTGAATTGCTGCCTGCGAGGCAGGCTGTGAGGGCGCGGGATACGCGTGTCGGCGGCTGCGCGGCGCCGGTGTTTCGGGCGGCACGGGGGCGGAGCGCGTCACCATCGGGGTCGACCGGGACGGAGATTGCTTTGTCACTTCGTTCCTCGATGACGGCTTGATCGGGCCCCTTGGTCGCTTCGTTCCTGGCAATGAACCGCTCAATCGGGCCGCTTCGTCATGATTGCTCAGCATGACGGGTTGATCGGTGCTCGCTCAGAGGTTCAGCGGGCTCTCGTAGGCCGGCTCGGGCTGGCTGGCCGGCGGTGCCGTCATCGGCATCAGCGCCTCTTCCTCTCCGAACAGGATCGACTTCACGCCCGCCACGACCTCCTGCATCTCCGGCGTGATGGTGCCGAACGACTGGTTGAGCTGTTCCATGAGGGTGGCCCGGCTGATCTCCTCGCGGGTCCGTGCGATCAGCCCCGAGGTCTCCTGCATGTCGAGATAGATATCCGAGGCGATCACGGCGAGCGAGGAGTTGACCTCGCCGCCGGAGCGCGCCACCAGCCGGTAATACTGGTGAAAGCGGTCGCTGAGCCGCATCCCGGAACGGCCCCGCAGCACCGGTCGGTCGGGCCGGTCTGCGCTATCGGACTGGGCGCCGACCAGCAGCTCCTGCAGGGTCCAGGAGGTCTTTTTCTGACCGAGCTCCCTGCGGATGCGCTTCTCCAGGCTGGCCGAGGTGCTGTTGACCGCGGTTTCCATCTCCGGCAGCCGGTCGGCCATGATGTTCAGCATCTCGAGGTAGCTTCTTCCCATCTGCCGGGCGATCTGCTCACAGCCCGGGTCGCCCTCGTTCCCCTCGCATTTGCTCTGAATGTAGAGCTTCTGCTGCTCGTCGAGCCGGCCGATGATCGTCTGCAGGCCGGTTTCCATCTCGGCCGCGACATTGCCCGTGTGCTTGATCTCTTCCAGAACTGTCGTTGGAAACAGCTGGATGGTCGGTGCCTGCGGCGCCGCCTGCACGGTCGGCGGCAGGAGCAGCAGACAGCCGCTCAGCAGCCCCGCCACCAGCTCTCGCCTGCAGTCCCGGTCACGAATCGTCAAGGTCTTCATTGGCGCGCCCCCTCCGCAATAACGCGTTCTGGATTGACCCCCGACGCGCGGGTGGTGCCGCTTTCGGGGCTATGAATATATGAAAAGGTTCCTGAACGGAGGCTGAACGGGGCAGGTAGCAGGCCGGGCGCCGACGCCGTCGTCATTCATCGACGGCGAGCGCGTCCTCCCTGAGCCTGTCCCTGAACAGCTGGCGAAAGCGCTGCAGCTTGGGGGAAATCACGGCGCCGCAATAAGGCCGGCGCGGGTTGCTCGCATAGTAGTCCTGATGATAGCCCTCGGCCCGGTAGAAGGCTTCGAAGGGTCTGACCTCGGTGACGATCGGATCATCGAAGGCCGCGGCCATCTCGGCGATCACCTGTCTCGCGATCGCTTCCTGGTCGCCGTCGTGAGCCAGGATGATACTCCGGTACTGCGTGCCCCGGTCGGCGCCCTGCCGATTGAGCGTCGTCGGGTCGTGGGTGCTGAGATGAATGCGCAGCAGGTCGGCGTAGGAAATCACGGCCGGGTCGAAGGTGACCTGAACCACTTCGGCGTGTCCGGTGCGGCCCGAGCAGACCTGCTCGTATCCCGGATCGGGCACATCGCCGCCGGCGTAGCCGCTCTCTACCCGGCTCACCCCGGCCAGCTGCTGAAACAGCGCTTCGGTACACCAGAAGCAGCCGCCGCCGAAAGTGGCCTTCGCCTGCGCCCGCTCCGCCTTTTTTCTGAGGGCGAGCGCATTGATGCAATAGCGCAACCCGCTGGGCGCGGGACCGTCCGGGAACACGTGCCCGAGATGCGCGTCGCAGGTGTTGCAGAGGGTTTCCACACGCCGCATCCCGTGGCTGTCGTCCACCTGATAGGCAATGGCATTCGCCTTGACCGGCTGCGTGAATGACGGCCAGCCCGTGCCGGATTCGAACTTCTCGCCGGCATCGAAGAGCAGGCTGTCACAGCAGACGCAGGCGTAGCGACCGGGCTCCAGCAGGCTGCAGAGCTCCGAGCTGAAGGGTCGCTCGGTGCCCTTCTGGCGCGTGATGCGGTACTCCTCCGGCGTGAGCTGCGCCCGCCACTCCGCGTCGCTTTTCTGCACGCGGTGATCCGGCGGCGGGTTGCCCTCGCGGGCGAGTCGGATGATGTCGTCCCATTTCAGCATGGAGTCTGAGTATAGTGCATCGTCCGCTGGTTGCCGAACCGCGCGGGCGCCGTCTCGTTCTCTCTCTGAGACGGCTCCCCCAGACGATTGACGAACAGCGGCGCGCCGGCAATGCGTGGCGTCGGTGGCAGCGCGAGTATTTCATCCATCAGGCGGCGGAGTGCGATGGTTTGATAGACCTTGGCGGCATGTGTAGACCTCTTTCCCATTCAAGACGTTCGGTTCTGACTCCGCGGCTGATCGTAAGTCCCCCCATTTGGTCGACCCCCTGGCGCACTGACTTTCCCGAAAATGAGCACTTTCGGGAGAGTTGACAGCAGGGATCGGGAATGAGTGGGGCCGGCCCGAAACTCGCCGTTCAGCGTGCCCCTGGGCGCATATGGTTGGTGGGTCCTCAACGGGAAAAAAGCCGGCCAGTGGTCATCCGCATAAAATCATCTTGCTGCATATTGCGAATGGCCGGGCTGTACTCGCATACAAAACTAACCGATCTGGATCCACCCGAGAGCTGTTTGGCTACCCAAATTCGAGACTTGGCTAGAGTTCCGAGTTATGTGCCGTTCAATGTCAGCGAATTGCCACGCCCTTGAAGCGGCGTGGACGGGGAGGTTCGGCCAGGCCTCGCCGTTCCCCAGAGACAGGAAACGCCGCGGGTCCGAGGTTTCTGAACGGCACAAAAAAAGCGGCCTTGGGCCGCCGAATTCTGCATCGAGCTTTTGTAATCAATTTGTTTTAATCTGCAGGGTGACTTTATCGACACCGACTGTAAAAGTGGACTGGGTATTTAAACAACCTCGGGGTA
>JASFKW010000055.1:0-22264 GCA_050118435.1 Gammaproteobacteria bacterium | reverse complement strand
TCCTGCAACGCGCGACAAGAAAGCGCGGTCTGTCCCCAGTTTGCGAGAGCCTTCCTGCGAGGCACAGCAACAAACCGTGGTCTGTCCCCGGCTTGCGCGGTTTACGGTTTTCTGCTTCCTGCAGCGGTGTGTCGAGTATTGCCGTTCTCGCAATACACCCTTCCCTGTGCTAAAGATTCTCTGTGCCCCCGCCCCGGCCCGGAAGGGTTAAGACGGCGTTTCCCACTCAATGCGCGGAGAACAGGAGACCTTACATGTCAGAAGATGCATACCCGGAGTGGTTCATTCAGCTCAAGCAGGATTACGGCAGACTCATGGACGCTGTCGACGCACTCGGCGAGGCCGCCCAGGATTCCGGACCACTGGATGAAAAGACAGCCCATCTGATTCAAATGGCCGGCGCGATAGCTCTGCGATCGGAAGGTGCCGTCCACAGCCACGTCAGGCGAGCCAGAGCAGTGGGCGCCACGGATGAAGAAATCCGACATGCAGCCATTTTGCTAACCAGCACCGTCGGTTTCCCGAACGTGTCCGCGGCGCTGAGCTGGATCAAGGACGTCACCCGGAATTGAGCTATGGAGAAACAGGGGACAGACCACGGTTCGGGATAATCTGTGCCCTGACTACCCGGACAAGCTGCACCCCAGACCGTGGTCTGTCCCCTGTTTAATGCAGGGGGCGGCGGGGGCATAGCCGGATTGGGCTAAACTTCTCTGCAGGGCCTCTCAACAACCACCCGGCCGTCGCGTTGCTGCCTGCTGCGCAGCAACCCATCCGCGATGGGCCCGGACAAAGGCCCACCCATCGGGGTGGACCGGATGCTGTGTCCATGACCAGAGACGTTCCCAGCGCCCACGGCAAGCTTCTCGATCGACTCGAGGCGCTGGTCCATGAGCGTTTTCCCGAAGACCAGGCCGATCTGCCCTCGCGCTTCGTCCGACTTTACTACGCCAGGGTGCCCCTGCGTGTCCTGGAAGTCCGCGACCGGCTCGACCTCTACGGGGCCGCGCTCGCGCATCTCGGTTTCGCCCGGCGGCGCAGGCCGGGCCAGACACTTGTGCGCGTCTACAACCCAACCCTGGAGACGATGGGCTGGGAATGCCCGCACACCGTCATCGAGATTGTCCTCGAGGACATGCCCTTTCTGGTGGACTCGGTGCGCATGGCCGTAAACCGGTACGGGCTCCGTGTTCTCCACATCATTCATCCGATTGTCCGCGTTCGGCGGGACGCCGAGGGCCGCCTGATCGGAATTCCGGAGGGGGCTGCTCCGCCGGGGGAAGGCGCCGGCGCGCAGCTGAAGCGGGAATGCATGCTGCATCTGGAGATCGTGCGCCAGACCGATCCTGCCCGACTCGAGCGGCTTCATGCCGAGGTCACCCGGGTGCTGACGGACGTCCGCCGGGCGGTGGAAGACTGGCAGCCCATGCGCCAGACGCTCGCTTCCGTGGTCGACGAAATTGAAGACCACCCGCCGCCGCTGGATGAAGCCGAGATCCGCGAAACGGTCGCCTTTCTACGCTGGCTCGGGGATCAGCACTTCACTTTTCTCGGCTACCGTGCCTACGCATTGACCGGTGCAGGCGAGGACGAGGCTCTGAGCGTCGTCGCCGGCTCCGGTCTGGGCATTCTGCGCGAGCAGGCCGGCACGCGGATGTCCCGGGCCTTCTCCAGCCTGCCGCTGCCGCTTCGCGCGCGGGCACGTCTGCCGGAGCTGCTGATGCTGACCAAGGCCAATTCCCGTGCAACCGTGCACCGCCCGGTCAACCTCGACTATGTGGGAGTGAAGCGCTTCGACGCCGAGGGACAGGTCTGCGGCGAGCATCGCTTTCTCGGTCTCTACGCATCCCGGGCCTACAGCCAGCTGCCGCAGGAGACTCCGGTGCTGCGTCGCAAGGTCGCGCACGTTCTCGAGCGGGCGGATCTGGAGCCCAACAGCCATTCGGCCAAGGCCCTGGTGCACATCCTCGAGACCTATCCGCGCGACGAGCTGTTCCAGATCCGCGCGGAGGATCTGCTGCGCATCGCGACGGGCATCATGCATCTGGCCGAGGAGCAGCGCCCGCGGTTGTTTCTGCGCGAGGACCTCTACGGGCGTTTCATCACCTGTCTGGTCTACGCGCCGCGCGAGCAATACGACACCGCCGTGCGCAAGCGCATGCAGGCCATTCTCAAGGAAGCGCTCAACGGCACCGACGTCGAGTTCGCCGTCAGCATCTCGGAATCGATTCTGGCGCGCATCCTGTTCACGGTACATACGCGGCCCGGCGAGATCCCGGCGTACGACTTTCGGGAGATCGAGGCGCGGTTGGTCGACGCGATCCAGTCCTGGGAGGACCACCTGCAAAGCGCGCTGCTGGAGCACCTCGGTGAGGAGCGCGGCAGCGCGCTCTTCGAGGCCTACGGCGAGGCTTTCCCGGCCGGCTACCGGGAAGACTTTCCGGCACGCATCGCGGTGCGCGACGTCGAGCATCTGGAGGAGCTGAGCGCCGAGAACGATCTGGGCATGAGCATGTATGCCTCCCTGGAGGCGACGCCCGGTGCGCTGCGGTTCAAGGTATTCCGCTACGGCCGCCCGCTGCCACTGTCACACGTCCTCCCGGTCCTCGAGAACATGGGCGTGACGGTGCAGGATGAACGTCCCTACGAAGTCGAGCGGCGGGGATCGCCGGCGCTGTGGGTTCACGACTTCGGCCTTGCCTACGAGGGCGGGGAGCCGCCGGATCGCGGCGAGGTTCGCGAGCGCTTTCAGGAGACCTTCGCCAAGGTGTGGCGGGGCCAGGTGGAGAACGATGGCTTCAACCGCCTGGTGCTCAAAGCCCGGCTCGACTGGCGCCAGGTGGGCCTGATCCAGGCTTACGCCCGCTACCTTCGTCAGACCGGGCTCACCTTCAGCCAGGCCTACATGGAGGAAGCGGTAGCCGCAAACCCGGAGATCGCCGCAATGCTGGTCGAGCTCTTCGAGCTCCGGTTCAATCCCAGACGTCTCAAGCAGGCGGCGCAGCAGGCGACCCGTCTGGTCGCGCGCCTGCACGAAGCGCTGGACGCGGTGGAAAGCCTCGACCAGGACCGCATCCTGCGCGGCTTCTTCAGCCTGGTGCAGGCCACCCTGCGCACCAACTGGTACCAGCGAAACGCGGACGGACTGCCCAAGAATTATGTCGCCCTGAAGCTCAGGCCGCCGGAGATTCCGGGACTGCCGCACCCGCGGCCCGCCCTCGAAATCTTCGTCTATTCTCCGCGCATGGAGGGCGTGCACCTGCGCGGTGGCAAGGTGGCGCGCGGCGGGCTGCGCTGGTCGGACCGGCGCGAGGACTTCCGCACCGAGATCCTCGGTCTCATGAAGGCGCAGATGGTGAAAAATGCCGTGATCGTCCCGGTCGGCGCGAAGGGGGGCTTTGTGGTCAAGCGGCCACCGGCGCAGCGCCTCGACCTGGCCGGGGAGGTGCTGGCCTGCTACCGGCAGCTCATTTCCGGGTTGCTCGATCTGACCGACAACCTGAGCGACGGCCGTTGTCTGCCGCCCCCGGACCTTTTGCGCTACGACGACGATGACCCTTATCTGGTGGTGGCGGCGGACAAGGGCACTGCCACCTTATCCGATACCGCCAACGAGGTTGCCGCCGGCTACGGCTTCTGGCTCGGAGACGCTTTCGCTTCCGGCGGGGCGGCGGGCTACGATCACAAACGCATGGGTATTACCGCCCGGGGCGCCTGGGAGTGCGTCAAGCAGCACTTCCAGGCCGCCGGCATCGCCTACGAGCGGGAGCCGTTCACCGTCGTGGGGATTGGTGATATGTCCGGCGACGTGTTCGGCAACGGGATGCTCCTCTCGCACAACGTCAAGCTGGTCGCGGCCTTCGATCACCGTCACATTTTCCTGGATCCGGACCCGGATCCGGAGGTGAGCCGGCACGAGCGCGAGCGTCTGTTCAGGCAGCCCGGCTCGAGCTGGGCCGATTACAGTCCGGAGCTGATCTCCGAGGGTGGCGGCGTCTATTCCCGCAGCCTCAAGTCGGTGCGTCTGTCCGCGCGCGCCTCCGCCGTGCTCGGGACTCGCAGCGAAACGCTGACGCCCGCGGATCTCATCCGGACGCTGCTGCGCGCCCCCGTTGACCTGCTCTGGAACGGCGGCATCGGGACCTATGTGCGCGCCACCGATGAGCGCGACAGCGATGTGGGCGACCGGGGCAACGACGCCGTGCGTATCACGGCAGCCGCCCTGCGCTGCCGGGTGGTCGGCGAAGGCGGCAACCTCGGCCTCACCCAGCGTGCGCGCATAGAGTACGCGCGCCGCGGCGGCCGGCTCGACACCGACTTCGTTCACAACGCCGGCGGCGTGAGCTGCTCGGACCACGAAGTCAACATCAAGATCCTGCTCGACCGGGTGGTGGTCGAAGGCGACCTGACCCTCAAGCAACGCAACCGCCTGCTCGAGGACATGACGGCCGAGGTGGCGGGGCTGGTGCTCCAGGACTGCTACTGGCAGGCGTGCTCGATCGGGCTCCAGGAGCTCCGCGCACCGGAGCTGCTGCCGGTGCACGCACGGCTCATGCGCGCGCTGGAGCAGAGCGGACGGCTGGATCGCAGCCTCGAGCATCTGCCCGACGAGGAGGCCCTGGGCGAGCACCTGGCGGCGGGGGAAGGGCTGACCCGCCCCGAGATCGCCTTGCTGATGGCCTATGCCAAGCAGGCCCTGTACGACGATCTGCTGGCGTCGGATCTGCCGGAGGAACCCTGCCTGGAGGCAGAGCTCGAACGCTATTTCCCCAAGCCGCTGCGGGAGCGCTACCGCGAGCGCATCCACGCACACCGCCTGCGCCGCGAGATCCTCGCGAGCACGGTTGCCAACCGGCTGATCAATCGCATGGGCGCCACGTTTGTGTTCCGTCTCCAGGAGGACCTCGGCGCGGACGCAGCGGCAGCCGCGCGCGCTTACCACGTGGCCTGGGAGGTTTATGGCATGCGCCGGCTGTGGTCGGCCGTGGCGCGACTCGATACCGGGGTGGCCGACGCGGTGCAGCGAGAGATGCTCTCCGCCGGTGCCCGGCTCATTGCCCGGGCCAGCCGCTGGCTACTCAAACAAGGGGGAGGACGCGTGGAGGTGGCCAGACGGATCGAGCGCTACCGTGGGCGCGTTCAGGAGCTCGGTGGGCGGCTGCCGGAGCTGGTGAGCGAAGTCGACCGGGCGGCACTGGAAGAGGCCGCCGGGCGGTTGGAGGAGGAGCGTGTGCCGACCGACCTGGCCCTCTGGGTGGCGGGTTTCGACAGCCTGTCACGCGCCCTGGATGTCGTGGAGGCAGCCGAGGCGTGCGGGATGGAGGTGGCCGAAGCGGCGCGAGCCTATTTCGCCCTGGGCGCCGCGCTGGAGCTCGACTGGCTGGCCGGGCGAATCGTCGCCCTGCCGACCCAGGACCGCTGGGTCGCCGGGGCGCGGGCCGCGTTCCGTGATGATCTGTTCGAGCACCATCGCACGCTGTGCGTGGCCGTGATCACCCAGGGCATGCCCGCGGCGTCCGCCGCCTCCAGGCTGGACGCCTGGCGTCACCAGAACCATGCAGCGGTCGATGCCTGGCTGGCGCTCGTCGCGGACCTCAAGTCCCAGGCCGGCGCCGATCTCGCGATGCTGTCGGTGGCGCTGCGGGCGGTGCAGAAGCTTGCCGTGGCCGCAGGTTCCCGCGGCGCCGGTGCTGTTTCCGCATCCCGGGCTTAGGGGCGGGCGTAACCTGAGATTGCGCGGTGGCCATCCCGAAGCGGTGCGGAGCATTTCCCCGCGTTTCCCTGCTGACGGCAGGGCGCCCGGGCGGTAGAGATTGCCGGGCTTTCGAAGAGGCCTTCACGACGCTCGCGTTCCGCACTGACCGCCAGTGTGGCCGGCTTCAGGCATCCAGCTCCGGATAGTGTCGGAAGATGCCGTCCTCGTTGAACGGCAGGCGCCGTTCGGAGCTGAGATAGGCGGCGACGTTCGGCTGGTTTAGCACGCGATCGTGCAGGGCCACCAGCCCGGGGATGTCGGGTTCGAGGCGCGCCGTGGCCTTGGGAAAGGCGTAGCGCAGGCCTTCGACGATCTGGAACATCGACAGATCGACATAGCTGAGGCGGCGCCCCACCATATAGCCGCGGCGCCCGGGGTTGCGCTGCAGCACGCGTTCGAAGTAACCGAGAAGCTCGGGCGCCCGCTCTTCGGTGAAGAACTTCGCGCGGCGTCTCGCCTCGCCTTCCTGGTCCTCATAGTACAGTGTCATCGCCACCGGATGGTGTGTGTCATGTACATCGACCACCAGGTCCTCGACGGTGAGCTGGAGCTGGTGTGCCCAGAGGCGTGCGGCCTCGGCCGTGGGCACGAGATCCAGGCGCGGGCCCAGGAAGTACAGAATGTTGGCGGTCTGCGCGACCACCTGCCGGCCGGCCCGCAGGAAGGGTGGGGCAAAGGGCGGACGCACCAGCTCGGGACCCTCCATCAGGCGTACCATCGCATCCACGCCCAGGCCGCGTCCGCGCTCTCGCGCCACGTCCACGTAGTCGGCCTCCGCCTGCTCCAGCGCCAGCCGCACGAATTCGCCGCGTCCCTGGATCGACGGCCAGTAGAACAGCTCATAGCGCATGTCACACCTCCGCAGTTTCCATGTGCCGGGGCTTTGTTTGCCCTTCCTCTGAGTGCGAATCCACCGGTTGCGCCTGTTGCAGGCGGTGGGAGCCTGTGAGAGGTGGTTGTCGGCCCGGCCTCGTCTTGGCGAAATCGCACCCACCGAATCCTCACCTCTGACCCTAGCCCAAAAATTCACATTGGCCACAGGGGCGCACCGAGCCGCCACGCCACGGCCAAGCGACGCTGTCCGGCTCCCCGGTTTCGCGCTCGAGGACGGCCCGGTGCTATGCTACCCGTCGTCGGTCACGCTGCGAGTCGTCCCACCGAATCGCCCCGCATTTGTCGGACGCTGCATTTCCTGCGAGTGCGAGGCTGGAGCTCAGGGAACGCGCCGCATCATTTTGTCGACGGCCGGATTAGGCTAGAGTGATCAGCAAGGGTAACGGAGATGCAGCGAATGCTCCGGTCGCGCTGGCGACCGCTTCGAGGGATGAGTGTGCGGAAGGTGGCGTGCGCGTGTGCGCATATCGTTCTGTGTGTGGCCGCAGTGCGGGTCCATGCAGTTGAAATCACGGAGCTCCGGGTTTCGGAAAACGGCGGTATCTATCATATAAACATGGTCACTGTCGTCGACGCACCGGCGGAGTACGTCTACCGGGTCCTGACCGACTACGTGCACATACATCGGCTCAATCCTTCGATTACACAAAGCGATATTCTCGCGTCGCCCGGGAGCAGCGTCGTTCGAGTCAGGACCCGCATTGTGGACTGCATCTTTATCTTCTGCATGGAGCTCGATCGGGTGGAAGACTGCCATGAAAACCCCCCGCATGATGTACACACGGTGATCGTCCCGTCGCTCAGCAATTTCCGGTCCGGAACGGCGGACTGGCATATCGAAGAAATGAATGAGCGCAGTCGGGTCGTCTATGAAGCGCACATGGAGCCCGGTTTTCTGATCATTCCGATCATTGGCCCGTCTGTTGTCAAGGAAAAACTGCGTCAGGAAATGGCGACCACCTTGAGGAGAATCGAATGCGTCGCGAGAATCGAGGAGAAGCTGGACTGGAATCCCCATCTTCGGGCGGCCATGGTGGATGTCGATGCTTTGTGCGGCCAGGCATGCGAGTCTGCAACGGGTCAGTGTCCGCCATGAGCAGCCGTATCCGGTCAGGCAGTCTCAACCCGGTCGTGTTCCTGACGCTCGCTGGATGCGTGTCACAGGAAAGCATCAGCTACAAGGAGGATGTTGCGCCCATCATCGAGGCGAAGTGCATTG
The DNA here is from genome assembly GCA_050118435.1 of Gammaproteobacteria bacterium. GTDB lineage: Bacteria > Pseudomonadota > Gammaproteobacteria > DSM-19610 > DSM-19610 > Thiogranum. The sequence continues at coordinate 14,396 of JASFKW010000055.1, read as the reverse complement.
AATGTCATTTACCACCCAAGGCGGAGGGTTATCTCAAAAGCGGGCTGAGCATGGAATCCTATGAATCGCTGATGAAGGGCACGATATATGGGCCCGTGATTGTGCCGGGGGACAGCCAGCACAGCACTCTGAATATGGTGGTCGAAGGGCGGCTCAATGCATCGATGCGTGCACCCTATCCTCTTACCGAAGCGGAGATTGCGATACTGCGGCTGTGGGTCGATCAAGGGGCACAGAACAACTGACCGATGCCTGCGGGCGCACCGACTTTCAGTCTGGCGACTCGGCCACGCTCTACAGGAGCATCCACGAAAAGCTTTACACCCTTCCAGACGAAACGCTCGTATATCCCTGTCACGACTATGATCTGCGCCGCGTATCCAGCATTGCCCAGGAGAAGGCGCGCAATCCACGGCTCAGAGAGGGGATAAAGCTGGAGAGATTTGTTGAAATCATGGATGAGCACGAGCTGCCGTATCCGACGAACATCGAGTTCGCCGTCGCCAGCAACCAGCAGTGCGGCGTCTGCGCCGGCAGCGTTCCCGAAGAATTCGAGGAGCCCTGCGCGGTGCATCATCAGGGATGAGAGCGGTCCGGCGCGGTCATGGGCCCTGCTCGCGCAACTAAAACAACAGCTTCTCTTCCAGGGTCGACGCCCCTGCCGTTGCGCATTTCTGGTCCCTGTCAGCGCCGGGGGCGCCCGAAACACCAACCGCCCCGACAACCACGCCTTCTGCATAAAGCGGCACGCCGCCCGCAACCATCATGACATCGCTGACGAAGCGGGCGCCCGATTGTCCGCTCCCCGGCCGCGTTGCCTGTGCAATCGAGCCGGTGTTTGCCTTGAAGCTTGCGGCCGTCCAGGCCTTGCGCCGGGCCGCATCCAGGGTATGGACGCCGGCCAGCTGGTCGCGCACCATCACCTGGATAACGCCCGAACGGTCCACGACGGCCACCGAGACCTGATAGCCCGCTCCGCGACACGCCATGAGCGTGGCCTGCGCAACTTCAAGGGCAATTTCCGGTCTCAGCGCCTTGGAAGTCACCAGCAAGTCGTCGGCTGCGGGCGAGCACAAGGGCGCTCCCAGCACGCAGGCCAGTGCGCCTGCTATGAGTAGCTGCTTCATGGGTTTCCTCCTCCGAAGGGCTCTTGGGCTTCCCCCGGCTTTCGATGGCGCGACGCAATCTGCATTTCACAGTGCCTCCACTCAATGCTCAGGCGATCCGCACGCCGCGGCGATGTTTCAGCAGCCATCGTCCTCGACCACGACATCGCCGCCCTGGTCGTCGCGCAGGACCTCACCCTCCGCATCGGTGGCAATCGTGCGAACGAACATCATGGACTGGATGCGGTCGAACTGCGTGTCGATCGCCCGGCGGATCTGGCTGTCCTTCATACCGTCGTAGATCATGACTCTGCCGCGTTGCTCGAGCTCGAGCTGGTGCGCTGAGGGGCTGAACAGCATCCGTTCCTGCCAGCCATCCTCGGCGCCAGCCGGCGCCGCGAAGCAAGACAGTGATGCGATAAAAACGACTGATAAGCGAGATAAATCGGATGATGTTGCCTGGATTTCCATGGCTGCTTTCCTCATGGGATCAGTTTCGGGTTCGATCACCGTCCGCGGCTGCCGTGCGATGTCCTTGAGCTGTACATAGCACCCGGATGGCCTAGATTTATGGAGAGAGCATGATGCTTTCCTGATCGTTAAATGACGACAGTCAAATCAACAGGGTAGTTAGACAAATGACGGCGACACGGGCACCTGCCGACGGCGTTTCGGCAGAAAAAGCGCCTCCCCCTGGTGCGCGGCCCGTCGCCGGCACTGGTTTTCGGATCGATGGCTGGACCGTGGAGCCCAGCCTCAGCCGCATGCGCCGGGACGGTCGAATCCTGACGCTCGAGCCGAAGACCATGGCTCTGCTCGTCTACCTGGCGGGGCATCCCGGGGTGTTGGTGACCCGCCAGGAGCTCGACAAGGCGGTCTGGTCCGGGATGGTGGTAGGCTATGACGCCCTGACGGGTGCGATTCAGAAGCTACGCAAGGCCTTCAATGACGATCCACGTCACCCGCGTGTCATTCAAACCCTTTCAAAGAGAGGCTATCGCCTGATCGCCCCGGTAGAATGGCTTCAGGAGCCCGATGCAGCTGCACAATCCCCGGAGCGGCGCGAAGCGACGGCGCCACGCCGACGGTCGGGAATCGGTTTTCTGCTGGCCATACTCGTTCTGACCGGGGTCCTATTTGCCGGTGCAACGATCTGGTTCATGCCCCGGGAGGCCGGTGACAAGGGTGCTGCAGGCGACGGCACAATCATGAATTCAATCGCCGTGCTTCCCTTTGCGAACCTGAGCGGCGACGCTTCGCAGGAGTACTTCGCGGACGGCGTGACGGACGACCTGACGACGGGGCTCGCCAAGCATCCCGAGCTTCTCGTTATTGCGCGGGATTCGGCCTTCATTTATAAGGATCGGTCGCTGAGTCTGGAAGAGATTGCGCGGCGGCTCGCCGTCCGCTACCTGGTCCGTGGGAGTGTGCGGCGCTCGGGCGAACAGGTATGGATCAATACGCAGCTCATCGATACCCAGAATGCCAGCTTGTTGTGGGCAGAATCCTTTGAAAGCACCCTCAGTGGCGTCTTCCAGTTACCGGCCAGCATTGCCCGTGAGGTCGCCTCCAGTGTTGCAAGCGTCCAGGAAGTCACAGAGGAGGAACCCCGGAGCTACCAGCAGACCCGCAGCTGGGACGCCTACAATACATTTCTGCAGGGCAGGCAGTATTTTTACCTGTACGCAAGCAAGGATGACAATCTGAAGGCACGCGCCTTCTTTGAATCGGCGATTCAGTATGATCCGGACTATGCGCTCGCGCATGCCATGCTGGCCTGGACGTACGCCTATGACGCCATGAGCGGCTGGAGTGAGGACCGTGAGGCATCCCTGCATCGCGCTCTGGAGCTCGCGAACCGGGCAATCTCGTTGAACGACGCCCTGCCTGTCGCCTATTTCGTGACCGGGCTTGCTTACCGTGAGCTGGGCGAATACATCAAAGCACTCGTCGAAGCCGAGAAAGCCATCGAGCACGATCCGAGCTATGCCAACGCGCACCTGTTGCTTGCAACCCTGCTGGTTCACGCCGGCCGGCCAGAGGAGGGCCTGGAGCGGATCCGCAGAGCCATGCTCCTCAATCCGCACCATCCCTATAACTACACACTGCATCTGGGGCAGGCACTGTACATTCTGGGCCGTTACGATGAGGCGGTGGCGGCTTTCGAGGAGGGCCTGGCTTCAAATCCGGCGTCGGAGAGGCTGCACGTCTGGGCGGCGGCGGCTTACGCTCAGGCCGGTGACATGGAGAATGCGCAATGGGAGGCGGACCAGATTACCACTATGGATCCGGATTTTTCCCTGGGGCGCATCGAAGGGACCTTCCCGTTCAAGGACCCGGGGGATCGGGAGCGGATCCTGCAGGGTTTGCGCAAGGCCGGCCTCTCGTAACAACGCTCCGTTCGAGTCGGGCTGACCCACATGACTTCAGGCTTGAAGCACGCCCGCCGATGCGGTTTTCCCGATCGCCGACGAATGCGGCTCCGGGCGGATCAAGCCGGCCCCGCAGAGCGACGGCTTGCAGAGACAAGGCCGCATGCCTGCTATTCATTGCACCCGGACTCGGCCTTAGGCGTCACCTGCGACAGCCCTCTCTTTAGCGACGGCTCCGGAGATGTCAAAGCTCTTGAGCACGTCCCGGGGATCTGCAACGGGACCAGGCCGCGATTGTTGCCCGGTTCTCTATTCGCGTCGGCGGGCGGACCCGCCGTCTTTTCATTCCTGTCAGCCGGTAGCGACAAAAAATCATCAGCGACATCTTGTCAGATAACGTTTATCCTTCAGTTCCTTAGCGAGCGAATGCAGAGCGAATCCACCTGAATCGGCACCATTGGCACGGAGGCAACCAGGCACACGCTGAATGGAAAAGGACTTTGTGAGAGCGGAAGTTCGCGTCGAGAGCATGCGCCTCGTGCTTCGGCACATCCCCATCGCGCTTGCCGTAAACCTGGCCAACGCGACGCTGGCTGCTCTCGTGCTCGCCCGGGTTAAGCCGGTTGAACATGTCGCGGGCTGGTGGCTCGCCATGCTCGCACTGGTTGGCGTGCGGCTGCTTACCTGGTGGCACGGGTCGAAACGTGAGCCGCCAACCCCGGCAACTGTGGACCTGTGGGAGAGGCGCGCACTACTGGGCGCGATCCTGTCCGGTCTGCTCTGGGGTCTCGGTGGTGTGGCGCTCTTCCCCGAGCAGCATGCATACCAGATTTTCATCGCATTCGTGGTGGGCGGGATGGCTGCGGGGGCCGCTGCGGGCCTTTCTTATTCGCTGCCGTCGTATTATGGCTTTCTGCTGCCCAGTGTCATTCCCATTGCCGGTCGCTTTTTTGTGGAAGCCTCCCCGGTCCACTATGCGATGGGCAGCATGATGCTCATCTTCGCCATGGCCCTGTCGCTCTTCGCCCGCAATCAGCACGCGGTGCTCACCCGCGCGCTCAGACTCCAGTTGGAAAGAAGCCGGCTCGCGGCAGAGCTTGAAGAACTGCTGCAGAATGTGGAATCTCGTGTGCAGGAGCGCACGGAGGAGCTGCGACAAGCCAATCGGAAGCTGGCCGAGGAGATCGCCGAGCGGCGACGGGCCGAAGAAGCGGAGCGGCTCGCCCGGGCCGAGGCGGACCTGGCGAACGCGACGAAGTCGGTGTTCCTTGCCGCGGCCAGCCACGATCTCCGGCAGCCACTGCAGAGCCTACGGCTGTACCTGGATACACTCACCTTACAGTTGAGCACGGACAAGGCGCGGCTGTTGGCAACGCGCCTGTCGGCGATCCTCGACAGCACCTGCGACCTGCTCAATTCGCTGATGGACCTCTCGGCGCTTGAGTCGGGCAGCATCGCCCCGGCGATGCAGCGCTGCAGGCTCAGCGATCTGGTCGAGGAAATCGCGGTCGAATCGCGCATCGTAGCGGAGCAAAAGGGACTAACGCTGCGGCTGCGCAACTGTTCCGCTGCGACGATCGTAAAGACAGACCCGCTTATGCTCTCTCGCATGATCCGCAACCTGGTCGCCAACGCCATCAGGCATACGGCGAACGGTCAAATCCTGATTGCCTGCCGTCATCGGCGCGACCACATCTGCCTGCAGGTCTGGGACACAGGGCCCGGAATCAGCGCGGAGCGAACGAAGCAGATATTCGAAGCCTTCTATTCGCGGCACGCCCTCGGCGAGGGCCTCGGCCTCGGGCTGTGGATTGTCGCCCGCACCGCCCATCTTCTGCAGCACGAGGTGAGTGTCCGGTCGAAGCTCGGAAAGGGATCGGTTTTCTCCGTGAAAATTGCCCGCACCGATTGACGCAGGACCATGTTGTGGTGCAGTGGCCTCCGGCCGTGACCACCAATATCGCAAGCGCCCTTGGCGCTATTCCGGGAGGGTTCCGAGCTCTCTGATTTTGTAGCCTTCGGGGTAGGTGGATCGCTTGACCCGGGTCAACAGGTGCGGGCGTCGGCGATCGGGGAGGCGTTTCGCTATACGGGCACGTGGCTTCAGGGCGCCGCACACGATGCGCCGGAGGACCGCAAATCTTCATCGGCGATGGAGAAACGGCCGTGCATCTGGTTCATGCGGGCGAGTGCTGTGCGGCCGCGTGCGCTGTCGAGACCGTTCTCCAGAATCGATTCTTATCGTCGACGGCTACGATTTGGTTTCGTTCTTGAGTGCCATTTCTGTGATTTCCTCGTAAAGGTGGATCACCTCCGCGCAGAAGTTCCGCCATTCCGGGTGCCGCTCTATCAGCGACCTGTTTTGCTGGGCATCGAGGGTAACCTGGACCATGAACTGGATATCCATGTCACTGAGCGCTTCCCCATTTTCGACCCTGTTCTTGAGCTCGAGCAATCGAGGCAGTCTCTGCTTTTCGAACCGCTCGACCAGGGTTTGAATAACCGCAAGTTCATCGCGTGATTCTGTCATGCTCGACTCCTGGAGTCCGGCTGCATCGATGGCGTCAATTCAACACACCGTCCCGTATTCTGCCGCGCTGCGTAATCGGACTCCGTCAGTTCAACAGTTCACGGGCTTAAGGGTTTTTTCTAAGTATAGTAAACGAGCGCAAGCGGATACCTTCGAGGTCGATGGATCTCGCAGGAATGATCAGTCGCTGTGTGCCGGGCATCGGAGCGGCCTCATTCGCGTTTGGTGCGTTAGCAAACGCTCACATAAGAGTTTTCACAGTGGCTTATGGCAGGTGGACAATCCCTGTTCAAGAGTTCCACAGCCTCGGAGCCCGCCTGATCGCGAGCCGGATGAGCGGGCTCTGCCGGCTACCCGATGACGCCCAACTCCCGCCCGACGCGGATGAATGCACCGATGGCCCGGTCGAGGTGTTCCTGCTCGTGGGCCGCGGAGACCTGGGTGCGGATGCGTGCCTGGCCCTCGGGGACGACCGGATAGAAAAATCCGATGACATAGATGCCCTGTTCCAGCAGCCGTTCCGCCATCTGCTGGGCCAGCGGCGCCTCGTAGAGCATGATCGGGACGATGGGGTGCTCGCCCGGACGGATGTCGAAGCCGGCGGACTCGAGCTGTTCGCGGAAGTAGCGCGTGTTGGCGTACAGGCGTCGTCGCAGCGCGTCGGAGCGGGTCAGCAGCTCCAGTGACTTGATGCCCGCCGCCGCCAGCGCCGGAGTGAGCGTGTTGGAGAACAGGTAGGGCCGGGAGCGCTGGCGCAGCAGGTCGACGACTGGCTGCGCGGCGGCGGTGAAGCCGCCCGAGCCGCCGCCCAGCGCCTTGCCCAGCGTGGACGTGGTGATGTCGATCCGGCCCATCACGCCGAAGTGCTCCGCCGTGCCGCGACCGGTCGGGCCGACGAAGCCGGTCGCGTGGGAGTCATCCACCATGACGAGCGCGTCGTGCTCGCGGGCCAGCCGGGTGATCTCGTCGAGCCTGGCCAGGTCGCCGTCCATGCTGAACACGCCGTCGGTGGCGATCAGGCGCGTGCGCGCGCCGGCGGCGGCTTGCAGCTGCACCTCGAGGTCCTCCATATCGCCGTGGCGATAGCGGTAGCGGGCGGCCTTGCACAGGCGGATGCCGTCGATGACCGAGGCGTGATTCAGCTGGTCGCTGATGACGGCGTCCTGTTCGCTGAGCAGGGTCTCGAACAGGCCGGTGTTGGCGTCGAAACAGGAAGTGTAGAGGATGGCGTCGTCGGTTTGCAGGAAATCGGCGATCGCCTGTTCCAGCTCCTTGTGCAGGTCCTGCGTACCACAGATGAACCGGACCGAGGCCATGCCGAAGCCGCGGGTTTCGAGCGCCCCGATGGCGGCGCGGACGAGCTCGGGATGGTTGGCGAGGCCGAGGTAGTTGTTGGCGCAGAAGTTCAGGACTTCTCCGGCCTCGCGGGTGGCGATCGCGACGCCCTGTGGCGTGGTGATGACGCGCTCTCGCTTGTACAGGCCCTGTTGCTCGATGGTCTGCAGCTCGGCTCGAAAGCGGTTTTCCGGGGTGCTCATGGATTGCTCACTTTCCTGATTGATCCGAAGGCCGCCGCCAGTCCAGCAGCACTTTGCCGCACTGGCCGGACTGGACCACCGCGAACGCTTCGTGATACTCAGCGACCGGGAACACGTGGGTGATCACTCCCGCGACATCCAGACCACTGCGCAGCATCTGCGCCATCTTGTACCAGGTCTCGAACATCTCGCGTCCGTAGACACCCTTCAGGTGCAGGCCCTTGAAGATGATCTCATCCCAGCTGATTTCGGTGCTCGGCGGCAGAAAGCCCAGCAGCCCGATGTGTCCGCCGTGGTACATGTGGCTGATCATGGCGTTGAATGCCGACGGGCTGCCGGACATCTCCAGGCCGACGTCGAATCCGTTGGACATCTTCAGCTCCGTTACTACCGCATCGAGGGACTCGCGCCCGACGTTCACTGTCCGGCAGGCGGTGATGCTCTCGGCCAGCGCCAGGCGGTAGTCGTTGACATCGGTGATGACCACGTGGCGGGCCCCGGCGAAGCGGCTCACCGCCGCGGCCATGATGCCGATCGGTCCGGCGCCGGTGACGAGAACATCCTCGCCGATCAAATCGAACGACAGCGCGGTGTGTACGGCATTGCCGAGCGGGTCCATGATGGCGGCGATTTCCGAGGGGATGTCTGGGTGTGCCTTCCACAGGTTCGCGGCGGGAACCAGGAGATATTCGGCGAATGCACCGTCGCGGCCGGCACCGATGCCGATGGCCAGGTGACAGAGGTGGCGCTTGCCGGCGCGGCAGTTACGGCACAGCCCGCAGTTGACATGGCCCTCAGCGGTGACGCGCTCCCCCGGCTCGAAGCCGCGGACGCCGGGGCCGACGGCGGCAATTTCGCCGACGAATTCGTGTCCGATGATGCGCGGCACCCGGATGTTACGCCGCGCCCAGTCGTCCCAGTTGTAGATGTGCAGATCGGTGCCGCAGATCCCGGTCTGGTGGACTTTTATCAGGACCTCGTTGGTTCCCACGGCGGGCAGGGGCGCCGTTTCCAGCCATATGCCGGGTTCCGCATGCTGCTTGATAAGGGCTTTCATGGTTGTCTGCACAGCTGTGTATCGCTCCGGATTCCGAAAACGGGCATCCGCTTTCTGCCCACCCGCGCGTTCAGGCCGTGCGGCTTCTGAACCGGAATGTCCCGGGTATTCTACCGAATCCGGCGCAATCCACGACACCGGGCTTCGTGGCTGAGGCGGTGGCCTTATTCAATCTTGTTCGAAAAGCGCGATCTCTACACCCTCCCTCGAGGGGATCCGCTCAACGAAAGAAGGGTCAACACGGATCGGCTCGCCTTCCTCTTAAAGTTAACGGGACAGCAGCGGGTTCACAGTTGGTGTTCGATCGGCAGAATCATGATGAAGCCCGCCTCGAAGCGCTGCCAGAAGGTCGACTCCGGGTCTTTGTCGTAGCGCACCTCCGCGCCGTCGACCACGGTGACCCAGTAAAGGTCCCCGTCCTCGTCCAACAGCACCCGGTAGCTGTTCTCCGGCCGGACCCCTTCATCCATGTAAGCGACCAGTTGCTCGGCGAGTTCCGGACTCTCCACGTACAGTCCCGCCTCGGTGTTGATGTCCGAGGAACGCGGATCCAGATTGAAGCTGCCGATGAACACCGACTCACGGTCGAACACGATCGCCTTGGTGTGCAGCGCAGCCTTGGATTCACCCCGCCAGGCCCGCGTCTTACCTATCCTGGAGTCCGGTCGATACTCGTACACCTCCGCACCGGCCGCGATAAGCTCGTCGCGACGCTTGGCGTGGCCGGCGTGAGCGGCAATCACGTCGTTGGAGGCCAGCGAGTTTGTGAGTATCCGTACCCGAACACCACGCCCGGTCAGTTGTTTGGTGACCTCCACAGCCCTGTCTCGAACGACAAAGTAGGCCGACTCGATGAGCAGCTCCTCTTGGAGTGTCCGGATCTTTCGGAAAAGCGCCTTGACCATCGTGCCTTCATGGATGCCCTGCTCGATGGCTGCCGGATCGTCCCAGACGATTTGCCCCGGTGCCCAGATAAGGGTGTCACGAATCGAGCTCAGCGCGGACCGCAGGTCCGCCACATCCTGATCGAGCGGATAGGGGTAGTCGTGCTCAGAAAGCCATTTACGCAGCCACTCTCTCATCTTGCGCAGGTCTGCCTCGGTATAGAGTCGATCAACGAGAGCGGCGATCGGCACCGCCCAGGGGCCGTTCCAGAAACGGTCGAACACGTTGGAAGTCTCCCGTACCACCGGCCCAGCCGCGGCGATATCCAGGTCCCTGTAGTTGGCATCAGTGTCGACACCGAAGTAGTCATTACCAATGTTGCGCCCCCCCACGATTGCCACCGCGTTGTCCATCACCATGATCTTGTTGTGCATGCGATGATTGACCCGGCCCAGATCAGTCAGAAAATCGAACACACGCGCACTGCGATTGGCAAACGGATTGAAGACGCGGATCTCGATATTCGGATGCGCATCCATGGCGGCGACATTATCATCGCGCCCCGCCAGGTTGATGTCATCGACCAGCAGCCGGACACGGACGCCTCGGTCCGCGGCCCTCATCAGGCGTTCGGCCAGGACCCAGCCTGTGACATCCGCCTCCCAGATGTAGTACTGCGCATCCAGGGTCTTCTCCGCCAGATCGGCCAACGCAATGCGCGCGGTGAAAGCAGGCCTGCCGTAGCGGATAAGGGCGAATCCGGACTCGCCGGGGTGCTGCGCCGCCGTCTCTTCAAAGAGTTGGCCTACGCCGGTCTCCAGGTAATCCTGAAACGCCGTCGATTCGGTGCGCGGATAGTCCTTGGGGACAGTCGCGCAGCCGGCGAGCAACACAAGCGTCAACAGGAGAAAACAGCATGACCTGAAAACGGCCGAGCCCCGGCCGACGCCGTGCGAAGGCTGCCCTGAACAGAGAGCGGCGCGGGATCCGGTGCAAATTGAATCAACGAGCGCACTGTTGATCGTCATCATTTTCGTCTCCTGAGAACTTCCTATCCCTCACCCCACAAGCTGGCAGCGCACCGTGACAGCCGCATTCGGCGCACATCGCAGTGTCGCCCCTCGGCGGGCACGGCGGAAACCTGGTGTTTCAACACACAATATAGTGCAGGCCCAGCCGATCATTCACCGACAGATTGAGCAGTCTGTTCCCGTCTTCGGTAACCTGTACGGAGTCCAGATGTATATCCACTGGTTGCTGCATGGAAGGACCGTGCAGGGTCACCACTATCTGACGCGTATCCACCTGCTCGAGGACCAGGGGTGCACGGTGCGGGGACGGCTCAAAATCAGGTTCTGTCAGCGTCCAGTTAGTCTGCGGCTGGTCATTGCGTTCCAGGCTGACCCGCGCAGCGCCCAGGGACAGGGAGCGGATCCTGACGGGCTTGGTGAACAGCGACCACAGATCCGCCTGCAGCCTGACCTCATCGAGCTCCAGCATGTCGGGGCGCATGCCCCAGGGAGCGTTGGCGAGCCGCATATGGTCCGCCGACAGGTTGATATACCGCCCCAAAGTCAGGTGAAATTCGCCTTCGATAGAAAGCGCACGACCGGTGTGGTGCGAGGCGACGGCTTCAATCCAAGCGCGATGCCGACCCAGGTCTTCCGTCCCAGGATGGATGATGCCGCCGCCAAGCGCGAGCAAAAGCGACAAAGCGGCGATGACGGTTGTGCGCAGCCGCATGCGGTTCCCTGCTGTTTCAGACACCTGGGGACAGCAAAAGCCAAAGGCTGACGGCACACTGCGGGATTGGCCTCGTGCCGCGGAAAGTGACGGCCCGTTCAGCGCCGTTGGGTGCCATTGTTACCGCTGCCCACCCAAACGTCCAGATTAGCCGGATGAACGCGCCCGAGCGTTGCTGGCTCGACGAAAACGGGGAGGACTTGTGGCCAATCTGGCAAGAGCCGAGCTCGCGCGCATACTAACGCAGAGACTGAGTAACGAACGGTGCGGACGGCGCATCGAGCCCATCCAACCTTTAACGGAACAAGACATTCCCGGCGTTCGGTACGGTAAAACGATACAACCGGTATCGGTTGCGCCGCTCGATCTGATCGCCCGTACCATGCGCCAGCAGCCTTCGGCAGAGATTTTCACCACGTCTGCTACGCCGGCTGACCGCACTTGTCACAGCGGGTCAGCTGCATGAAGCCGTTGCCTTTCACTTTCACGATTTCGGCGTGAATCAGCCCCTGTTCGGCGCAGGCACAGCGCCTGGGATAGCCGGTCTCGCAGCGTTTGCAGTATCGGTTGCCGGTCTCGTGGTCCGAGAGCTCACAGGTCTCGAGGTCCTTGAGCGTCCGCTTCATGCCCTGCCTCCTTTGCCTCTCCCGGTCCGGCGGTCGCGCCTTTGGAGCACTGCCGGAGTTGCAGCGGGGTGGGACGCCGTGCCCGCAGCGACCGGGTCGCTATTGTCTGTGCCACATGCCTGTCGAGGCATAGCGCTCACCGGTGTCCGAAAGCACCGTCACGAGGGTGCGGAACCGGCCGCTGGCGGCGATTTCCAGGGCCGCGTGCACATAGGCGCCGGAGGAGGGGCCGACGAACAGGCCCCTCTCGGCGAGCCTCCAGCACATCGCGGCTGCCTGCTCGATGGTGACCCGAACGCGCGTATCGATCAGCGACTCGTCCAGGATCGCGGGTACGATGTTCCCCGGGTCGCCGAGCGGCTTCAGACCCTCGATGCCCGGGAAGCTGTCCGGGATGACCGATGCGATGAAGGTGTGGGGCCGGGTCTGGCGCAGGCGGCGTCCCACGCCGGTAAGCGTGCCCCCGGTGCCGACGCCGGCGACCAGAGCATCGGGGGGCTCCCCGGTCCGGGCCCGTGTCTCGGTCAGGATTTCACGGGCCGTGGTTTCGTAATGGGCCCGCCAGTTGTCCTCATTGCTGTACTGGTCACAGTGCCAGTAGCGCTCCGGGTGCTCGGCCGCCAGGCGCTGGGCTTCTCGCAGCGCGTAGTCGTAACCCTCAACCGGGTCGGTGAGCAGCAGCTCCGCGCCGTGGGCGCGGATGCGGTCGAGCCGCTCGCGGCTGGCGTTGCCCGGCACCACCAGGGTGACCGGGATGCCCAGGGCGGCGCCGAGCATGGCGTAGGCTATGCCGGCGTTGCCGGACGAGGAATCCAGCACCCGTCGGCCGCCCCCGCAGCGACCGTCCCGAAGAGCCCGCGTCAGCATCCGGGCCACCGGCCGGTCCTTGATCGAGCCGCCTGGATTGGCGCTTTCCAGCTTGGCGAAGAGCCGCGCTGCGGGGGCAACCTCCTTCACCAGGTCGAGCTCGACCAACGGTGTATTCCCGATGGCACCCAGCAGGGCGGCGGAGCCGCCGGTGGCCGCCTCCGGCCCCGGCTCCAGGGCGGTGTTACGGCCTGGCAGCCCGCGACCACTCATGAGCCGGCTTCCGCAGCGGCGCAGAACGCCTCATAGTCCACGTAGCCCGGGAAGTGCTCTGGGTCTGCGCAGTAAGGGCACCCGGGGTCGGGCTTCAGGTGCAGCTCCATGAAGCTCGCGCGCAGGGCGTCGTAGTAGAGCATGCGGCCGACCAGCGGATCGCCCTGCTCGAGCAGGATCTTGACTGCCTCCACGGCCTCCAGCAGGCCGATTACGCCCGGGAGCACGCCCAGCACACCGGCCTCGGCGCAGGAGGGCGCCATTTCGGGCGGTGGCGGTTCCGGGTACAGGCAGCGGTAGCAGGGGCCGCGCCGCCCCGCGTAGGCCGGCCAGAACACACTGACCTGGCCTTCGAAGCGGTAGACGGCTCCGTGCACGTTGGGGATGCCGAGCTTCACGCAGGCGTCGTTCACCAGGTAACGGGTCGGAAAGTTGTCCGAGCCATCCACGACCAGGTCATAGCCCCCCAGGATCTCTTCCACATTGGCGCTGGACAGCCGCGCCTCGTGGCCCTCGACCTTGATGGAAGGGTTGAGCGCCAGGATGGCGGCCCGGGCCGAGTCGACCTTGGATGTTCCCACCCGGGCATCGGTGTGCAGGATCTGGCGCTGCAGATTGGTGCGATCGACGACGTCGTGGTCGACGATGCCCAGGGTGCCGACACCGGCCGCGGCCAGGTAGAGCGCGGCGGGCGACCCCAGGCCGCCGGCGCCGATCAGCAGCACACGGCTGTCCAGCAGTCGCAACTGGCCGGCCTCGCCCACCTCCGGCATGGTCAGATGGCGTGCGTAGCGCTCGCGGGCACTGGAATCGAGCATGCGCGGAATCTGGAACGGAATGCCTTCGTCTTTCCAGCGGTTGAAACCGCCCGCCAGGTTGCGCACGTCCCGATACCCCATCTGGCGCAGCCCTTCGGCCGCAAACAGAGAACGCTGGCCGACGGCGCACAGCACCACGAGGGTGCGGTCCCGGTCCGGCACCGCCTCCTCGATGTTGAGCTCGAGATAACTCCGCCCGAGCGGCAGGGCGCCCTCCGGCGTGCCCGCGGCGATCTCCTGCGGCTCGCGGACGTCCACCAGCACGGCCCCCTCACGCAGCAGGTCAAGCGCCTCGCGCGGGCTCACCGCCGGAATGCGCGCGCTCAGCTCGGCCAGCCGCTGTCGTTTCACACGGCTGGTGCCGCCGCCCGCCACGGCCGGAATGATGGACAGCACGTCTCCGTCGCTCAGCGGGGTCGCCAGGCCGCCCAGCTCACGCACGTTGCGCGGACCGAGATAGATATTGACGAACTGGCGCACCTCGCCCTTCGGCGTGATAATGCGCTCGAGCAGGGCGTCGTCCAGGCCGTTCAGTGCCTCGGCCACGGTGGCACCCTGGACCAAAACCTCGTCGGCGCCCCCTGCCAGCGGCCGCAGCGGAGTGGGAATGCGTACAGTGATGCTGCGGCTCATTTCACCAC
>JASFKW010000054.1:0-22385 GCA_050118435.1 Gammaproteobacteria bacterium | reverse complement strand
GGCGGGTAGGCCCAGTCCAGCGTGCCCTTGGTGGCGATGATCGCCATGGAGGGCGTCTTCGCCTCGTCGATTTCCTTGAGTTTGGCCGGCAGCAGCTCGTCCAGCTTCTGGTTCAGCCACTGATCCATTTCAGGGTTCGGTACTGTGCTCATCAGAGACCTCCGGTCGGGGGTTGGCGGCTTGCACAACCTCGCGTGTCCCGGCCTGCGTCTGCGCGGTCCACCGGGTCGAAGTTGCGTTCATACCGGTTGGTATGTACCATACATACCGGCCGGAATGTCTGTCAATAGCTTTATGATGGCCCTGCTCCAGATCATGGTGGGGTTTGCCGTCAGCGGATTGAGGTATGCAAGCTGCCCAGCCTAAGGTTCGAAGCGAGCGCAAGCCCGACCGGACGCGTCGCCGCATTCTCGAAGCGGCGTTTCTCGAAATGTACCGCAACGGATTTCAGGGGATGCGGCTCGACGAGGTGACCGCTGCCAGTGAGCTCACCAAAGGGGCGGTGTATCACCACTTTCCGAACAAGCAGGCGCTCGGCTATGCGGTGGTCGAGGAAGTGATCGCCCCAATGCTGGAGTCCATCTGGGTGAAGCCCCTCGAGCAGGCCGCCGACCCTCTGCAGGGGCTTCTCGACGTCATCGAGCGGATGCCCGAGCAGAAACCCTCGGCAATGATCATCCAGTACGGGTGCCCGCTGAACAACCTTGCGCAGGAAATGTCGCCACTGGACGAGGGATTCCGCAGGCGTCTGGACCAGGTGTTCAACCTCTGGCGCCGGGCCATGCGCGACGCGCTGCTGCAGGCGCAGGAGCGCGGTGTTCTGCGCGGCGAGGTCGACTGCGACGACACGGCCACCTTCGTCATGGCCGCCATGGAGGGCTGCATCGGCATTGCCAAGCACGCGCAGGACGTCGGTCGACTGGGGGCCTGTACGCGCGGCCTGGTGAGCTATCTGCGTTCGTTGAAGGCCTGATTCCGTGGCTCCGCGTCAGGTGCGCGTGCTCGGTTGCGGGTGGGAACGAGCCTGTGTACCGCCATCACTGCAGATCTGGTGCAGCTCGCCGATGTTCGGTGTTGTCTCCCGTGTCCCTGAGGCATACATTTACGAGGGTTCCGGTCGCTCGGCGGGACGCCCTGAATTCGCACCGCAGGCTTGAGCGCCGCATGCCTGCGGCCGACACGCGTTGAAGGACAAGAGGCTTTGTCAATTCAGTTATCAGCAACGTCATAAGAAGGAAAGTCATGTATCTACGCTTGCTTCCAGTCCTGTTGAGCTTGTCCTTCAGCGCGCTGGCCGGTACTGCTGAAGAAAAAGGTCTCGAAATTGCCATCGAGGCAGATCGGCGCGATACCGGCTTTCACGACTCCAGGGCGTCGATGAAAATGCTTTTGCGCAACAGACAGGGTGACGAAAGCACGCGTTACATTCGCGTGCGCACCCTGGAGCAACGGGATGACGGCGACAAGAGCCTGATCATCTTCGACGAACCGGCCGATGTGCGGGGAACGGCGTTTCTGAGTTTCACCCACAAGAGCGGCCCGGACGATCAGTGGCTCTATCTGCCCGCGCTAAAGCGCGTCAAGCGCATATCCTCGCGCAACAAGTCCGGGCCCTTCATGGGCAGTGAGTTCGCCTACGAAGACCTTGCTTCTCAGGAGGTGGAAAAGTACACCTACAAGTACCTTCGCGACGAGAGTTGTGGTGATCTGCAGTGTTTCGTTATCGAACGCTATCCGGTCGATGAAGACTCCGGCTACACTCGGGAGGTGGTGTGGATCGACAAGGACGAGTACCGGCCCCAGAAGATGGTCTTTTACGACCGCAAGAACGCCAAGCTCAAGACCCTGACCTTCAGCGATTATCATCAGTACCTGGATCGGTTCTGGCGGGCGCACTCCATGTACATGGAAAATCATCAGACCGGCAAGAGCACGCTGCTCACCTGGAGCGATTATGGGTTCCGCACGGGTCTGAGCGATCGCGATTTCAATCGGAACAATCTGGATCGGGTGCGTTGAGGCGGGCGTTACGCACGCATGGGACCGGACCTGCCGGCGGTCGCCTGAACAGCCGGCGGCGATCTGGTAAGCCTTAACAGGCCCTAACGTATCTCCTCGATGGCAAAAATCTTCTTCTGAATGTTCGGCGCCACCACCGCATAGCCCTGCAGCTGCCAGTGTGCGATTTCGGTAATCGCCGACGGCACCACCTTGACGAACTCATAGAAGTCTTCCAGCCGATAACCGTAGTCCTCGGCCGCCAGGCCACAGACCCGGAACTCGACGCCGAGCGCCGCGTAGTAGCGCATGCGCTCGACGGCATCCCGATATTGATCGTAGTTTTTCTGCGCCAGGGTCACGATCTCCGTACCATGGATGATGACCTTGAGGTCGAGAAACTCGGGCGCCATCTCGTAGGGTGCTCCCATGAGCGGGTTCAACAGGGAACGGATCCAGTACAGCGCGGAATTGATTTTCTCCGGATCATCGAAATAGAAGTCGAACAGGACCTTCTGTTCGGTGTAGGGGGTCTGGACAAACTGCGCACCACCTTCCGCGCGTACCAGCGATGCGCTCAACAAAAGGAAAAGCAGTACGATTCTCATGGCAATACCCGGGGCTGGCGATGTAGACAGTATAGGTGGGATCGGGAGCGGCCGCCGTGCCCCCGTCCGTTTACCTGGATTTGACCGTGGTCAACCCCAGGATCGACCAATCCTGCATCCCGCCCCGGTACCACTTGAGCTTGTCGGCGGGGTAGCCGAGCTTCAGCAGCGAACGGATGTTGCTCGGCGACTGACCACACCACATACCGTTGCAGAACAGCACCAACGTCCTGGCGCTGCTGAAGTCCCACAAGCCTTCGAGCTGCTGGGCACCGAGCTGCTCTTCCAGGATGTCGGCGACGGTGAACGGATCCGAGTGCGTGATGTTGAGCTTGGTCCAGGGGATGTTCACCGAGCCGGGTATGGTTCCCTTTTCGACCCAGTCGGGCGTCCTGGAGTCGATCACCAGAATGGAGTCGTCCCCGGCGGTTTTGCGCCTCAGATAATCGAGCACCTCCAGCTCGGCGATGGTTTCCACGCCGGGCGCGAGAACCGCGGGCTGAATGCAGAAGGGCGGACAGGCGCGTGAGGTCTTGGCAAAGGCCGCGTCCACGGTATGGTCTTTGTCCTGGTTGCGTTGAATGGTGACGGGCTCGCCGTTGTGCATCACCGTGACCTTCGCCAGCTCGGGCGTGATTTTCACCTTCAGTTCTTCGCCACCGAGCACCGCAAGCGGCGCGGCCAGTGCCAGTGTGATCGCAAGGCTCGTTAGCTTCCTCATCATTTTTTGCTCCTCCGAAATTGGCCGGCTCCCCCTCGATGATTGAGGCCCGGACCGCGCTGTTTCGATCAATCGACAGAAACCCGAAACCTGGCGCCTGAGGTGCCACTCGCACCGCTCCTTCGAGCTCGCATTCGCATTGGCGAGCGCGGCGGTGGGTCCTGTCTTGCGCGGGCCCTCAGGCTGAAGGGGCGGTGCGTCGGGCGGCGAGCTCACAACGCTTTTCGTAAGCCTCCCGGGCAATGCGCACATCCTCGAGAAAGTACGGCAGCTCGTCCAGGGTGAGCGCCTGGGGGCCGTCGACCAGTGCCTTGCTCGGCTCAGGATGAAAATCGACGAGCACCATGTTGGCCCCGGCCACCACACCCTGGGCGGTGACGTGCATGATTTCCAGCAGTCCGTCGGGCGCCTGATCGCGACTGCCCACCGAGTGTGAGGGATCAATGCACACCGGCATGCGCGTCAGGCGCTTGACCACCGGAACGTGCGCGAAATCAACGAAATTGCGGTGTGGATCACCCATGTTGGTCTTCATGCCCCGCAGGCCGAACACCACGTTACGGTTGCCCTCGCTCGCGAGGTACTCTGCGGCGTTGAGGGATTCCTCGAGGGTAATACCGAAACCGCGTTTGAGCAGCACCGGAAATTCACGCTGTCGCCCCACGAACTTGAGCAGCTCGAAATTCTGCGTGTTGCGGGTGCCGATCTGGAGCATCACGCCGGTCGGACGGCCGGTCTGCTCGAGGGCCTCGTGTATTTCGTCCACGTGATCCTCGTGGGTGACCTCCATGGCAATAACTTTGATGTCATAGCGCCCTGCCAGCTCGAAAACGTAGGGGAGGCAGGCTTTGCCGTAGCCCTGAAACGAATAGGGGCTGGTGCGCGGCTTGTAGGCCCCCATACGGGTACACACCTGGCCGTGCTCGTGCAGCGCCTTCATCATGCTCTCAACGTGCTCGGGGGAGTTCACCGCACACAGACCGGCGAACACGTGCAGGTTGTCCTGCCCGAAGCGGACGCCGTTGTACTCGAACCAGGTCGGCCGGCGCTCATCGCGGTGGCGGCCCAGCACGCGGTATTCCTCGGAAACGCGCACCACCCGCTCCACCGCGGGAAGGGTCTCGACCTCTTCGAGTGTCAGGGACGCAGTGTCTCCGATCAGGTAAACCTCGGTCAGCAGTTGCTGCTCGCCGGATTCCTGGTGCACGCGGTGGCGGATATTGGGCATCTGATCGAGGAATTCGACCAGCTGCCGGAATTCGTCGCTGTCGGTGCGGGTGTTGGGTGCAAGAATGAGAATCATGGTGGGCTTTCCGCGGTCAGCTCAGTCCCTGAAGCGCAGCGACAGGTCATGGTAGGCATCGATTCTGCGGTCGCGCAGATAGGGCCACATACGGCGAACCTGCTCGCCGCGTTTCAGGTCGAGCCGGGCGACCAGCAGCTCGGGTTGATCCTGCGCCGCCTGCGCCAGCAGCTCGCCCTGGGGACCGGCGATGAAGCTGCTGCCCCAGAAGCGAATGCCGGCGCCCTGAGTGCTGCTGTCATGCTCGAATCCGGTGCGGTTGCACGCCAGCACCGGAATGCCGTTGGCGATGGCGTGCGCCCGCTGGATGGTCTGCCAGGCGTCGAGCTGGCGTTGCTGCTCGTCCTCGGTGTCGCGGGGGTCCGCTCCGATTGCGGTCGGATAGAGCAGCAGATCGGCACCTGCCAGCGCCATCAGACGCGCCGCTTCGGGATACCATTGATCCCAGCACACCAGAACACCGAGCCTGCCGAGTGTGGTGTCGATGGGGTGGAAGCCGAGGTCCCCCGGCGTGAAATAGAACTTCTCGTAATATCCCGGATCGTCCGGGATGTGCATTTTGCGATACCGGCCGGCCAGGGAGCCGTCGCGGTCCAGCACCACGGCTGTGTTGTGGTAGAGGCCCGCGGCACGCCGCTCGAACAGCGAGCCGACGATGACCAGCTCCAGCTGCCTGGCCAGCGCGGAAAGCCGCTCGGTGCCGGGGCCCGGGATCGGTTCGGCGAGATCGAAATTCGCCGGATCTTCCGTCTGACAGAAATACAGCCTGTTGTGCAGCTCCTGCAGCAGCACCAGCTGCGCGTTCTGGGCCGCGGCCAGGTGCAGTTGCTCGGCGATGTGGCGCCGGTTCTCATCAGGGTCGGCGCTGCACGCCATCTGGACCAGGGCAACGGTGAGCGTTTGGTTCTCCATGCCTGGGGATTATCCGGCGCCTGGCGCATGGAGCTCAACTCCCCGGGGAAACTGCATGGTCAGGCAGTGCAGGCTGCCGTACTGCTGGATTAGCGCAAGACAGGGGATCTGCACGATCTCGCGGTCGGGAAAGCAGTCCTGGAGCTGCTGCGCCGCGTGGTCGTCGGCGGGGTCCGCGTAGGCGGGTACCAGAACCGCTCCATTGATCACCAGAAAATTGGCGTAGCTGGCCGGGAGTCGGCGCCCGTCAGCGGCGCGTTTGGGCCCGGGCCACGGCAGAGCGACCAGGCGGTACGGGTCGCCGGCGTTGGTGCGCAGGCCGGCGAGCTCCGCCTCCATGGTTTCCAACGCCCGGTAAGCGCTGTAACCGGCTTCCGTGCAGCTCTGATAGGCGATGGTCTGCGTCGTGCAGAAGCGCGCCAGCATGTCGATGTGCCCGTCGGTATCGTCACCCTCGAGCTCGCCATGCTTCAGCCATAAAACGCGCTCGACCCCGAGCAGGTCACGCAGCCGCTGCTCGATTCGCTCGTGTGACAGGCCCGGGTTGCGCCGCGGGTGCAGCAGGCAGGAGCGGGTCGTGAGCAGGGTGCCGGCCCCGTCGGTATCGATGCTGCCGCCTTCGAGCACCAGATCCTGCCGTTTTACCGGCGTGTCTCCAAAGCCGCCCCGGCGGCTCAGCTCACCGGTGAGGGCGTTGTCAAGCGCGGCGGCATACTTGCCGCCCCAGCCGTTGAACTGAAAATCGAGCAGCACCGGCTTACCCTGCGCGAGCACCGTGACCGGGCCGTGGTCCCGCGCCCAGGTGTCGTTGGATGCCACCACCGCGAAAAACAGTCTTTCAGCCGCGGCGCCGCGGGCGGCAAGCCGCGCGCGGATGTCGGCGGCCATGGCCGACGATGCGCAGTTGATCAACACTGATTCGCGGCGGGCAATCTCCGCGGCCAGGCGCAGGAACACGGGCTCCACCTGCGCGAACAGCGCTGCCCAGTCGCCCTGACTGTGAGGCCAGGTCAGCATGACGCCGCTCTGCGGCTCCCATTCGGCCGGCAGGCGCGTCGAAGGAGGGGAATGAGGCATGGCGAGCGGATTCTAACGGCAGCGAAGACGGAATCCCATCCCTCATCGCGGCCTGCCTCCGCTCGCGGAACGCTGTCAGCGGCGCGGCACCACGGCGTGAATCACGCGGTCGTATTCGAAATAGACGACGAACTCGGGATAGACCCAGTGGCTGATCGGAGGATCGCCGACCGGGCCCAGGCGCTGCTGTGGCTCGCCGAAATTCTCGATGACGCGGTCCATCGTCACCCCGGACGCCGGACGCGGAACGGCCGACGCGGACTGCATCGATTCCATCACCAGGGTATCGCCCATGGCGCTGGCAGCCGGGGCGGCGACGCCCAATGCAAGCGGAAGCAGGAAGCCGAATCTCAGCATGTTGTCGATCCTTTCTCTGGATTTAGGCAAATACATTAACGGTTTTCGGCAGCCGGGGCTTGTGATTTAATGCGCCGCTATGTTTCGTCCCCTGGCATTGTACATCGGCCTGCGCTACACCCGCGCCAAGCGGCGCAACCATTTCATTTCCTTCATCTCTCTGATCTCGATACTGGGCATAGGCCTGGGCGTGGCGGCGCTCATCACCGTGCTGTCGGTGATGAACGGGTTCGAGCAGGAGCTGCGCACCCGCATCCTGGGCATGGCCTCGCACGCCAGCATCAGCGGCGATCGCGCGCCGCTGGTCGACTGGAAACACGTCGCCCGCCTGGCGAGCCAGAATCTCCAGGTCACAGGCGTGGCGCCGTATGTCCGTGGCGAGGTGATGCTCACACAGGGCAGCAAGGTCAGCGGTGCGGTGGCACGGGGGATTCTGCCGGAAGAGGAGCCGGCGGTGTCCACGGTCGGCGAGCACATGCGCGCCGGCCGCCTCGCGGATCTTCAGGCCGGGGAGTACCGCATCATTCTCGGCAGCGAGCTGGCCTACAGTCTGGGCGCGCGCCTCGGCGACGACATCACCATGGTCACGCCGCAGGCCAATTACAGTCCGGCCGGGGTGCTGCCGCGCCTGCGGCGCTTCAAGGTGGTGGGTATTTTCGAAGTCGGCATGTACGAATACGACCGTGGCGTGGCGCTGGTGCACATGGCGGATGCGGCGCGGCTGTTCAAGCTGGACGATGCCGTCAGCGGGGTGCGGCTGAAGCTCGAAGACCTGTTCCAGGCGCCGAGGGTATCCCGGGAGCTGGCCGAGCAGCTGGGAGGCGGCGTGCGGGTGGAAGACTGGACCCGCCAGCACGCGAACTTTTTCCGCGCCGTGCAGACGGAGAAGCGGGTGATGTTCGTCATCCTCACCCTGATTGTGGCGGTGGCGGCCTTCAACATCGTCTCGACTCTGGTCATGGTGGTCACCGACAAGCAGGCGGATATCGCCATTCTGCGAACCCTGGGTGCTACCCCGGCCGTGATCCTGCGCATTTTCATGATTCAGGGCGCCATGATCGGCGTGCTGGGCACCCTCCTCGGGGTCGCAGGCGGTGTGGCGCTCGCCCTGAATGTGGAAACCCTCGTGCCCAGGATCGAAAAAGCCTTCGGAATTCAGTTCATGCCCGCGGACGTCTACTACATCAGCGATCTGCCGTCGCGGCTCAACTGGAACGACGTGTGGCACATCGGCATGGTGGCGTTTCTGTTGAGCTTTCTGGCCACCTGGTATCCGGCCTGGCGCGCCTCCCGAACCCAGCCGGCGGAGGCTCTGCGTTATGAATGAGCCTGCGCCGAGTGAGGTGCCGGTGCTCGCCTGCAGCGCCCTGGCCCGGTCGTTCCGGGAAGGGGGGCTGGATGTGACGGTGTTGAGACGGGTGCGCCTGGAGGTCGCGCCCGGTCAACAGACCGCCATTGTCGGCAGCTCGGGTAGCGGCAAGAGCACCCTGCTGCATCTCCTGGGCGGTCTGGACAAGCCGAGCGCCGGACGGGTGAGCCTGATGGGGACCGACTTCAGCACCATGGGTGAAGCGACACGCAGCCGCCTGCGCAACCGCTATCTGGGTTTCGTCTATCAGTTCCATCATCTGCTGCCGGAATTCACCGCGCTGGAGAATGTCGCGATGCCGCTGCTGATCCGGGGTCACGTGATCGCGGACGCGCGTGAGCAGGCGCTGGACATGCTGCAGCGGGTCGGTCTCGAGGCGCGCGTGAAACACAAGCCCTCGGAGCTCTCAGGCGGCGAGCGTCAACGCGCGGCCGTGGCTCGCGCCCTGGTGACCCGGCCGGCCTGCGTCCTGGCCGATGAGCCGACCGGCAATCTGGACCGGCAGAACGCGGAACACGTGTACGACCTGATGCTCGAGCTCAACCGTGATCTCAATACCAGCATCGTCATCGTAACGCACGATCCCGAGATCGCCCGCCGGGTCGACACCGTCCTGCAGCTGCGGGACGGCGTGCTGCTGGAGTCTTCCTGAGCGCCCGGGACAGCGGGCTGGCGATGTCGGCCCGCGGGCCGGGCGCCTTTCTAGGGATGGATCAAGGGGGATCGGCTGCACGCCGGGTCCCGCAACCGATCACTGCTGCCGCGGCTTCGGGTCACGGAAAATCATTCCACCCGAGGAAGGGTTGCGATCGTGGGAATGCGTGGCAATCAGCCCCGCCAGCATGGCGACGAACAGGATGAGTCCGCTCAGTGTGAAAAGATCGAATATCATTTTCGTACCTCCCTTATTCCATGTCCACCCGGTGTTGCGTGGGCGTGGATATGCCGGACCTGTTGTCCCGGCACCTGGGTCCATGCTAGGTGAGACCTGTTTCGCTTCGATTGCGCCGGGGTTCCGAGGTGTAACAAATTGTTTCAGGCGAGCGGCGGGGCGGCGGCGCCACCCCTGGGGTA
The DNA here is from genome assembly GCA_050118435.1 of Gammaproteobacteria bacterium. Taxonomy (GTDB): domain Bacteria; phylum Pseudomonadota; class Gammaproteobacteria; order DSM-19610; family DSM-19610; genus Thiogranum. Next base: position 12,966 of record JASFKW010000054.1, on the reverse strand, counting down.
AGCTGCGATCCTTCGGTCTTCACCGCGGCGGCACGGAGGGTGGCAAGGGACAGCGCTGGGGCTCGGCAAAAAGCGGACCGCGCTGCGCACGCCCTTTGGAGCCTGAGCCGGTGGCTCAGAACGGCCAGAGCGACCAGCCCGTGTCGAGCGAGGACTCGCACCGGGCGAGCTGTACGCTGTAGGCTTTTGCGCGGCGATCGACGTTCTGGGCGACCTTGACCAGCCAGTCCTTGTTGCGAAAGGTCTTGCGCCTGTACCCACCGTGGCCCTCGTGGTAGGCGAGGTACTGGTTGTAGGCATCCCCTTTGGATATGCCCAGGGTGCGCTGGGACAGGGCGCCGTACCAGCCGATGAAATCGACCACGTCGTCGAAGTCATCACGGTCCGCCCAGCGGCTGCCCGTCGAATCACGGTACCAGTCCCAGGTCGAATCCTTGATCTGACCGTAGCCATAGGCGGAGGAGGGGCGGGTCCAGGGGATGACCCACAGGAGCTTGCGGCGCGGCGGCTTGGCATCGTGTACGAAACGCGATTCCTGGTAGATGATGGCCAGCTGAACGTGCACCGGCACCCCCCACTTTTCATAGCTGTCACGGGCGCTGGCATACCAGCCGTCCTTTTCATGGAAGATCGCGCAACTGTCCCGGATGTTTCTCGGAGGATGATTGGAGCAGGACAGCGCCAGCGCGACCACGGCCAGGGCGAGCATCAGCTTTCCGGACGGGAGTGCCATACACTAAAGTATAAGCACGAAGAACCGTCCGTTCCACATTGAAAATGCTAAGAAAGCTCAATCTGTCATACCGCAAGTGAGCCGACTGGCGCGAGAGGGCGGGAGCGTCGGCGGAAGGCATGGGCCGTCAGCGGCCAGGGATTGCCTTCACGGCGCCTGCTGCCGAGCCGGATCGGCTGACTCCCGCTCCCTTGCCACGCCGTCAAGATCGAGGACCAGAGGGCGGGTGGAGCGCGCCTTCAGAAGCTCGCATAGAGCCCCGCATAGGGGCCGTCGAACTCCACGTCTGCGAAGGAATTGTCGAAATCGTCCAGGTCGAGCTTGATGGCGCGATAGCCGACATCGATACCGAAGTGCCAGGGGGACGTGTAGCGCGCCCGCAGCGAATAGTCGTAGAACTTGCTGTCCTGGTACTGGACGAGGCTGCCGTCGGCGCCGATGAAAAGGCCCGTGAACGGCAGATCCGTGCCGACGGCGGCGTACACCATGGGTACCCACCCCGATACGTCGGCCGATTCGCTGCCGGAGGTTTCACCGGTGATCTGTGCTGTTGAATCGATGTACTTGGCGTTCAGGCCGAGGTCCACGCTCACGACGTTGTCCAGCAGCTCGTAGTACAGAGTAATGTCTGTCTGCTCGAGCTCAACGGAGCTTCGGACGTTCTCGTTGATGTTGAACACGATATTGCCGTACGCCACGCTCTGGCGCAGCGTGCCGTCGGCGTCGCTGTCCAGCTTGGTGCGGCTGAGCCTGACGTTGGGCAGCAGCGGAACCGGGTGCTCGATAATGGCATAAATGTGGGTCTGGGTGTCGTCGTTGTAACCCAGATCCTCGTTGACATCGATGTCATTGGACGAATCCCGGGTCTTGTAGCGGACAGTACCGCTGATGTCAGACCACCAGCCATCGGCACCGACACGCACGCCGAGCAGGTCTGCGCCGGCCAACGCCGGGGCCAGCAGCAGGGGCAGGGCGGGGACCAGGTTTCTGTTCATGGCTCGCGTTCTCCTCGAAAAGTGGATGGGTTCTGGCTGAAGCCGGACTGCGCGGACCGGGTCCGCGCGTGAGCCTGCTAGACTCTATCCTATCGGCCGGCATAAAGGGTTTGCTGAGTGACGGCCGGCGCTGTTGCGTATCAGGGAAGGGAAAGGGTTTCAAGGATGAAATGCTTTACTCTGCGCTGGCTTTTCTAGCCGGCGTGGGCGCCTTGCAGGCGCTTCCGGCGTTGCCCCCGGCGAGCCTCTGGTGGCTCGCGGCGCTGCTGCCCGCGGCACTGCTGCCGCGTCGCTGGCTGCGTGCCGCGTGCGCCGCGATCGCGGGCTTCCTGTACTGCTGGTGGCATGCCGACCAGCTGCTGGCCATCGCGCTTCCACCACAGCTCGAAGGCAAAGACCTACGGGTTCAGGGATTCGTCGCCGGTCTGCCGGAGCGGCAGGGCTCGACGCGGCTGCGTGTCCGGTTCCAGGTGGAGCGTTTTCACGGCCCGGCGGGCTGGCAGGAGCTATCCTTGCCCACGCGGATCAGCTGGTATCGGAGCTGGCCGGACCTTCAGCCAGGGCAACGCTGGCAACTGGTGGTGCGCCTGAAACAACCGCGCGGACTGGCCAATCCGGCCGGTTTCGACTACGCCCGCTGGCTGTTCGCCCACGGAATTCGCGCCACCGGGTACGTGCGCGAGAACCGCAGCAACCGGCTGCTGCCGGGCCTGGCGGCAGGCTGGATGGGCCGGTGTCGGCTGTATCTCTCGCAGCGCATCGTGGCGGCAACTGCGGACAGCGGGACGTCCGGGCTGCTCGCAGCGCTGGGGGTGGGTGACCGCACCGGCATGTCGTCCCGGCATTGGGAGGTGTTGCGCAGCACCGGGACCGGACACCTGATGGCCATCTCCGGACTGCACGTCGGCCTGGTAGCCGGCCTGGTGTTTGCGTTGGTGCGCCGCTGCTGGGGGCGTTTCGGCAACCCGCTGCGCTGGCCGGCCCCTTGTGCGGCGGCTGTCGCGGCGATGGCCGCGGCAACCCTCTATGCTCTGCTGGCCGGCTTTCAGGTGCCGGCGCAGCGCGCACTCGTCATGGTCTGGGTGTGGATGTTGTCCGTGCTCTGGACGGGCCGGCCAGCGCCGTGGCGGGTGTGGGCGACGGCGCTGTGGATAGTGCTGTTGCTGAATCCGCTGGCGGTTCTCGGCGCTGGTTTCTGGCTCTCGTTCGGGGCCGTCGCGTGGATTCTTTACCTCGCCGGCGGCCGGGTGGGGCGCACGTCGCGCCTGCGCGGCCTGATCGAGCTTCAGCTTGCCCTGGTGCTGGGGCTGAGCCCACTGCTGTGGGTCTGGTTTCAGCAGGTCTCGCCAGTGGCGCCCCTGGCCAACCTGATTGCCATACCCTGGATCAGCTTCCTGGTCGTTCCCCTGCTGCTGCTGTCCCTGGTCACCCTGCCGTTGTGGCCGGGGCTCGGCGGGTTCACGCTCTGGATCGCGGACCAGCTCCTGGGCTTGCTGTGGGCTTGGCTGGAATGGCTGGCGGCTTTCCCGGCTGCGCTGGTGTCGCTCCCCGCGGTGCCTTTGCCGCTCGTGGTGCTGTTCGGCTTCGGGCTGCTGCTGCTTCTGGCGCCGCGGGCGTTGCCGCTGCGCACACTGGGTGCGGTGCTGGCGGTGCCCGCGATGCTCTGGGCGCCGCAACGGCCGCAACCGGGGGATGTCTGGTTGACCCTGCTGGATGTCGGACAGGGTCTGGCGGCCGTGGTGGAAACGCGCGCTCACGTTCTGGTCTACGACGCCGGTCCCGCCTATCCCGAAGGGTTCGACAGCGGCCAGGCGGTGGTCGTGCCCTACCTTCAGCGCTACGGCTATCGGCGCGTCGATCGCCTGGTGATCAGCCATTCGGACAACGACCACCTCGGCGGGGCCGAGGCGGTGTTCCGCAGCCTCGACGTGCAGCGCGTGCAGAGCGGGGAGCCGGAAGCCATTCTGTGGGCGCGTTCGAGTCCGTGCGAGGCAGGACAGGCGTGGGTGTGGGACGAGGTTCGCTTCCAGTACCTTGCGCCGCGCGGTCGCAGGCGCGGCAACAATGCGTCCTGCGTGTTGCGGATCGAGAGTGCGGACGGACGGGCGCTCCTGCTGCCGGGTGACATCGAAAGGACGGTCGAGGCAGCGCTTCTCGCCTCGCGGCCGCAACGCCTTGCCGCGCAGGTCGTGGTGGCTCCGCACCACGGCAGCCGGACCTCGTCGACGCCGGCCTTCGTTAGCGCGGTGGATCCGGAATACGCGCTCTTCGCGGTGGGCTACCGGAACCGGTTTGGATTTCCCAAGCCCGACGTGGTCGATCGTTACCGCGCTGTCGGGGCGACCGTGCTCGATACCGCGCAAAGCGGTGCCATAACCATTCGCCTGGCCGCGGGCAGGCGTGTTGCGGTGACGGGCTGTCGCAGCACAGCGCGCAGGTACTGGCACCAGCCCGGCTTTCGTGTCGCGCCGTAAATCAAGTATCATGGCCCGCGTTCGATCAGGGACGCTGAGGAAGGGAACCCCCATTGTGTTTGAACTGGTTACCGCGGGCGGCTGGCTCATGTTGCCCATCATTGCCTGTTCCGTTATCGCTTTCGCGATCATCATCGAGCGTCTCTGGACGCTGCGCGTCAAGCGGGTCATTCCCCGTCAGCTGGTGGCCCAGGTGTGGGAGTGGGCCAATGATCGCAAGCTCGACGTGGAGCGCATGCAGACGTTGCGTTCGAGCTCACCCCTGGGGCGCGTCCTTGCCGCCGGGCTCGTAAACCGCAACGCCAGCCGCGACGTCATGAAGGAGGCGATCGAGGATACGGGCCGCCATGTCGTGCACGAGCTGGAGCGCTATATCAACACCCTCGGAACCATCGCTGCGATTTCGCCGCTGCTCGGCTTGCTGGGCACCGTGATCGGCATGATCAAGGTGTTTTCCGCGATCACCACCGCGGGCGTGGGGAATCCCAGCGCCCTGGCCGGCGGAATTTCCGAGGCGCTGATAACCACGGCCGCCGGCATAACGGTGGCCATTCCCACGCTGATGTTCTATCGCTACTTCCGCGGCAAGATCGCGATGCTGGTCATCCGCATGGAGCAGCAGGCCCTGCGCATGGTCGAAGTCCTCCACGGGCAGCGCTCCCGCGCGGGCGGTGTCATGGAGGATCAGATTTGAACCTGCGGCGTTCCCGTGCCGACGAGCCCGAGGTGAATCTCACGCCGCTGATCGACGTGGTATTCATTCTGCTGATCTTCTTCATGGTGTCCACGACCTTTCAGCGCGAGTCCCAGATCAAGATCGAGCTGCCGGAGGCGAGCGCCGAGCCGATGGAGGAGCGCAAAGAGCTGCTGGAGATCGTCATAGACTCTCAGGGTCATTACTTCATCGACGAGCAGCAGGTGGTCAATTCAGAGCTGGAAACCCTGAAAGCCGCCATCCGCAAGTGGCTCGGTCAGCAGACCGAGGTTCCGGTGGTCATCCGCGCCGATCGCCAGACGCCGTATGAATCTGTTGTGCGGGCCATGGACGCCATTTCGCAGCTGGGTCTGGTGCAGATGTCGCTGGCCACCAGCCAGCCGGAAAACGCCGACGAGTGAGCTCAGCGCCACTGACGGCAGCCCGGCTCTACAAACGCTTGCTGGGCTATGCCGTGCCCTACTGGCAGGTATTTGTTCTGGCGGTCCTGGCAATGATCGGATTCGCCGCCACCGACACCGGATTCGCCGCCCTGATGAAACCGATGCTGGACGGCAACTTCATCCAGCGCGACCCCGAGGCCATCCGCTTCGTGCCGCTGGCGCTCATCGGCCTGTTCGTGGTGCGAGGGCTGACCGGCTTCGTTTCCCGCTACGGGATGAGCTGGATCGGGCGACGGGTAATCCAGCGTCTGCGCCAGGATCTGTTCCACCGGCTCCTGCGCCTGCCGGCGCGCTACTTCGACCGAACCCCTTCGGGGCGGATTCTCTCGCGCCTGACCTTCGACGTCGAGCAGGTCGCCGAGGCCACCGCCAACGCCGTCACGATATTGATCCGTGACAGCCTCACCATGGTGTTCCTGCTGGCCTACATGCTCTGGATCAGTGCGTCGCTGACACTGCTGTTTCTGGTCATAGGGCCCGTCCTGGTGGCGCTGATCCGTTACGTGAGCCTGCGTTTTCGACGCATCAGCCGCCGCATCCAGGATTCCATGGGCGAGCTCACGCAGTTCAGTGAGGAGGCCATACAGGGCCACCGGGTGGTCAAGTCCTTCAACGGCGAAGCCTGGCAGGAACGGCTGTTCGAAGAGGTCAACGAGCGCAATCGGCGGCTGCATCTGAAAATGGCCGCCGCCGCGGGCGCCAGCACGCCCGTCGTGCAGCTCATCGCCGCGTGTCTGCTCGCGCTTGTGGTGTACCTGGCAACGCTGGAGTCGGTGTCGAGCGAGATCAGCGTGGGCAGCTTCGTCTCCTTCATCGCCGCGATGATGCTGCTGATGCAGCCGCTCAAACGCCTGACCAATATCAACGCCTCGATCCAGCGCGGCGTGGCGGCGGCGCGGAGCATCTTTGCGGTGCTGGACGAAGCGCCGGAGCCGGATCGGGGGCGGCTTGCGCTGCCGCGGGCCGGAGGGGCGATCGAGCTCCGCGGTGTCAGCTTTGCCTATGACAGCGACAAAGGAAACGTGCTCGAGGACATCTCCTTTAGTGTCGCGCCGGGGCAGACCGTGGCGCTGGTGGGGCGTTCCGGGAGCGGAAAAAGCACGCTGGCGCAGCTGCTCGTCCGCTTTTACGAGCCGCAGCGGGGCAGCGTCTACCTGGACGGGAGGGATGTGCGCGATTACCGACTGCAGGACCTGCGCCGGGCAATCGCGGTGGTGGGCCAGGAAGTCACGCTGTTCAACGATACCATCGCCCACAACATCGCCTACGGTCGACTGGGCACGGTGAGCGAGGCGGACATCATCGCCAGTGCGGAAGCCGCCCACGCCATGGAGTTCATCCGGACGCTCCCCGAGGGGCTCGAAACCCGCATCGGTGACCGCGGCATTCTGCTGTCCGGAGGGCAGCGACAGCGCATCGCCATTGCTCGGGCCATGCTCAAGGATGCGCCGCTGCTCATCCTCGATGAAGCGACCTCGTCGCTCGACAGCGAGTCCGAGCGCGTGGTTCAGGATGCCCTGCAACGCCTCGCGCGTGATCGCACCTCGCTGATCATCGCCCACCGGCTGTCCACCGTGGAGCGGGCGGACCGGATCCTGGTGCTGGAGCACGGCCGTCTCGTAGAAACCGGTACCCACCATATGCTGCTGGAGCAGGGCGGCCTGTACAGTGAGCTCTATCAGCTGCAGTTTCGGGAAAGCCCGGCGTCGTGAAGCGCCTGCGTTGGGAGCGGGGGCTGCAACGGCTCTGGTACGGTCGTTCGCCGTGGCTCCCGTTTCTGCTCCCGCTGAGCTGGCTGTTCTGCGCGCTTGTGCAGTTGCGTCGTGCCGCTTACCGCCGCGGCCTGCTGAGCCCGGCGGCGCTCGACGCCAGGGTGATCGTGGTTGGTAACATCAGCGTTGGGGGTACCGGCAAGACGCCGATGGTGATCGAGCTGGCGGGCCGTCTGCGACGCGCGGGCTTCAAGGTCGGCATTCTCTGCCGTGGCTACGGGGGACGTTCGCCACAGTGGCCCCTGGCGGTCACGGGCGTCAGTGAGCCGGAGCTCGCCGGCGACGAAGCGGTGCTGCTGGCGGCGAGGAGTGGGGTGCCGGTGTTCGCCGGTCCCGACCGCGTGGCAGCCGGCCGCGCGCTACTGGCGCAGTGTTCCTGTGACCTGGTGATCTGCGACGACGGTCTGCAGCACTACCGCCTGCATCGGGATCTGGAAATCGTGCTGGTCGATGCGCGTCGCGGCCACGGCAACGGGCACTGTCTCCCCGCCGGTCCCCTGCGGGAGCCGGTGAGCAGACTCCGGCGGGTCGACGCCGTGGTCGGCGTCGGAGGCGCCGCAGCCGGCGGCTTCGGTATGCGGCTGCACGCCGGCGCGGCGCAGCGGCTCGTTGACCCGACCGACCGCCGACCCCTGGAGCGCTTTCGCGACCATCGGGTCCACGCCGTTGCCGGCATTGCCGATCCCCGCCGTTTCTTCGCCACCCTGAGGGAGGCGGGGCTGGAAATTCAAGAACACGCCTTCCCCGACCACCACCCCTTTCGCGCCGGAGAGCTTGCGTTCGGCGACGCGCGCCCGGTTTTAATGACAGAGAAAGACGCGGTAAAATGTGCGGGCTTCGCCCAGGCACACTGGTGGTCGGTGCCCGTCGACGCGCAGCTGGATGCCGCCTTCGTGGATTGGCTGATCGGGTCTCTTAATTAGGTACAGGAAGCTAGGAAGCCGCGCTCTTGGACAAAAAACTGTTCGATATTCTCGCATGCCCGGTCTGCAAGGGGCCGCTGGTCTACGACCGGGAACGCCAGGAGCTGATCTGCAAGGCCGATCGCCTGGCCTACCCGATCAGGGACGACATACCGGTGATGCTCGAGGAAGAGGCGCGGCAGCTCGCCGCCGACGAAGAAGTATGAACGCGCGCCGGCCGGCATGTCGCTGAGCTATAAAGTAGTCATCCCGGCGCGCTATGCATCGAGCCGGCTTCCGGGCAAGCCGTTGCGCGAGCTGCTCGGCAGGCCGATGCTGCAATACGTGTTCGAGGCGGCCCGGCGGTGCGGCGCCGATCAGGTGGTGATCGCCACCGACGATCAGCGCATTGCGTCGGCAGCACAGGGCTTCGGCGCCGAGGTGCGCATGACCTCCGCCGACCACGCCAGCGGCACCGACCGGCTGGGCGAGGTGGCGCAGAGCTTCGAGTGGCCGGATGAGACCGTTGTCGTGAACCTGCAGGGCGACGAGCCGCTGATGCCGCCGGCACTGATCGAGCAGGTGGCGGCTGACCTGTCGCGCAATGCACAGGCGTCGATCGCGACGCTGGCCACGCCGCTGGTCGCCGCCGGGGAGTTCTTCGATCCCAATGTGGTGAAGGTGGTCACGGACCGCGACGGATTCGCGCTGTATTTCAGCCGTGCACCGATACCCTGGGATCGTGATCTGCTGCAGAACGGCGATAAGGCGCTGCCCATTGGCATCGTGCCTCTGCGCCACATCGGCATTTACGCCTATCGGGTCGCCTACCTGCGCCGCTATGCCGAAATGCGTCCCTGCCCGCTGGAGCAGGCCGAGCATCTCGAGCAGTTGCGCGCCCTGTGGTACGGAGAGCGCATCCACGTCGCCGAGGCGGACCAGCGGCCGGGGCCGGGCGTGGACACCGAAGAGGATCTGCGCATCGTCGACGAGCTGATGCGGGCGCGGTATCAGAGCCGTCACTAGACCGCGGTTCCCTCACAGCCGCCCCGGGCCGGTTGCCGACCTTCGGCGATCGCCACGCCGACGGGCGCGGCGTGCATCAACGCGTCGCTGCGATCGGTGCGCGGGAACAGGCCCTAATCGAGCCAGTGACGGATCAGCGGGTTGAGGTGTGCGCCGTCGTCGAACAGGGGCAGGGTGTAATACTCCTGCACCCGCCGGTTGGCTTCGCCGAACTGGTTGCCCTGGATGACCCGTTCTTTGCCCTCGCAGCGTATAACCAGCGCGTGCTCGGTGTCGAGCACTTCGACGATTCGGCAGCTGTGGCCGCTGTAGTCGACGCGCTGACCCACCAGCGCGCGCAGCCTACGGAGCAGTTCGGGGTCGATCACATCGGATTCCTGTCAAGCCTCAGCGTACAGCACCAAGTTTAGCCAATTCCCGATGCAAAAGGTATAATCGGGCCGCACTGGTTAGCGACCGACAAGCATGAGCCAAGTGAAAGTATTGTTTTTGTGGGTAACACTTGTCAACATGATGGAATCTCTTACATGGGAATTGCTCCTTCTCCAAAATGAAGTGCGGTGAAGGGGATCGATTGCAGTTTTGGGTTCGGCCTTATGGTGTTCGCCGACGGGATCCTATCTTACGCCGCCTGTTCCGCCGAGGAGTTACCGGCGCTGGATTTTCAAATGCTATGATGAAGGAGGCTGTTATCCATTCGTCATTGCATGCAACGCTATGATGCAAGCTCCAAGGAGCCGACTACAACTTGGGAAGAGACGGCTGCGCTGCACTAGCAATGATGACTAGAGCCGGATTTTTACCAGCGGTTCATTGATGCTAAGAGGCAGTTATCAGACGCAGGTTGAGGTCCGGACTGAAGGCGTGTCCCCTTGAGCAAATCAGTTGGCAGCACCAGCCCTTCCTCGCCGCGATCGCCGATCGGTGCATTGGAGACCTATCTCCGCGGGACGCGACGACGCCTTCTGTTATTGACCTGGCTGGTCGCGTTCGTTCTGGTGCTGATCGCGACGCATGAGGCATTCGTCGTCCTTTCTCCACCGGTTCCTTTCGCACACCAGATCAGTCACTTTACACTGCTTATGATCGCCGCGGCTTCAGGGATCGGCATCTGGGCATTCTGGGGTGCCTACCGTTCCCTGGAAGCACATCAGCGCCGTATCGCCAACGGCTACGCGCGGCTTGATCAGACTGTTCAGGAGAAGACCCGCGATCTGCTGGCGTCCAAGGCACTCCTGCAATCCCTTTTTGATGCCGTCCAGGTCAGGATGGTGGTGGTGGATTCGGAGAGCAAGGTCATTCGGGCCAACAAGACTGCCACCGCAGACCTCGGACGTGATCCACGTGGCGAGAGCTTCAGCGAAGCCTTTCCCGGCTGTGGGCTTCACGACGAGCGTCGCAGTGAGCTGCGCTCGATCGAGTACACCTTCCGCACCAAGGCGCCGCAGAGAAACAGACTTGTCGTGGGAGGCCGAGGCTGCGACCGCATGCTCGAGATCGACACATTCCCTGTTCTTGATGAGGCGGGTGATGTGCAGCTCGTCATAGAGGTAGCTCGGGACGTCACTGAATACAAGGAAGACCAGGCGCTCGCCAACCATTACGAGAAGATGGCTGCACTGGGGCTGCTCGCCGCCGGTATCGCACATGATCTGGGCAATCCGCTCGCATCGCTTTCCTCGGAGCTCCAGATGCTCAGGCGGGAGGATAACATTGAGCGGATTCGTGCATCACTGCAAGTGCTCGAGCGGCACCTCGATCGTATCACGCGCTCGGTCCGGGACATTCTCGGATTTGCGCGCAAGCGCAGCGATCGTTCGCCGAGCGCCTCGCTCGGTTCGGCTGTCGAGGATGTGATGCGTCTGCTGCGGCACGATCCAGGGGCGGAGTCAGTCCGTTTCGAAGTCAAAGTGCCGCAGCAGCTCCCGGCAGCAGCCATCAAAGAGGACGATCTGGTCCTAGTGCTCCTTAATGTGATGATCAACGCTATCCACGCCATGCCCAAGAGCGGGGAGGTCAGGATAGCCGCCCGGCCCGCTAATCGAGACCATGTGGTTTTGACGATCAGGGACACAGGTAGCGGTATGGACGCCGAAACCCTGGCCAACGCAGTGAAGCCGTTGTATACCACCAAGCCGGGAAGCACCGGCACCGGCCTTGGCTTGGCTGTGGCCAGTACAATCATGCAGCGGGTCGGCGGCAAGCTTTCGATTGACAGCGTTCCGGGGAGGGGCACAACGGTCACGCTGCAGCTGCCCCAGTCGCCGCAGCAGTCTCGCGGGTACTCCTGACACTGTTGGCATCTCAAGCTCCACTGTCTCTGTAAACAGCTTGGGGTCTGTGTCTCGTACTCATTTGCTCGTGACACTGAGTCCAAGACCAGGCGCCAGCCGCGGAGAGTTTGCCGCTAGAGTGTTTTAGCGCGCGTGTGCCTGATAGCCCTTGAGACCGAGTCTCTCCATGTGACGGTACAGGGTCGCCGAAGAAACCCCCAGCAATTGAGCCGCCGCCTCGCGGTTCCCCTCGACGGTTTCGAGCACCGACGCCACGTGTTGGTGCTCAAATCTGCGCACAGCGGCTTTGAGGGCAAGGGGAGCGTGCTCTTCGTCCTCCCGGAGATCCATCGGAAGGTCTGAGCTGTGTATGGTTTCGTCCTCGCAAAGCAGCACCGCCCGTTCGAGCACATTGGAAAGCTCGCGAACATTACCCTTGCGCCACTCGTGCGATATCAGGCATTTCATGGCGTCTTCATCGATGTGTCTTATTGGGGTACCCATCTCGTTACAGTGCGCGAGTATGAAATGATTCACAAGCAGCGGGATGTCTTCCGGGCGTTCGCGAAGCGGCGGTATATGCAGCTCGACCACGTTGAGTCGCATCAGCAGGTCGTGACGGAATTTCCCTTGCTCCACCATCGTGTCGAGGTCCCGGTGCGTGGCGGCCACCACGCGCGTGTTGACATGTATCGGATGGTCGCTCCCCACGGGTAGAATTTCCTTTTCCTCGAGCGCCCGCAACAGCTTCGGTTGCAGGTGTATGGGCAGATCGCCGATTTCGTCGAGAAACAGGGTGCCGTCGCCGGCGGCGCGAAAGGCGCCTTCCCGCGCGCGGTCGGCCCCGGTGAACGCGCCGCGCCGATGTCCGAACAGGTAGTTCTCCAGCAGGGTGTCTGGAATCGCCGCCACGTTCAGCGGGATGAACGCTGCATCGCGGTTGGGTGACAGGTCGTGAACCGCTCGCGCAATCAGCTCCTTGCCGGTTCCGCTTTCACCGGTTACCAGGACATTGCTGGCCGACTGGGCGACCTTGCCCGCGATCTGCAGCAGTTGTGCCATGATCCTGCTTCGCGAAACGATGTTCAATGGGTTGTGTCGCCGCTGGATTTCCTGGCGGAGCACCGTGTTCTGGCGAACCAGACCGCGGTATTTCGCAATGTTGTTGATCCTTTCCGACAACTCATCCAGACATATGGGCTTCACCAGATAGTCGTGGGCGCCCCTGCGAAAAGCCGCCACGGCGGACTCGGTCGAGCTGTACGCGGTCATGATCATGGTCACCGCAAAAGGGGCCAGACGCGATATCTCCTGGAGCAAATCGAGCCCGTTGCCGTCGCCGAGACGCATGTCGGTCAGAATGATATCGAAAGACTCCTTGTCAATGAGACTCGTCGCTTCCTCTGTGGAAGCCGTATGTCTGACATTATGCCCCAATCCCGCGAGGTACCTGGCAAGGTTTTCGCGCAGTGTCTCCTCGTCCTCAACGATCAGAATGTTCTCCGCCATTTCGTTGCTCCTCCTTACCTGGATCTGTTGTCGCTGGGAATTCCAGCGTGATCTGCGTGCCCTTAGCCTGTTCACTCCAGATGTCGAGCCGCCCCCCAGCGGCCTGTACGATTTCGATACAGAG
>JASFKW010000053.1:0-22424 GCA_050118435.1 Gammaproteobacteria bacterium | reverse complement strand
CCACCGACGGCCGAGCCCGAGGTGACCTGGCTGCCGCAGTCCCAGCAGCGGCTGGGCCCCCAGTATTACTCGCTTCGCGCCTCGGCGAACTGGCGGCCGCTGGCGCACTTTGCCTGGCGTCAGGCGGTGTCCGATCGTGAGCGCGCCGCGCCGCTGCAGTTGCCGGCGACCGGTCGCCGTGAAGGGGGCGCCTACGTGGACGGCTCGGTGCGGGTGGCGGTGAAGCGCTATCTGCACCTGTACCTGGACCTGTGGCTGCACGATCCCGGGGCCCGGGTGACCGCCGTTGACGCATCCGCAGAGTGGCAGTCCATGCAGCCGCCCGCCTTCAGACTCAGGGAGCACCGCCGCATGCGCAGCAACGAGCTGCATTATTTCGACAATCCGCGATTCGGCGCGCTGGCCCTGATCACCCCCTACACCCCGCCGGGTGCAGACCCGCAGGCGGGCGGCGGCGGAGCCGCCGCCGAGCAGGCGCCATAAAAAAACCGGGCCGAAGCCCGGTTTGAGACCGTTACGAGCGCCCGAGGCTCACGCCGCCTGGTGTCTGGCCTTCGCCTCACGGGCCGCTTTGGCCTGCTCCGGATCATAGGCCTTGCCGGACCAGAGCATTTCGTAGGCGATCTCCTCGTTGCCGTTCTCACACAGCTCCAGCACCTGCCTGAACAGCGGCTGGAAGGTATCGCTTCGGTGCGAGCGCTCGTGATCCTCGAAGGTGTTCCAGAAGGTCACGATCAGCGCCTCCTTGCCCTTCAGCGGACTCTCCACCGCCTGTCCGACCGTGGATCCCTCGTTGGAGACTTCGCCTTTGTTCAGGCACACGAAACCGCCCACGAACCCGGTGTCCGAGTGATAGGTCTTGACGTTCTCGCACAGGGTCGCCACACGCTCCTGCAGATCATCCACGGTGTATTCATCCTTCAGGATGACCCGATTGACGGTGACAACGCCGTTGTAGGGGAAATCTGCAATCAAACCGTTCATGTCTCACCTTCCGTCAGTTGGTCCATCAGTGAGAGCTAATATATATATCCTGACTAAATTAGTCAAGTATTAGCCAATCCATAAAAATCTTTAATGACCTATCATATTTCTTTTTAATAGAGGATGTTGGTGCCGAATTTCTTGATTTCTGTTTGGACCCCGGTGGCACGAACCGGGTTGCAGCCCGAATCGGGGGGCGCGTGATGAGCCCGTAGCGCCTGGAAGGTGCGCTCAGACCGGCGAGGCGTCTCCGCTGCGGCGGCCGGCCGCCATCGGAATCGCCCGCTCCAGGAGGCTGCGGACTTTCTCCATACCGGCGGCCAAGTGGGTCTCGATCGCTTCCATGCTGATGGTCCCCTCGCCCCTGCCCGCCGCCCAGTTGGCAATGACCGCGCAGCAGGCGTACTCGAGCTCCAGCTCGCGCGCCAGCGCTGCCTCCGGCATACCCGTCATTCCGACCAGATCACAGCCGTCCCTCTCCATGCGGTCGATCTCGGCGCGCGTCTCCAGGCGTGGACCCTGGGTGGCGCCATAGGTGCCATTTTCCACCGCCTCCAACCCCAGGCTTCGGGCCGCCTCGATCAGGACGCCGCGCACCTCGGCGCTGTACGGCTCGGTGAACTCGACATGGGTTACCTGGCTGAGATCCTGCTCGAAATAGGTGTGCATGCGCGACCAGGTGTAATCGATGATCTGATCGGGAAAGGCCAGCCGGCCGGGCGCCATATCCTGGCGGATGCCGCCCACGGCGGCCACGGCGATCACTCTCTGCACGCCGGTCTCACGCAGAGCCCAGATGTTGGCCCGGTAGTTGACCATGTGCGGGGGAATGGTGTGACCGCGGCCATGGCGCGGCAGAAACACCACTTCCGTGTCGCCCAGATCGCCGTGCAGCAACGGCCCGGACGGCTCGCCATAGGGGGTGCGCATGACCTCGCGTCGCCTGATCTCGAGGTTCCTGAGCGTGGCGAGTCCGGTGCCGCCGATGATCGCTATTCCGGCCATGGGAATCCCTCGGAGCCCCTCAGCAGCGCCGAGTCAACTGGCGGCCACTGCATAGATGCCTCTGAGGTTACGCCAGTAGCCATGGTAGTCCATGCCGTAACCGAACACGTAGCGGTCCTCGACCTCGACCCCGACGAAGTCCGCCCTCAGGCCGCTGGCCCTGCGTTCGTGCCGTTTCTCCACCAGAACCGCGCTGTACACCGCACTGGCCCCCTGGTCGCGGCAGTAGTCGAGGATCGCGGCCAGCGTCAGGCCTTCGTCCAGTATGTCGTCCACTACCAGCAGGGTGCGCCCCTGGAGCGACTGCGACGGGCGCGTAATCCATTTCAGCTCGCGGTCGCCCCGGGTGCCCTGGTAGCGGGTGGCGTGCAGGTAGTCCAGCTGCACCGGGAATTCCATGCGCGTGAACAGCTCGCTGGCCGGCACCAACCCGCCGGTCATGACACACAACAGCAGCGGGTCGCGATCACCGAGCGACTGACCAATCTGCACGCTCATGCGATCCAGCGCGGCCTCGACCTCGTCCCGGGTATAGAGCTGCTCGGCGGTGGCCAGCACCTTGCGGATATCATCCCGGGGATCGTGACGGCTGTTCATCGCAGGGTCAGTAGCTCAGCGTTACGGTTGCGTCGTCCATGGCCTCACTGATGAGATAGGCGCCGCCGACGGTTTCTTCGATTTCCGGTATCAGCTCATCGTCGTTCAGACCCGGGGCCGGCACACAGAGCTTGAAACTGACCCCGGCCCCGTGCGCTTCTTGAATCAGGGAATAGAGGGGTTGCTCGCCAATCGGCTCGCGCAGCCGTTCGGTGACACCATGCCGGGCAAGGCCGGCGCAACGACCGGTGAGGATGACCTCCACCTCGTATTCCATCGCCGCCGCCACCGTGGCGTGATATAGCGCGGGGGCAACCTCGGCGGGGTCCGCCGGATCCGCGTTGACCAGCACGATCATGAGCTTATCAGCCATGCCCGCTTCCCGGCAGACGGCCCGCGGGCATTATAGGCGAGCCCGGGCCGTTCCCAAAACGGATCCGCCGGCTGCGCTCATTCCAGATCCATATCCAGCCAGCGTTCCGCCTCGCACCGCGCCAGCTCGGCCGCCGCGGCGCGGTAACGCCTGCTGGCGAGCAGCTGACCGCGCTCCGGCGTCGCATTGCCGTGCATCCGGGCGAGCCGCAGGTGCGCAGCCGGATCGTTGTGCCCGGCCAGCGACTCCACGACCCGCCCGGCGTGCTCGGGCTGATTGCAGACCAGCACCATGTCACAACCGGCCGCCAGCGCGGTGCGGGCGCGCTGCGCATGATCCCCCGCCCAGGCCGCTCCGCCCATGCTCAGGTCGTCGCTGAAAATCGCGCCCTGGAAACCCAGGCGGGCTCGCAGCACGTCGCCGAGCCAGCGGCGTGAAAATCCTGCCGGCTGGGTGTCGACCCGGGGATAGAGCACATGCGCCGCCATGATGCCGTTCAGCCCGTTCTGCACCAGGCGCTGGAACGGGATGAGATCCAGCAGCTCGAGATCGACCAGGCTGCGTTCGTCCTCCGGAAGGCTGAGATGCGAATCGACCGCGACGCCGCCGTGACCGGGGAAGTGCTTGCCCACCGTCGCCATACCCGCTTCGTGCATGCCGCGCTGGTAGGCCAGCGCAAGCTCGGTCACCACCCCGGGACGGCGGTCAAACGCGCGGTCACCGATGACCGCAGAGACACCCAGGTCCAGATCCAGCACGGGCGCGAAACTGAGGTCGGCGCCCACGGAGAGGATTTCGCTGGCCATCAGCCAGCCGGCTTCCCGGGCAAGCTCGAGCGCCCGGTGGCGGTCGCCTTGGTACAGAACGCCGAAGCGGCCCGCCGGTGGCAGCCGGAAAAAGCCATCGCGGAAACGCTGCACCCGCCCCCCCTCCTGATCCACGGCAATCAACAGCGGCGGCTGACGCAGGCGGTGAATCTCTCCGGTCAGTCGCGCCAGCTGCTCCACCGAGGCATAGTTGCGACTGAACAGGATGACGCCGCCCACGGCGGGGTGCCGCAGCAGCTCCCGCTCCTCGGGAGCCAGCTCCAGACCCCGGAGGTCCACCATCACAGGTCCGATACTCATGCTTCGACTCCTCGCGTCGCCCGCACATCCAGACGGTCCCGCAGCGCATCACCCAGCAGGTTGACGCTCAACACCACCAGGAACAGCGCCATGCCCGGTGCCAGCACCAGGTGCGGCGCGACCAGCAGATAGCGTACACCGTCGCGGATCATGCTGCCCCACGAGGCCTCGGGCGGCTGCACCCCGAGCCCGAGAAAGGACAGGCCGGATTCGGCCACCACCACCGCCGCCACGCCGAAGGTGACCTCCACCAGCAGGGGCGCACTGATCAGGGGCAACAGGTGCAGCCGCAGGATGCGCGGAGCGCGCGTTCCCAGGGCACGCGCGGCGAGCACATGGTCGCGCCCTTTCACCGACAGCACCTGCGCTCGCGCCAGCCTTGCGTAGCCGACCCAGCCCACCAGCGTGAGCGCGAACACCAGGTTGCCGATGCCCGGACCGAGCAGCCCGGCGAGCGCAATGGCGAGCAGGATGCCCGGAAAGGCCATGAAGATATCGATGACCAGAATCAGCGCCCGATCCCACAGACCGCCGAAGTAGCCCGCGAGACTCCCGACCAGCGTGCCGGAGACCGCCGACAGCCCCACAACCCAGCAGGCGACCCAGAACGAGGTCCTGGCCCCGATCAGGAGGCGATCGAGCACCGGGCGGCCCACGTCGTCCGCACCCAGCCAGTGGCCGCTGCTCGGCGGCGCCAGGATGGCCTCCAGAGCGATCTGATCCGGCTGCAGCGGCAGCCAGGGCACGATTGCGGCTAGCAGGGCCCAGAGCAGCAGCGGCACCGCGGCCCAGCGTCGGCGCATCAAGACGCCTCCCGCCCCAGACGCACCCGCGGATCGACCCAGGCGTACAGCAAGTCCGTCAACAGGTTGACCAGCACATAGCTCAGGCTGATCAGCAGCACGCAGCCCTGCACCACCGGATAGTCTCGCCGCTGGATCGACTCCACCAGCAGCGAGCCCAGTCCCGGCCAGTTGAATACGGTCTCGGTGACCACGGCGCCTCCGAGCAGGGCGCCCAGCTGCATGCCCAGCACGGTCAACACCGGCAGCCAGGCGTTGGGCAGGCCGTGGCCCACCAGCACCCGATAGGGCGACAGCCCCTTGGCCCGGGCAGTGCGAATATAATCCTCCCCCAGCACCTCGAGCAGACTGCTGCGAACCATGCGCGACAGCACCGCGGCAAGGGCGGTACCCAGTGTGATCGCCGGCAGCACCACCGACAGCGGTCCGCTCCTGCCGCTGACCGGAAACCAGCCGAGCCCGAGCGAAAACACCATCACCAGCAGCGGGCCCAGCCAGAAATTGGGGATGGATACGCCGAGCAGCGAGAACCCCATGGCACCGACATCCCAGACCGAGCCACGCCGGGCCGCGGCGAGCACTCCCAGGGGCACGGCGATGGCGACCGCGATCAGCAACGCCAGCAGCGCCAGCTCCAGGGTGGCCACCGAGTGCGCCTGCAGCAGCTCAAGCACCGGCTGCCGCCGGTACAGCGAGGTGCCCAGATCCAGGCTGAGCACACCGGCGACGAACGCGCCCCACTGC
The DNA here is from genome assembly GCA_050118435.1 of Gammaproteobacteria bacterium. Classification (GTDB taxonomy): domain Bacteria; phylum Pseudomonadota; class Gammaproteobacteria; order DSM-19610; family DSM-19610; genus Thiogranum. The sequence continues at coordinate 16,791 of JASFKW010000053.1, read as the reverse complement.
TGCAACAGCGGTTGATCCAGCCCCAGGGCATGGCGCAGTGCCTCACGGTCCGCTGCGGCCGCGGACTCACCCAGCATCACCTCGACCGGATCGCCCGGCACCCAGTGGATGAGAAAAAACACCAGGCTCGTGAGGCCGGCGATCACCCAGGCCGCGATCATCAGGCGGGATACGAGATAGGCCCGCATGGGCGCTCAGGGAGACGTGGTCCGGGGAGCCGCTTCTCCTCGTTCGTTTTCGAGCTGGTGACAGGCGACCCGCAGCAGCGTGTTGTCGGGACGGATCAGCCGGTAGACGGGGAAACTCAGCCCGTCCAGGTGCACCTGCTCGGCTCCGCTGGCGCGAGCCGCGACCCAGGCCTCGATGTCCTGGGCGGCGTCCCGGGCCGGGCGCCCCCGTCCCTGAGCCTCGGGCGAAGCAACCAGCCGGGCGATGTCCTCGCCCTCTTCCCTCAGGCGGGTCATCTCGGCGAGCAGCTGCTCTACCTGGGCGGTCAAGGTCTCGATCTGCGCTTCCAGGTCCCGCCGGTCCCCGTCTGCGCCGGTCGATGCCCTCCCCCCGAATTCCAGAGGAGACGCCTCGGCACCTGCCGCCCGCTGCAACCAGGCGTCGGCAAACCCATCCACGTCAGACTCGGGGTTCGGTGCTCCCGGCGAGAGCAGCGTTCTCGCCAGCGCGGCGACGTCCCGGGCCGCCGGTGATTCCGGCGTGTAGCTGAGCAGTGACGGCGCCTGCAGCAGTCCACCCTGCATTGCCCTGTCCTCGCGGACGCCGCCGAGCAGCGTCAGCAGCATGTCGAGATGGCGCCGCGCCGGCTCGCCCAGGCTGTCGCAGGCTTGCGCCGCGTTGGCCTGATCGCTGCTGCGGTTGACGACAACCGAGATGCTGCCCGAGTAACAGTGCATCGCCAGCAGTTTCAAGAGAGCGTAGGCTTCGGTCAGCCGCTCGGGTGTCAGCGTGACAACGAGCTCGGGGCTCGCTAGAGCAAAACACAGGCCGGCGGGATCGCTGCCTGCGACGCTGTCGATCAGCAGCCAATCGTAGCCGCCCAGCTTGCGCAGCGCCGCGGCCAGCCGCTGCTGGCCGGTTCCAGCCGGCTCGGCCATCCAGTCGTGGCCGGCCGCCCCGGGCAGCACGTCGATGCCGTGACAGTCGTGAATCAGAATGCGTTCGAGCGGCAGCCCCTCGAGCGCCAGATGACGCAGATTGCGCCCCGGCTGCAGGCCGAGTCGGGTGGCGATCGTCGGCGCATTCGGCTCCGCGTCGAGCAGGCACACACGCTGCCCGAGCTCGGCCAGCTGCGCGGCGAGATTGAGCGCAATGCTGCTGGTGCCGACACCTCCCCTGGCACTGGTAACATTAATAATTCTTGTCATAGGGTCTTGATCCAGCACGGCCGGCCCGTCCCGGCGACCGTCTCCGCCGCCGAGCATAGCACACCGGCGCGGCCCATTCAGGGTCTGTCGGGCCTGTCCCGCTACTCCTCTATCAGCACCTGAAATCCCGCCTCGACCTCATCGAACAGCTCGATCAGATCGTCGCTGCGCATGCGCACGCAGCCGTGCGAGCGCGGCTCGCCGACCGGTTCCCTATCGGGGCAGCCGTGGATGTAGATGTAGCGCCGCATGCTGTCCACGGCGCCGAAACGGTTGCGGCCCGGCTCATTGCCGCACAGCCACAGGATGCGGGTCAGTATCCAGTCCCGCCCCGGGTGGCGGCGCGCCAGCGCATCCGAATACCGTTCACCGGTCGGGCGCCGGCCCACGAACACCGTGCCGGCCGCGCACCCCTCCCCGATGCGCGCGCGGATGCGATGCCAGCCGCGCGGCGTCTGCTCGCTGCCCTGCTGCTCGCCGGCTCCGCGCCGCGCGGTTGAAACCGGGTACTCGCGGCGCAGCGTTCCGGCCTTGTACAGCCGCAGGCGCTGGTCCGAAAGCTTGATGTGAATGAAATCGTCGGGCATGTTCAGTGGCGCACGACGCGCACCGCCCCGGCGAGCGGTTGGCGCACCGTATCCCGCAGCGCATCGTAGTCGCCGTGCGCATCCAGACGGTAGCCTTGAATATCGGTGCGCGCGGCAAAGAACTGGTCCTCGAACCACAGCGGAACATAGGGCAGACGCTCGAGCAGCAGCGCCTGGAGCTTTCGCAGCAGCGCCGCCTGAGCCTCCGTCCGCGAGGCGCCCAACGCCCGGCCGATGAGCGCGTCGACCCGCGCATCGCTCAACCGGCCGCGGTTCGCCCCTGCCGGGGGCAGCGACGCGCTGTGGAAGGCGTAGCGAAAAATGTCCGGCGACTTCACGCCCACCCAGGCCAGGCTGTACATCTGGAAGCGCCCGGCTTTGATGTCGCCGTAGAAGGTCCCCCAGTCGTAGCTGCGGATATCGACCTCAATTCCGGCCTCGGCCAGCTGCTGCTGGAGAACGGTTGCGATGCGCAGCCGGAAGGGATCGCTGGAGGTCTTGTAGCTGAGCCGCAATGGCCGCTCGGCGCTGAAACCCGCATCGCGCAGCAGGGCGCGCGCGGCTTCCAGATCGCGGCCGATGACCGGCAGCCCGGCGGCCCCCGCCCAGTGCTCCGGAGGGAGCAGCGCCGAGGCCGGCCGCGCCGCACCGCGGAACAGGTGCTCGATCAGCGCGGCCCGGTCGATGGCCAGCGCCACGGCGCGCCGCACCTCCCACCGCCCTGCGGCGGGGTCGGTCAGATTGAAGCCGAGGTAGGCGAAATTGCCGCCCTTCGCCCTGCCCACCCTGATGTCATCGCGGGCTTCGAGGTAGCCGAGCAGCTCCGGGGGCAGGTCATTCTGCAGCAGATCCACTTCGCCGCGCAGCAGTTTCAGCACTCGCATCGTCGGGTCCTGGACCTCCTCGAAGACCAACCGCTGCCCGTCCTCGCGGCGCATCAGCTGCAGGGCCCCGGACCCGGACCAGGCCGCAAAACGAAACGGTCCGCTCCCGAGCGGACGACGATGGAAGGGCCGGTGCCCGGCGATGCCCGAGGCGGGCAATATGCCGAGGGAGAGGTAGCCCGGGAACAGCACATCGGCGCGCTCCAGAAAGAAATCCAGGGTGTCCTCATCGACGATCTCGATGCGCTCGATCATGCTCAGAGCGCCCCGGTGAGGTGAGCCGCTCTCGGGAGCCAGCACCGAGCGGTAGGTCGCCGCCACATCCGCGGCGGTGAGGTGCTCGCCGTTGTGAAACGCCCGTCCCGCGTCGCGCAGCCGAAAGCGATAGTGGCGTGGCGTCAGCCGCTCCCAGGTGGCCAGCGATGCCACCGGCCGCGCGCGCTCGTCAAAATCGACCAGCCGCGCATACAGGAGCCGATTGATGCGCTCGGAGCTGGCGTCGGTGGCAAAGCGCGGGTCCAGGTTGGCCGGCGCAGAAGCCAGGGCGAAGCGGATGGCATCCTGCTCGGGCGAGCCGCAGGCGCCGAGCAACAGGCTACAGCACAGCAGCACCCAGCGGGTCACCATTGCGAGAAAGGCCGCCGGCAGAGGTTCATGTTGTAGTAGCGGGGGTCATCGGAGACCTCCCGGCCCAGCCAGTCCGGCCGGGCGAAGGGCTGCTGCTCGTCGCCGAGTTCGATCTCTGCGATCACCAGACCGGCGTTGGCCCCTTCGAACACGTCCACTTCCCACACCTGCTCACCGCAGGGCACGTGATAGCGGACCTTTTCGACGGCGGCATCGATACAGGCATTCTCCAGCAGCTCCCGGGCGTCGGCGAGCGGAATCGGGTAGTCGTACTCCAGCCGCCGGACCGAGGACACTGCGCTCTTGATGTTCAGCCAGGCCTGCTCTCCGGCGATCCGCACCCGCACGCAGCGCTTTGGATCCGTACTCAGATAGCCCTGACTCAGAAACAGGCCCGCGTCCGCCTGCGCCCGCCAGCTGTCGTCAAGCACCAGGAATTTCCGCTCGATCTCGATCGCCATGCGCGGATTGTAACAAGCGCACCCGCAGGCGGCGAAAGTCGTCGACACCGCAGCGGTCCGCGACCACCAGGGCCGAGCGCCGTCTGCCATCGGCGACCCGGAACCGCACCGCCACCAGCCGGGCGGACACGAAAACCGGCACCAGCGGCCGGGCCTCCAGCCAGCCGCCGCGGGACTGCTGCAGGCGCCATCCGCGCTGCGCATCCCAGCTCAGGGCGCACACCGCGCCCGGCAGCCAGAGGCCGACGTGCAGGCCGTGCAGGCAGGCGAAATGCAGCCCCAGCGGCACCAGCAGGGCGGCGGGAAGCAGCGGCCCCAGACACAGCGCCGCCGCCGGCAGGTACACCGCCAGACCGAGCCGCAGCAACAGCCGGGAAGGCTGAAGCTCAACCCGCAGCGGTCGATCGAATGCTCTCGATGAGTCGTGCGACATCCTTGTCCACGGGTCTGCTCCGGCCGAGCAGCCATTCCAGCAGAATGGCGTCCGGATAATTCAGCGTGCGCTCGAAGCAGCGGCGACCGGCTTCGTCGAGACGCCCGTAGCCGCGCTCCAGAAAGCCCCCGAGCAAAAGATCCAGCTCCAGCATGCCGCGCCGGCATTTCCAACGCATGCGGGCCAGCTCCGTCACAGCGAGCGTTTCACCATCAGCGCCTTGATCCGGCCGATCGCGCGCGTCGGGTTCAGGCCTTTCGGGCACACCTCGACACAGTTCATGATGGTGTGACAGCGGAACAGGCGGAACGGGCCTTCCAGGCCGTTCAGCCGCTCCTCGGTGGCCTGGTCACGGCTGTCTGCCAGAAAGCGCCAGGACTGCAACAGCGCCGCCGGCCCGAGAAATTTGTCCGGATTCCACCAGAAGGACGGACAGGAGGTAGAGCAGCAGGCGCACAGGATGCACTCGTAAAGCCCGTCGAGCTGCTCGCGCTCCTCCGGCGACTGCAGGCGTTCCACCTCCGGACAGGGATCCTCGTTGATCAGGTAGGGCTTGACCACGCGGTACTGGTGGTAAAACTGCTCCAGATCCACCACCAGGTCGCGCACCACCGGCAGGCCGGGCAGCGGGCGGATGTGCACCGGCTGGCTCAGCCTCGCCAGCGGCGTAATGCAGGCCAGGCCGTTCACGCCGTTGATGTTCATGCCGTCGGAGCCGCACACGCCTTCCTGGCAGGAGCGGCGAAAACTCAGTGTCTCGTCCTGCTCCTTGAGCAGGAGCAGCGCGTCCAGCAGCATCATACCGGCTTTGAGCCGCTCGTCGGGCAGCTCGTAGTCCTGCATGTAGGGCCTTGTATCCTGATCCGGATCGTAGCGGTAGATCGAGAATCTCATGCTCAGAACTTAGCTAATAGGTCCGTTTCCGGGGCGGGAAGCTCTCCACCGTCAGCGGCTTCATGCGCACCGGCTTGTAATCCATTTTATCGCCTTCCATAGAATACAGGCTGTGACGCAGCCAGTGCACGTCATCGCGGTCCGGGTAATCGATGCGTGAATGCGCACCGCGGCTCTCGTGGCGTGCAAGCGCAGAGGTCACCGTGGCCATCCCCACGTCGATCAGGTTTTCCAGCTCCATGGCCTCGATGCGCGCCGTGTTGAAGACCTGACTGTGATCGTCGATGTAGGCGTCGGCAAGACGCTCGCGCAGCGCCATGACCTTCTGCTGACCCTCCCGCAGCACCTCTTCATTGCGGAACACGCTGCAGTGATGCTCCATCACCCGCGCGAGCTCGCGTCGCAGCTCGGTCACCGATTCGCCCTTGCCCTGCTGATCCCAGCGCGCCAGGCGCGCCATCGCCCCGTCGCTGGCCCCATCGGGGATGGGCCGGTGATAGCGGTGCTCGCGCAGATGCTCGATGACATGGTTCGCCGCCGCGCGCCCGAACACCAGGATGTCCAGCAGCGAGTTGCCGCCCAGGCGGTTGGCCCCGTGAACCGAGACACAGGCGCACTCGCCCACCGCGTACAGACCGGGGACCGGCTCCTCCGCACCCTGCTGGACCGGCACCACCACCTGGCCCTGCCGATTGGTGGGAATGCCACCCATAGTGTAGTGGGCCGTGGGATAGACCGGAATCGGGGTTTGCGCCGGGTCGATGTGCAGGAAGGTCATCACCGTGTCGCGGATACCGGGCAGGCGCTTCTTGACGATACCCGCGCCCAGGTGATCGAGCTTCAACAACACGTGGTCGCGATCGGGTCCCACGCCGCGCCCCTCGCGCACCTCGGTGGCGATGGCACGGCTGACTACGTCGCGGCTGGCCAGATCCTTGGCATTCGGTGCATAGCGCTCCATGAACCGCTCGCCCTCGCGGTTCAGCAGATAGCCCCCCTCGCCCCGCGCCCCCTCGGTGATCAGCATTCCCCTGCCGGCGATGCCGGTGGGGTGGAACTGGAAGAACTCCATGTCCTGCAGCGGGGTCCCCGCGCGCAGGGCCATCGCCATACCGTCGCCAGTATTGATCAGCGCGTTGGTATTGGTGCGAAACAGCTGACCGGCTCCGCCGGTGGCCAGTACGGTGGTCTTGGCCTCGATCAGCAGCGGCTTGCCGGTTGCGATGTCGAGCACCACCGCCCCAAGAAAATAACCGTCCTGGTCGCGCACCAGATCCACGGCGAAGTATTCATCGAAGAAATGGGTACGCGCGCGGATGTTCTGCTGGTAGAGCGAGTGGAGGATCGCATGGCCCGTGCGATCGGCCGCCGCGCAGGTGCGCGCGGCCTGCTCGCCGCCGAAATCGCGGCTCTGTCCGCCGAAAGCCCGCTGATAGATCTGCCCACTGTCGAGACGGGAGAACGGCACGCCGGAGTGCTCCAGCTCGTAGACCACGCGCGGCGCGGCGCGGCACATGTACTCGATGGCGTCCTGGTCACCGAGGTAGTCACTGCCTTTGACGGTGTCGAACATGTGCCAGTGCCAGTTGTCCGGCAGCACGTTGGCAAGTGCGGCGTTGACACCGCCCTGGGCCGCCACCGTGTGAGACCGGGTCGGAAAGACCTTTGACACCACCGCCACGCGCGCCTCGGCCTGCGAGAGCTGCAGCGCGGCGCGCAGGCCACCACCGCCAGCGCCGATGATCAGAGTGTCGAAGCTGCGCCTGCTCAGCGTCACGGCTGCGCTCCGCTTCCCGTGGCCGCCAGCACCAGGGCCCGCAGAACCCACAGCGCACTGCCGAGCAACACCAGCGCGCTCGCAGCCATCAGCAGCAGCCGCAGCCAGAGGGTATGCACATAGTCGATGAGCACCTCGCGCACACCGATCCAGGCGTGCACCAATACCGCCACCGCACACAGGGCGGTGGCGATACCGATCCAGGGCGCACCGAGCCAGGTTCGCCATGTCGCGTAGTCGAACGGCCCGCCGAGCGCCGCAGCCACCGGAACGGCCAGCACGTAGAGCGCGAGATAAATGGCGGTGAAGCGCTGCAGCAGCCAGCCCCGCAATCCCTGGGCCGTTCGGCTCACAGCAGGCTCACCACGTAAAGCGCCGTGAGCAGCACGGCTCCCAGGTCGACCAGCCAGGCGCTGGCGCGCGCCGGGGACAGGTCCATGCCGATCTCGAGATCCAGCAGCAGGTGGCGCACGCCGGCCAGCAGGTGATGGCAGAGCGACCACACGAGCAGCACGCCGGAAACGACAACGACGGGCGACTCCAGCCACGCCCGCGCCTGCTGGAAGCCCTCGCCGCTTTGGAGAGAAAGGGCAAACAGCCAGGCGATAAAGGGGGTGGCCAGGAACAGCAGCACGCCGGAAACACGGTGAGCGATCGACACGACTCCACCGGGCGGCAGCTTGATGAGAAACAGATTCAGAAACTTGGGCGCGGGCTTGTTTGCAGGCATGAAAATAGACTTACCCTGGCTCTGCGCGTTTATACCACCTGACCGGTTAAATCACCAGCGTTTACAAGGCTGACACTCAAACAAAGATTGACTACTATTCAGGACGGGTTCTCACGGGCACAGGATCATGATCCCAGAGTGGAAGGCATTTCTGGAAAACGCGGGTGCTGAATTCAGCGACGGCGGCGTTCAACACTACGGCAATCTGCGCCGCGAATTGAGCGTCGCAATAACCGGCAACGTTTTCGCAGACCTCTCGCACTACGGGCTGATCTCGGTGCACGGCGATGACGCACAGGCCTTCCTGCAGGGGCAGCTCACCAACGACGTGACCGGCGTGGACGAAGCGCACAGCCAGCTGAGCGGCTACTGCAACGCGAAGGGGCGACTGCTGGCGACCTTTCGCCTGTTCCGGCGCGGTGACAGCCACTACCTGTGCCTGCCGACCGAAATGGTCGAAGGACTCATCGGCCAGCTGCGCATGTTCGTGCTGCGCTCGCAGGTGACGCTGGAAGACGCCGACGACACCTTCGTCCACCTGGGTGTGTCCGGCTCGGCCAGCGAAGAGGAGCTGCGCAGCTTCGCCGGCGAGATTCCCGAAAGGCTTCACGAGGTGCGCCAGGACGAACGCCAGACCATTATTCGCGTTCCCGGCATCCATCCCAGCTTCGAGATCTTCACCGACCCCGACAGAGCCATGGAGCTGTGGACCCGATTGAATGTCCGCAGCGCTGCGATCGGCTCCGAAGCGTGGCGACTGCTGGACATCGAGGCGGGCATTCCCATGATGTATCCGGAGACGCGCGAAGCGTTCGTGCCGCAGATGGTCAACCTGCAGCTGGTCGACGGGGTCAGCTTCAAGAAGGGCTGCTATCCGGGCCAGGAGATCGTCGCCCGCATGCAGTACCTGGGCAAGCTCAAGCGTCGTATGTACCGGGTCCGGATCGACACCGAATCAACACCCCCGCCCGGCGAGGACATCTATTCGGCCGACGATGACAACCAGAGCATCGGGACGCTGGTATCGGCAGCGCCCCACCCCGATGGCGGTCACGCGGCGCTGGCAGTGCTGCAGATCGCCGTTGCAGAGCGCGGCTCAAACCTGCACCTCGGTGGGACCGGCGGTCCCCTCATCACCCTGGAGAGCCTTCCTTACCCCTTTCCGGCGGGGTAGCCGTCGCTCTCTTGCATCGAGCGCCACCGGGCTCGCTCAGGGACGCATGTGCGGGAACAGGAGAACGTCCCGGATGGACGCCGAATCGGTGAACAGCATCACCAGACGATCGATGCCCACACCTTCGCCCGCGGTGGGGGGCATGCCGTGCTCCAGAGCGCAGACGTAGTCCGCGTCGAAGTGCATGGCCTCCTCGTCGCCGGCCTCCTTCTCCTGCACCTGCTTCCTGAAGCGCTCGGCCTGGTCTTCCGGGTCGTTCAGCTCCGAGAACCCGTTGGCGATTTCGCGCCCGCCGAGAAAGAGCTCGAAACGATCGGTGACGCAAGGGTCCGCATCGCTGGGGCGCGCCAGCGGGGAAACCTCGGTGGGATAGGCGGTGATGAAAGTGGGGTCCTTGAGGCGGTGCTCGACGGTCTTCTCGAAAATCTCCACCTGAACCTTGCCCAGACCGTAGCTGTCCTTCAGGGGTATGTCCAGCGCCGCGGCGACCCGGCGCGCCTGCTCCAGGTCCTCCAGCTGGGCGGCCTCGAGCTGGGGATTGAACTGCAGAATCGATTCCTTCACGGTCAGGCGCGCAAAGGGCCTGCCGAGGTCATAGGACTCGCCCTGATAGCGCAGCACGCTGTTACCCAGGATCAGCCCGGCCATGGAGCGCAGCATCTCCTCGGTGAGCAGCATCAGGCCCTGGTAATCGGCATAGGCCTCGTAGAACTCCAGCATCGTGAACTCGGGGTTGTGGCGTGTCGATAGGCCCTCGTTGCGGAAGTTCCGGTTGATCTCGTAAACCTTTTCGAAGCCGCCCACCACCAGCCGCTTCAGATACAGCTCCGGGGCGATGCGCAGATACATCTGCATATCCAGGGCATTGTGATAGGTGCTGAAGGGACGCGCGGTTGCGCCGCCCGGCACGGCCTGCATCATGGGGGTTTCCACCTCCAGGAAGCCGCGCTGGTTCAGGAAGTCGCGGATAAACTGCACAATGCGCGAGCGTATGACGAAGACATTGCGCGACTCCTGGTTCATGATCAGGTCGAGGTAGCGCTGGCGATAGCGAATCTCCTGGTCGGTCAGACCATGGAACTTCTCCGGCAGCGGACGCAGCGACTTGGTCAGGATGCGCAGATCATCCGCCCTGACGGAGAGCTCGCCCTTGTCGGTTTTGGTGAGCACGCCCTCGGCACTGATGATGTCACCCAGGTCCCAGCTCTTGAACTCCCGGTAGCGGTTCTCGGGCAGCTCGTCGCGGCGCAGGATCAGCTGAATCCGCCCCGACATATCCTGGATGTGGACGAAGCTCAGCTTGCCCATCACCCGCTTGCCCATCATGCGGCCGGCAACCTTGACCCGAACCGCGTGATCTTCGAACCAGCTCTTGTCCTTGTCGCCGTATTCGGCGTGCAGCTCCGCGGCCACCGAGTCGCGGCGGAAATCGTTGGGATAGGCCGCACCCTCCTCGCGCATCGCCGCCAGCTTGCGGCGGCGCTCGGCAATCAGCTTGTGCTCATCCGTCTCAGTCATTGCCGTCAACCTAGAGCCCGCTCTTCAGGCTGGCCTCGATGAAGGCATCCAGATCGCCGTCCAGCACGGCCTGCGTGTTGCCGGTCTCAATGCCGGTTCGCAGGTCCTTGATGCGCGACTGATCCAGCACATAAGAGCGAATCTGGCTGCCCCAGCCGATATCGGCCTTGCCTTCTTCCACCGCCTGCTGATCAGCGGAGCGCTTCTGCATTTCCAGCTCGTAGAGCTTGGCCTTGAGCTGCTTCATGGCGGTGGCGCGGTTCTTGTGCTGCGAGCGGTCATTCTGACACTGCACCACGATGCCCGTCGGGGCGTGAGTGATACGCACGGCCGACTCCGTACGGTTGACGTGCTGTCCGCCCGCCCCGCTGGCGCGATAGACGTCAATGCGCAGATCCGCGGGATTGATGTCGATTTCGAAGTCTTCGTCCACCTCGGGTGACACAAACACCGCGGCGAAGGAGGTGTGACGTCGGTTGCCGGAATCGAACGGCGATTTGCGGACGAGCCGGTGGACGCCGGTTTCGGTACGCAGCCAGCCAAAGGCGTAGGGCCCGTCGACCTTGATGGTCGCGCTCTTGATGCCGGCCACCTCGCCCGGTGAGACCTCGATTATCTCGGTCGAAAATTCATGACGCTCGGCCCAGCGCAGGAACATACGCAACAGCATGTTCGCCCAGTCCTGGGCTTCGGTTCCACCCGAGCCCGCCTGAATATCGAGAAACGCATTGGCCTGGTCCATCTCGCCCGAGAACATGCGCCGGAATTCCAGACCCGCAGTGCGATTCTCGATGCTCTGCACATCCGCCGTCACCGCGGCGAAGGTGTCTTCGTCGCTTTCCTCCGCCGCCAGTTGCAGCAGATCCGCGGCCTCCTCAAGCTCCTGGCCCAGGGCGGTGAGGCCCTCGACCACCTCCTCGAGCTGCGCACGCTCCCGTCCCAGAGCCTGGGCCCGCTCCGGCTCGTTCCACACCGCCGGATCCTCGAGCTCGCGTGACACCTCGATCAGGCGCTCGCGCTTGCCCTCGTAGTCAAAGATACCCCCTCAGGGCCTGACAACGTCCCTTCAGGTCATCGATCTGGTTCAAAACCGGATTGACTTCCAAAACCGCTCCCCGCCCCGCTACGGGCCTCAAGATGTCTGAGCGCATGATACCGACTTTGACACGGCAAGACCAAAGCCCGAACCCCCCCTCTGACCGGTTCCGCATTGCGAGGGGGTGCCTGAGCCGGCCATCCCCGGGCGCCCCATTCACAGATCATCAGATTGACACCCGCAACAACCTGCAGCCTCGCGAGCGAAAGCCGATTCGCTAAAGAGCGCTTGCATCCGAATTGAGAGTTTCCCTAATCGACGGGCTGGATGAGCTCGACGATCAGCTGCAGGCCGAGCAGGCCCCGGTATTCGTTCGTGTCGAGCCGGTAAGCCAGCCGCACCCGCTGCCCCTCGCGCAGCCGCTGCCCACCGGCCTGGCGGAAGGCGATCGCATCCAGCACCCGTTCGCCAGCCGCGCACCGGACAGTCAGTTTCAGGTGGCGCTCGCCCACCACGCGCTGACTCAGGACAATGAATTCGCCGTCGAACAGCGGCTCGGGGAATCCCTGCCCCCAGGGCCCGGCGGAACGCAGCAGCTCTGAAAGCTCCAGACTGAAGTCGTCCGCCGCCAGCTCGCCGTCCGACTCGACCACGCCCTGAAGAGCACCGACATCCAGACGTGCGGCGAGCTCATCTTCGAAGGCGTCACGAAACGCGGCCAGCCGCCGTGCAGACAAAGACAGACCCGCCGCCATGGCATGACCGCCAAACTTGTTCAGCAGACCGGGATGACGGGCGGCGATGGCGGCCAGCGTATCGCGAATGTGCAGACCGGGAATGGAGCGCGCCGAGCCTTTCAGCTGCCCGTCCCCCGCATCGGCGAAGGCGATCGCCGGGCGGTGGAACCGTTCCCTGATCCGCGAGGCCAGGATGCCGATGACGCCCTGGTGCCAGCCCGCATCGTACAGACACAGGCCGAGGGGCAGCTCGCCCGTGTCCGGGCGCATGTTTTGGACGTGTTTGAGAGCACTCGAATTCATGTCGGCTTCGATTTCGCGGCGCTCGCGATTGAGCGCATCGAGCCGTCCGGCGAGCTCCCGGGCATGCGCCGCGTCCTCGCACAGCAGACACTCGATGCCGAGCGACATGTCGTCCAGCCGGCCTGCGGCGTTCAACCGGGGACCGACACCGAAGCCGAAATCGGCGGCCACCAGGCGCCCCGGGGCCCTCCCCGCGGCCTCGAGCAGCGCCAGGATTCCGGGCCTGCAGCGTCCGGCGCGGACCCGCTGGATCCCCTGCTGGAGCAGTACCCGGTTGTTGCGGTCCAGCGGCACCAGGTCTGCGACCGTACCCAGAGCCACCAGGTCCAGATACTCGGCGAGGTTCGGCTCGGCAAGCCGGCGCGCCTGGAACCAGCCGGTTTCCCGCAGCCGACCGCGCAGTGCCATCAGCAGGTAGAAGGCGACGCCGACCCCGGCCAGGCTTTTGCTGGGGAACTGATCTCCCGGCTGGTTGGGATTGACGATAGCGTCCGCCAGGGGCAGCTCGGCACCGGGCAGATGGTGGTCGGTGACCAGCACGCGCATGCCGAGCGCCTTCGCCGCGGCGACGCCGTCGATGCTGGAGATGCCGTTGTCCACCGTGATCAGGAGATCCGGCGCCGCGCGCGCGGCCACAGCGACAATCTCCGGCGTCAGACCGTAACCGAATTCGAACCGGTTCGGCACCAGGAACTCGACGCGCCCGGCGCCCATGGCGCGCAGTCCGGACACCATCAACGCGCTGCTGGTGGCACCGTCGGCGTCGAAGTCGCCGACGATCAGGATACGCTGGCCGTCTTGCAGCGCCCTGTCGAGCAGATCCACGGCGGCCGTCATGTCTTTGAGGGCCAACGGGGGTAGCAGGCGGCTCAGACCGTTGTCGAGCTCGTCGGCACTGCTGATCCGGCGTGCGGCGTAGACCCGCCGCAGCACGGGATGGAGGTGGTCGGGCAATGCGGCCTGGGCCAGGGCGGGCACCTCGCGTTGCTGAATGATTTTCACTGGGCCAAGTCCGTCGCTGTTGCAAGAGCACTACGGGTGCGGCGGCATTTTAGCCGCCCCGCCGTATCCTCCGCCAGACTTGGACCCGCGTGGCGCAATGTGCTTTAATCCGTCCCGTAAACAAAACCAAGCCGGTGAAGCGGCGGCTCATCGACCGACCGCGCGGAAACTGGTGAGGCGTATGCAGCTCCCGCTTTCGCCACAGCGCAGCCACAGCCCGATCGACGCCAGACCCCTGCTAATTGCAGCCGGCTCACCCGGGCGGCACTGCCCAAGCGCGAGAAGGTGACGCATGCAAAGCCCGCTGGAGTCCCTCACCGTCCGTTCTACGGGCTCTGTCCCGTGCGCGGATGAGCTGTCCCTGCTGCTGGTCGCCCCTGAAGACAGCGACCTCGATGCGATCATCAGAACAACGGCCCACCGGTATCCTGCCTGGCGGGTGACTCGTATTGCGCCCGATGCCGACTGGCATCGCCGTCTGTCCGCGGAAACCCTGGATGTGGTGCTCTTGGCGCAGTCGGCCATCGAGCCGAACGGCCCTTGCGACCGGGCGGATGTCGCGCAGGCCGCGCTGGCGGACCTGCGCGAGCGCGTTCCGAAGCTGCGCATCGTGGTGTTCGGCCACAATCTGAGTGACGTGTTCGTGAGTCGCATGCTGCGTCTGGGCATCCACGGCCTGGTCGACAGCGGCAGCGTCGACCGCGACAGGCTGGCCGAGGCGATTGAAGAGGTGTGCCGTGGCGGCTACTGGCTGGCACGCAAGGCCCTGGAGAAGCTGATTCACTCGACGGCGGAAACGGAGCGCGTCATCGAGCGGAGCTTTCTGGAGCAGGTTGCCTCCATGCAGGCCTCACTGACCCGCCGCGAGGCGGACGTGCTTGAGCGTCTCCTCGAGGGCCTGTCGACCCGCGACATTGCCGGTCAGCTGTTTGTTTCTGAACAGGGGGTCAAGCTGCATCTGGGTCGCCTGTTCAAGAAATTCGGTGTGAGCAACCGTTCCCAGTTGATCCTGCACGCCTTCCAGCAGGTGTGTCCGTTCAACGGCCGGATAGCGCACTATTTCCGTCAGACCCGCAGCCGAGGCTAGGGCCTGTTAACACTTACCCGATCGCCGCTCATGTGGATGTGCCACGGGCGGCTGCGGCGCCACGGGCGCCACAGGGCGGCTCTGGTGAGCCGGTAACGCTGACCGTTCCCCGGCACCAGGCTGAGGCGCCGCAGACCGCCCCGGCTCAGGGCCTGAAGCAGGGGCTCGAGCCAAGACCGCTCATACTCCTCCACGACCCTGAGCCACTCCCGGAGGTCACCGTAGCCGGCCGGCAGCTCCAAGCCGTCGAGCAACAGCAGAGCGCGGTCTGTCGGCTGCAGCCCGGCGAGCAGCGTGCCCGGGTCCTGCGGCAGCCCAGCGGTGGCAGCCCCGCTCCACAGTCCCAGACCACGCAGCAGCGGGCTGTCGCCGAGGATCCGCGTAAAAGGCGTCTGGCGCGGCGCCGGAAGCCGGCCGCCGCCCGAAATCCAAAGGCTGTTCAGGACCGGCAGCCCGCGGTCCGCCCGTGCCCGGTTCACCGGATGGCTGTGGAGCAGCATCTGCACTTCATTGCTGCGCTTGAGCCAGGCGGCAGCGCCCTTGCCGCGCGGGAGATAGCCGGCCACCGATTGGCCGCGCACCTCGGACAACGGCGTGGTCTGCAGATCCCCCGCTCCCGGGCCGCGCAGATACCAGCGCAGCGGGTCGCCCTCCTCGAGCTGCCAGCCGCACTCGATCAGAAACTCACGCAGCAGAACGAACAGGGCCCGCCGTTCTTCTGGGCTCACCCGGCAGGTCGCGGCCTCGAACAGGATCAGTCCCTGGGTGTCGGCGCGCAAGTGCACCAGATCCGCGCACCAGCAGTACCCCGGCGGGGAGCGACCGGTGTCTCCCAGGTACGCGAAAGGTGCGACCGGAAGCGCGTCGTTCGACGCGCCGACTTCGAAGAGGGCAAGCGACGACCGCTCCAGGCCGCCCGCGGGCAGGGCCCCCCGCCGCGCCCGGCTCAGCCAGCGCGACAGCGCGGGCGCAGCAGGCCAGGCATCATCGGCCAGCCCCGGGAAGCGCGCCGCCAGCCCGGGCACCAGCACGCACAGAGACGCCGTCAGCTCAGGTTCCCCAGAATCGCTTCCCGCACGGGATCGAGCCTGGCGTCGACCGTGAGCACGCCTTCGGCGCACTGCCTGATGGCGGTGTCCGGATCCTTCAGCCCATGGCCGGTCAGGGTGCACACAATGGAGCTGCCCTCGGGGATCCTGCCGCTCCTGATGTCGCGCAGGGCGCCGGCCAGCGAAATCGCGGAGGCCGGCTCGCAGAAGATGCCCTCTCTGGAGGTGAGCAGCTTCTGCGCCGCGAGAATTTCTTCGTCGCTGCACTCGTCGAACCAGCCGCCCGACTCCTGGTTGGCCTTCCAGGCATAGTCCCACGACTGCGGGTGTCCGATGCGTATCGCGGTGGCCACAGTTTCGGGATGATCGACCATCTCGCCGCGCAGAAAGGGCGCGGCCCCCGAGGCCTGGTAGCCCACCATGCGCGGTCGGTTGCCGACGATGGACCCGCCGGCGTACCTGCACTGTCCCTTGCAGAAGGTGCAGGCTTCTGTGACATGGTCGCCGGAGGCCGACGAATACTCGCAGTAGCCGATCCAGTGCGCCGTGATGTTGCCCGCATTGCCGACCGGCAGGCAGTGATAGTCCGGGGCGCGCCCGAGCTCCTCGATGATCTCGAACGCGGCGGTCTTCTGTCCCTGAAGGCGATAGGGGTTGATCGAGTTGACGATGGTCACGGGCGTATGCTCGGCGACTTCCCTGACCAGCCGCATGCCTTCGTCGAAGTTGCCGCGGATCTGCAGGACCACGGCGCCGTGGATCATGGCCTGGGCCAGCTTGCCCAGCGCGATCTTGCCTTCCGGGATCAGCACGAAGGCGGTGATGCCGGCACGCGCCGCGTAGGCAGCCGCCGACGCGGAGGTGTTGCCGGTCGACGCGCAGATCACCGCGCGGCTGCCCTCCTCCACCGCCCGGGTGACCGCCATGGTCATGCCGCGATCCTTGAACGAGCCGGTCGGATTCAGACCCTCGTACTTGACGTAGATATCCACCTCCCTGCCGGTCTCGCGGGGAATGTTGTTGAGTCGGATGAGCGGTGTGTTGCCTTCACCCAGACTGATCACCCGGGTGTCATCGTGGACCGGCAGCCGGTCACGGTAGCGGTCGATCAGTCCG
>JASFKW010000052.1:0-22439 GCA_050118435.1 Gammaproteobacteria bacterium | reverse complement strand
AACCCACAGTGCCAGGGTCGAGGGATATTCTTACGGCAAGCATTAACCGATTAAGCATCCAAGCATACTAGCAGACACTCCGGTCAACAGATCTGAGTGATTCCAGTGACGGAAAACCAATTACGACTCGTTATCAAGAATTGGGGCACGCATCATAATCGCGGCCGACCGCACGCCAGCCTGGGGCCAGGATTCCCAGATCCGCCCGCTGATCTTCCTGTCATACCGCACGAACATCGACATCGCATTCCAAACCACCTCAGAGTCGCAGCTCACTCAGTTCTCGGTGGATTGCACCATGAATGTTCCTTGGTCGCTAAAGTTGCATGAATTATTGCGCAGCACAGCGGTACCACCACCCCTTTCGGTGTTCGAAACCCTACCGCCCTCTTGCGGGCAATCCCCTACGTCGACTACAAGTGAAGGATGGATCCCGCGAGTTCTCTTCGCCGCTCTTACCTCGATGCGTGTGCATGAAGGAAAGCTACAAAGGCGGAGGCGCTCAGTGCAGACAGAACAGACAGTGTCCATTTCACAAGTGCGAACCGCTTCTTGGTCATGTTTCGTACCTCCTTGCTTTGCGTTGGCTCCAAACGGAACACGCGGCCTTATCTTCTTCCCATACTAAGAGAGTAAAGCTTACGAGCAGTGAGCCTCTGCCCCAGGTAAAGAGCAGACTGTTCGAGGAAGTTCATTCTGCGCGCTTTTTCCATTACGCCTTCATGGCGGATGAGAACCCCCGGTTCTAAGGTCAATGCGACATCCTTCACGTCCTTGCCTCCTGTTCTGCGGCTTGGTCTTGCGCCGATCCCAATGTGGAGACGATTATATATACCTGACTAACTTAGTCAAGTATTACTTGGGCACAATCTACGCTGCCACTTTTGACGCTCGGACGGTTGACTCATTGTGAGCAGTTTCCCTGCCAACTCGGACCCCTTGGATCCCCGTAGCCGGATTCAGAAAAAACCCATTCGTGAGGCCATCGAACGGCGGGTTACTGGTCCAATCGGGTATTCCACACAACTTGTATACCGCATTGCTCTAAGCGACGGTAGACAATCCGCCCGACCGTCCAGCAACGCCGGAACTGCCAGTGGCAATCACAAAAGGTGGCAGCCAACCCACAACGACTGCATAACACAAGTGGTTTGGGTTGGCTGCCGAGCGATGGCTCTATTTCGGCTCTACGTGGATGTCTACAGTCGCCCCCTGGGTTATGGTATTGAGCACGGGTGAAAATGCGGTCAGTCTTTTCAGGCGTTCCATACTGGCCACATCCGACTTGACCTTGAATTTGACGCGAATGTCGGTGAAACCCTTCGGGACATCGTTGTCGAGTCCGAGAAAACCGCGCAAGTCGATGTCGCCTTCCAGCTCGGTTTCCAGTTCTTCAATATGGATGCCCCGAACCGCGGCGTGTGCCACCATGCTGGTTGTCACGCAGGCGGCGAGTGCGTTGAGCAGATGCTCCACCGGGTTAGCCCCTTCGTCACCTCCGGCCAGAATCGGTGGCTCATCGGCGTGCAGCTCGAATTTCTGCTTATGAGCGATTTCCTGCCTGGCACCGTAGAAGCCAGTGATGGTCGTGCGGTTATGATTGCCGCCAAGCCAGGTGTTGCTCGCGCGGAACTTGCAGTGGCCCAAATCGGGCTCCCGCTCGATCGCATGAACGGTCTGTTGCAGAGTCTCCATGTGAATGCCGTTGACGGTCACATTGGCCGTTTCGGCGTGCGTCTGTCTGTGTGTTGTCTGGTCAGTCATGGTCGTTCTCCTTGCCAAAGTCGGTTAGTCGATGAGTCGCTTGGCTGCGCGACAGCTAGCGACTTGAGCCATACGATAGTTCTTGACAGACCGCTGCATAAGCTGGACTTTGGCCACTACCGGGGCATTTGTGCCACGAATTGGGGAGCACCATGACAAACTCAAGATCTGCCCCCGTGGAAGTCCTCATTGTTGCCGTGCCTGAGACCGCGGGCTCCGCACTCTACGGCATGGTGGATGTCCTTATGGCTGCTGGAAATCTCTGGCAGACGCTGGTGCGTGGAGAATCGAAGCAGACCCTGTTCCGGGTCCGTATCGTCGGGCCCACCCGAGACGCCTTCACCTGCGGCAATCAGATTCCGGTCAGGCCCGATTGCTCGGTCATGGACAATCCGGCGGCCAGCATCCTTATCTTGCCCGAGATCTGGCTGGGCCCGGACGAGGACATCCATGGGCGCTATCCGGAACTCACGGAATGGATACGCCGCCAGTACAAAGACGGTGCTACGCTTTACTCGGCCTGTTCCGGGGCCGTGATGCTCGCCGAAACGGGATTACTCGATGGTTGCGAGGCCACATCCCATTGGGGATACCAGGATCTTTTCAGAAAACGTTATCCCAATATTCGTTTTCGTCCTGAACCGAATATTGTATTTGCGGATCCGGAGGGCCGGATCGTAACCGCAGGCGGTACCACCTCCTGGCATGATCTTGCCATACACATTATCTCGCGCCACGGTAGTCCGGGGGAGGCACTGCGTATTGCCAAGGTGTATCTGCTCAAATGGCACAGCGAAGGCCAGTTACCCTACACGAACCTTGTGCGCAGACCCCCGCACGCGGATTCCGTAGTACGGATGTGCGAGCAGTGGCTTAACGACCATTTTTATGAGGCCGACGCAATCAGCCAAGTCATGGAGTTGTCAAACATTCCGGAACGCACACTGAAACGGAGGTTCAAGATGGCTACCGGCACCACATTTATCGAGTACCTACAAAACTTACGCATTGAAGAGGCCAAGCGGCTGCTGGAATCAGGGCCGTTGACTGTCGATCAAATCAGCCTTGAAGTCAGCTATGAGGATCCTTCTTTCTTTCGCCGATTGTTCAAGCGCTCCACGGGCCTCACGCCCAGCCAGTACCGCCGAATGTTCCAGCCTATCGGGACGGCTTCTTCTCGAAGGTCAAAACCTGCTCCAGGGTGAGCAGTTTACTCTTCGACCCCATCACGAATTGCCAAGACTCCCGTTGCGGGCCGTGCTTAACCGCCTGGCGCCTACCGGGAACCACTGGCCTCGGGCTTCGCCCGTCCATAGCCGCCAGCCTCAGAAACCGATATCTGACTGATCCAGATAATTTTTTGGCGGACCGCTACCCTATCAGCAGATCTGCTAACAGGGAAATTCTGTAACTTCTTCAGGACGGGTTCTCCCATGCCACTACTTCATGATGGCGAATCCGCCCCGCTTGCTCGGCGGCTCTTCCACCGCGGACCGCCCCTGCCCTAACATTGGACCCATGGGAAACGAGGAAGAACGTCGTCGACGCATCGCCGCAGTGACCGGCGCCAGCGGAGTCATTGGATTGGCTATCGCCCGCCAACTTGCTGCGATTTCTGGCCATGAAGTCGTGCTCATATGCCGGGATGAGGACAAGGCGACCCGGTGCGTGGACGCTATTTCGCGAGCAACCGGAAATCCGCATGTCCGGTATGAACTCGCCGACCTGTCGAGGCGAGCGTCGATTCAAGCGTTGGCGCAACGTTGGAAGGGTCCCCTCGACGTTTTGGTCAATAATGCAGCCATCGCACCGCGCCGTCGTACGGAGACCTCCGAAGGCATTGAAATGCAATTCGCGACCAATGTGCTGGGGTACTTCTGGATGATTAACGCTCTCACTGGACACCTCGGAAAGGGGTTTGCCTCACGAATCATCAACGTGGCCAGCTACTGGGCCGGCGGTCTCGATGTCACAGATCTCGAATTCAAGAAGCGGCGATACGACAACGATGCCGCCTACCGGCAATCCAAGCAGGCCGATAGAATGCTGAGTTTCGCCTTCGCTCGGCGACTCCAGCCGCTTGGCATCACGGTCAATGCCTGTCACCCTGGGGATGTGGACTCCACCCTGAGCACTGATCTCGGCTTCGGGGGACACCAGTTAGCGGGCGCTGCAGCCGAAACTCCCGTGTGGCTGGCAGTCAGTGAGACGGGAGGCCAACACACGGGCAAGTACTTCGAGCATCAGCGCCGAGTTAGTTGTGCTTTTACCAGAGATCCCGAAGCGGTGGAAGCATTGTTTGCCGCCTGCCTGTCCTATGAGACCTGAACACCCTGTCACCGTTCAAGCTCTAAAAACCGGCTGAAGATCAACCGTTAGCGTCCTATGGCGACCCTTACTTGGGATTGGCTCCGAAAAATCAGAATGCCCGTAATGCGCCCCAATGCGACCCCCTCGTCGTCTGTCAGGCGGACCTCCACCAGTTCAGCAGGTTGGATCATTGCCGTGAGCGATACCCGTTTCCTATAGCTGCCTGAACAATAATTCGCCGTGCACAGCGCATTATCCGGCAATCTTACACGTGTAACAGGCATCTGCAGCGACCTATTCCAAGCAACAATTCCGTAGGCGCACACCATCAAAAAAGAGAAATCGACCCACATTTGGCGCCATTTTTCTTCAGCGGGAAGTGCCCCGGATGCAACAACATGCGACTCTTCCAGTGATTTCCTTGTGGATAAAGGTGCCGTATACGATATTTGTCGCTGTCCTTGTACCTGTCTATTGGATGGAGCAGGGTCCCGCGAATTTTCTCTGGCTATCAGATATTGCTCTCTTAGCGACCGTGCCGGCGCTCTGGACGGAAAACCGGCTTTTAACCAGTATGATAGGGGTTGGCACGTTGCTCCCGGAGCTTGGCTGGAATTTGGACTTTTTTCTCCGCTTGATTGCAGGTTTCGATGTAATCGGTCTCAACGGAACTGGTTACATGTTCGGCACCCACTACACCCTGCTGTTCAAATTCTTTTCCCTCTTCCACGTTATCCTCCCCGGACTGCTGCTCTGGATGATCTATCGGCTGGGCTATGACAAAAGTGGTGTATATACCCAGACCTTGTTCATCTGGGTTCTGCTCCCAGTCTGCTATCTGGCTACCGATCCAGAAAGAAATCTCAACTGGGTATTTGGTCTCGGTAACCCTCCTCAAACGTGGGTGTCCGGCCCCTTATACCTCGCGCTGCTCATGTGTGCGTATCCGTTAGTGGTAGTCATTCCCACACATTTCATACTCAAGGCACTGGTGCACAGAAACTGATACGCCCACGGCACGCGCTTAGGTAATGCGGGTCTGTTCCCTTCTGCGAGGTTACAGGGGGCAGTCGCCAGACATAGCAACGGAACGACTATCATCAGATAAGCGGCGGCGGACAATTCAAGTCTGGACGCCCGGGCATGTGCCATGCGTACTAATGCCCAGTGGGCCCGTAAGTCGTTGAATGCCAGGAAATGAGTGTGATCTTCGTTAGCTTTGTGCTCTATACGCTCGCCATCATGATGCTGGGCGTGTATAGCGCCCGTTATGCAAGGCAAACCAGCGCGGATTTCCTTCTTGCCAGACGAGGCCTGGGGGCATGGGTGGCAGCACTTTCGTCCGCGGCTTCTGCCGAAAGTGGCTGGGTGACCCTGGGGCTCGTCGGAATTTCCTTCAAGACCGGTATCGGGGCATTGTGGATCGTGCCCGGAACAGTGCTTGCGTTTCTTTTCAATTGGATCGTGGTCGCGAACCGATTGCGCCGAACATCCCTAAAGCGCGGCACCCTGACCATACCGGATGTTCTCGCCTCGCCCTACGAGGGAATCGCTGCGATGCTCATTCGGCTGTCTGCCATCCTGATCATCCTCAGCATGCTCACCGCTTACGTGGCCGCTCAACTTAATGCCGCGGGCAAGACCTTCGAGGCCACTTTTGGATGGACTTACTCGGCCGGCGTTCTGGCTGGAGCCAGTATTGTGTTGATCTACACGGTGACCGGCGGGTTTCGTGCCGTCTCCTGGACAGACGTGGCACAGGCCATACTGATGGTGGCGGCCGTCCTGCTCCTGCCGATCGTGCTGGTAGTCCACGCAGGCGGTATCGTCGAAGTGTGGGCCCGCCTGCAATCCCTGGAGGCGGGATCCGGCCTCACCCAGCCTTTTGCCGGCAAAACGGGGCTGGCGTTGATCGGGTTCCTGGCGGTGTGGCTGGGCGTCCCATTGGGCTATCCCGGCCAGCCGCATGTGCTGATCCGATTCATGGCGATCCGGGACGAAGCGGCTGTCCGGCGGGGAGCGGTTATCTCCACGGTGTGGATCTTTCTGCTGTTCAGTGGCGCCGTCGGTCTGGGCATCGTCGCGCGGGCTGTGTACGGAGAACTCCCCGATCCGGAAAAGGTCCTGCCGATCGCGGCGGCAGACTTTCTTCCGGGTGCCCTGGCCGGCATGACCATTGCCGCGGTCCTGGCCGCTATCTGCTCCACCGCCGACTCCCAGCTTCTGGTGAGCGCGTCGGCCGTCACCCATGACCTGTATGTCCGGCTGCTGGGGCGCGAACCTGACGAACCCCGCCGGTTCACAGCGAACCGTCTGGTGGTCCTTCTCATCGGCATCATCGCCACCCTTGTGGCCGCTGCTGAGGTGCGCACCGTGTTTGACTTCGTGCTTTATGCCTGGGCGGGGTTGGGCGCCGCTTTCGGGCCAGCGCTCATCCTTACCCTGATGTGGCGACGAACGACAGGCTGGGGCGTGCTTGGGGGCATTCTGGTGGGCTTTGTTACCGCTATCGTCTGGCGGCAGACGCTGCATCATCAGCTCTACGAACTGGTGCCAGCCTTTGCGTTTGCCTTCGCGGCCGTGGTGCTGGTGAGCCTGTTGACTCACGCCCGTACCTCGAAGCGGAAATCGACATCCGCCAGCTGAGCCGCGTCTGTCGTGTGTGGTTAACCTCTTATCGAGCGCGGTGATCTCATCCGGTTGCACTGAACATCCCATTGCCGGGGACTTTACGGCCCGCCCGTAACTGCCTCAGTTGCATTTGGCCATACGCGGGTTATAACTACTGCAGAAATGTATCGTTATTCTTCTTACTTTCAAAACAGGATGTGAATGAATGCGTCTGATTTCTTACATCGCTGCCCATGTCCTGCTTGTGCTGTCATCCACGGGACAGGCTGGGCCGCCCACATCCGAGACAAACTATCTAGTCGCACTGTATGAACATCTGCATGCCAGCTCCGAGCTGTCCTTTCAGGAACAGGCAACTTCGGCACACTTTGCGCGAGAACTTGGCGACATCGGCTTCCGCGCGGACATGGATGCGCTGCCGGTTCAGGAGCAGACTGGTCTGTCCTATGCGAGAACCGCTACCGCCATGCAGGACGACGGCACCACGGTGCCGGTCATGCATGCCTGCGGGCATGATCTCCACATGACTGTGCTCGTAGGAACTGCCCGGCAGCTGGCTGCGGAGCGTGATACCTGGCGCGGAACGCTGATGCTGATTGCACAACCGGCCGAAGAACGGGGCGCCGGCGCCCGGCTGATGCTCGCCGACGGCTTGTTCGAGCGCTTCCCACGGCCCGACTACAACCTGGCCCTCCACGCGAGTGCCGAACTGCCGGCTGGCGTCATCGGTTATACGCGTGGTTATGCGATGGCCAACGTCGACTCGGTGGATATCAATGTTCGCGGGATCGGCGGTCACGGCGCCTACCCGCACAAGACCAAAGACCCGGTCGTCCTCGCCGCACAGTTGCTCCTGCAGTTGCAGACTATCGTTAGTCGGGAAACCTCCCCGATGGAATCCGCAGTCATCACCGTTGGCTCCATTCACGGGGGCAGCAAGCACAACATCGTCGGCGAGTCGGTCAGACTACAGCTCACTGTCCGTTCCTATTCGGACGAGACCCGTGAGTATCTGCTGCGCCGCATCAGGGAAATCAGCTTCGGCCTCGCCCGCACCGCCGGCCTACCGGAAGATCTGCTGCCGGAGGTTCGGATCAAGGACGAATACACTCCCTCCGTGTACAATGATCGAAGCGCTCCGACAGCACCGGCGACAGGCAAGCATTCGTCACCCGTGACTGCCAGTGGCAACAGAGATCCAGCCCCAGGCATTTTTGAGGGCATTAAAGGTCGTTCAATCGCTTGAGAGGTTGCAGCAATGACATATACATGGCGTCTGGTCTGCCTGTTGCTCGTTTCTTGCGGGGCCTTAGCGAGCTCCGGCCTTAACGGCGAAAGCAGCTCATCCCTGCCGCCAGGATTTGTCTATGTCGACGAAATCATTCCGGGAATAGAGCTCGAGATGCCCTACTACACCGCGAATAATTTTGTTGGTCGCCGTATCGATGGCTATTTGCAGCCGAAATGCACTTTGACTGCCAAGGCCGCAGCGGCATTGAAGGGAGTACAGGATGAATTGGCACCGGTTGGATTTGGCCTTAAAATCTTCGACGCCTACCGTCCGCAGCGCGCCGTCGATGATTTCGCACACTGGGCCAAAGATCTGAATGACATACGGATGAAAGACGAATTCTATCCCGAAGTAAAGAAGAAGAACCTGTTTAAGGAAGAATACATCGCCACAAAATCCAGCCACAGTCGCGGCAGTACTGTGGACCTCACCATTGTAGCGCTAACCGGTGCGGCAGCTAGAACTAGCCTGGATATGAGCTCGGAATTTGATCTGTTTGGTCCCCGATCATAACCGACAAGCCTTGCTGTTCCACCTGCTGCACGGGCTCATCGAATTCTTCTGCAGGTGTTGATGAAAAAGCACGGCTTTGCGCCGTACCCACAGGAATGGTGGCACTTTACGCTGGAAGATGAGCCTTTTCCGAATACTTATTTTGATTTCCCGATTCAGTAGCTTGCGGCCAGTGCAATACCACGGCTCCGAATATCCATGAACCACTCGGCGTGCGACACGTGCAGTTTGCTGGGATTCTTGACGCGACACCAAACGTTGGCTTGATCTAGCGGCCAGATCTTATCCATAAACCGCGGCGCGAGCATAGCTCACGCCGCGGCGCCGACCGAATTGCCACGCACCAGCCATCGCTTAATCGAGTCCTGAAATCGAAAACCAGAGGAACAGAGCAATGAGATTCCGCGGTGTGCACCACATAGAAGTGTCTGTGCTGGACTACGAAAACTCAGTCAGGTTCTATGATCGCATGTTCGGATGGCTTGGTTACAAGAGCTTCGAGACGTTAGGTATCGGGTACCGCTCTACGTATTACATGGCGCGGTTCCCGGTTCCGCACAGTTATGTCGGCATTCAGCCCGCGGCTCGGGGAGGAAGGCTCAATCATGAGGACCAGGCGACGGGGATCCATCACATCGCCCTATGGGCTCGCACCAGAAAGGAAGTCGACCGGTTCTACAAGATTTTTTTGCTCAAAGAGAACATCACTGTCACCGACACCCCAAAGGAATACCCTGTTTACGCTCCCGGCTATTACGCGGTCTTTTTCGTCGATCCAAGTGGGATACGCTGGGAGCTTGCCCACACGCCTCGCATCCGAATGCCCTGGGATATTCTCAAGACGCTAAAAATGTTGAGCGAATTGCGCAAGCAGCATCCAGAGTGGAAGCACCATCCGGCCAAACAGATGATGCGAATACTACCTTCGCGGAAGAACTTGAGCTAGATGCTTATTGTCGGCAGGTGCATCGCGGGCACAATACACCCGCTGCTCGCTGCCGACAGATCAGCAATGCGCAGCATGAGGAATCGTGACAAGTATCAGGCTCCATCTGCCACCGCTTAGTGCTCGGTGCGATGTGCCACTGGCTCCTTCTCCCATTCTTCAACCCAGACAGCAATGTGCTTGTGGATTGCACCGGGTCCGAAAGCACCGAAGCTCAATATGCCAGTGTCCATTGATCTGAGCCAGTTATAGAACAGAAGGGCTTTCGAACAACTATCCCGGCTTGCCATTCTGCGCCGCCAGTGTCCATACAGGTGATGTACATCGCGTTTCGTTTCTTCCCTTGTCATTTTTAGATCCCCTGGGTTACAGGTTCTGTGCGACCGCAGCGGCCTCATGTGACACCTGGTTCCTCATCGCTGCGGGTCATGAAACTCTTGCCATATAAATCATCGAGGTCTGGTCTAGCGCCATTTCCCACATCGGCGTCTGTAGAGGACCCGAAATTGCAATGCGATTGGTAGATACGGTGCCTGAGTCCACAGCGCTGCGCTCTGATCACATTACGGCCGTGACGGGGCGCCATGCCGGCGAATCTGCTTAAGTCCGTGCTTTGCTGGATTCTTGGCTACGGCTGGCAGCCGCCTCTTTCCAGTCTTCGTAAAGGATGTACCCAAGGAAGGGCAGGATCATCGTGCAGAGTACGTACGTCATGGCGAGACCTCCAGAAGTGAATGGAAGACATAACCAGCGGTACTAACCCGCATGAACATACCCAAGACGCAGCGAGATGCAATTGATCTACGTCAAGTGGACGGGCGAACCACGGTACCAGTATGGGTCCGGAGTTGGCCAGTTTCTCCGTTGAAGGCCGGATAGACACCCCGAGTTCTTGAGTAAATTGAATCACAGATTTCTGGTCGAATCGCGTATTTCAGAACACCTTTATATAGCACCACTTTAAACAACGATAGACAGCAGCATGCAGGCAGTACCGCCGGTGATGGCCGGGGAGGATTTCGCCCGCTACGGACGCACGGAACCGCCGATACCGAGCATGTTATTCTGGCTCGGCACGATCGGTCCTGACCGTTACAGTGCTGCGATGAGCAAGGGCCAAAACCTCCCAGCCTTGCATTCCCCGTTCTTCGCCCCTCTCCCGCAACCGGCCATCGAGACTGGGGTTCGGGCATTCATCGCCCTGGCACGTAATCTGCTCACCCCAGTAAAGTAAAAGTCCTGAAACGCCCTATACGGCGAAAACAGAATCCTGCTCCATCCTCTCGGCTTCGTTTCGCGCCGTCGTCCGGAGCTCCTCGCGCACCTCTCCTTGATACGCATTGTGGCACCGATCTTGTGCTTGACCACCGCTGTAAGCTGGTGCAGACCAATCACCGGCGCGTCTATACTTTACCCGGCATAATGACTTGAATGTGACGTGAGGCGCAATGGGATGGCCCATGAACTTGTAATTCGCGGCATGACGCGGGCCGAGCTCGACACACTCGTGGAATGGGCGGCCTATGAAGGCTGGAATCCTGGTAACAACGATGCCCGGATATTCTGGGATACGGACCCTGAGGGCTTCGTTGCCGCAGAGCTCGGGGGCGAACTAATCGGGGGTGGCTCCATCGTCTGTTACGGGGGCCGCTTTGGTTTCATGGGTTTTTTCATCGTCCGCCCGGATCACCGCAGCCAAGGTATCGGTAAGCGACTGTGGTTCCATCGCCGGGACCTCCTGATCTCACGCCTTCGAAAACCGGCAGTCATCGGCATGGATGGCGTCTTCGATATGCAGGATTTTTATGCCCGCGGGGGCTTCGCCTTTTGCAACCGGGATCTGCGCTTCGAAGGTGTCGGTGCGGCTACAACACCAGCGGACATCCTGGTCGACTTGAGTGCGGTTTCCTTCGCCGAAGTATCTCGTTACGATGCTGTGCGCTTCCCAGGGCCAAGAGAGCGGTTCCTGAAGGCATGGATCGCCCAACCGAACAGCCGCGCACTGGGGGCGGTCCAAAACGGCATCCTGCGAGGGTACGGGGTCATTCGACCCTGTCGGCGAGGGTTCAAAATCGGTCCCTTGTTCGCCGCAGAAAGCGACACTGCCGAGGCGCTGTTTCTCGGGCTGAGTGACATTGCACCGGGCGAACCCATTTTTCTTGACGTGCCGGAAAACAATCCGCTGGCCATGGCGCTGGCAAGACGCCACAAGCTGCGTGAGGTCTTCGGCTGCGCGCGTATGTACTACGGTCCGCAACCCATTTTGCCCTACCGCGAGATTTTCGGGGTAACCACGTTTGAGCTGGGATAGCGGTGGACGTCTGGCACCCTAGGAACCTCCGCGGGTACGGGAGACACCCGACCGCGCCACGGTGGCCGGGAGGCGCACAGTTGGCCCTGCAGTTCGTGCTTAATGTGGAGGAAGGAGCTGAGCGCACGGTACTTAACGGAGATTGCGGCTCGGAAAATTATTTGCCTGAAATACCCGGTACTGGCCAGACTCTGGGACTGCGCAACTATAGCGTCGAGAGCCTATATGACTTTGGTGCCCGAGTTGGCTTCTGGCGCATCTTACGCCTGTTTCAGGAACGCCAGCTGCCCCTGACAGCCTTTGCCGCGGGGCGCGCCTTGGAACTCAATCCTGAGGCGGGTGCCGCGCTCGCTGAGCTGGGCCACGAGGTCGCTGGCCACGGTTACCGCTGGATCGATTACCGCTACGTCGACGAGCAGACGGAAAAGGCGCATATCGAGCTTACCTGCCAGATTATCGAAAAAACGACAAAACAAGCTCCGGTGGGTTGGTATACAGGCCGGGTAAGTCCCAATACCCGGCGGTTGCTAGCAGGGCACGAAAGCATACTCTACGACTCGGATGCCTACGATGACGAGTTGCCCTACTGGCTGGTCGAAGGCAAGCATTCGCACCTGATCATTCCCTACACGCTACTTACCAACGATATTCGTTACGTACTGAACCCCGGTTGTGCGACTTCCGCCGACTTTTTCGGGCTGTTGCGCGATGCCTTCGACCTGCTGTGGACCGAGGGCCAGGAGTGCCCCCGCATGATGACTGTGGGACTGCATTCCCGCTTCAGCGGCCACCCGGCTCGGGCCGTTGCTGTTGCCCGGTTCCTGGATTACGTCGCAGATCATGAGGGCGTGTGGATCTGCCGCCGGCGTGACATTGCCGAGCACTGGGTGCAGCAGTTCCAAAAAAAAGCGCGCTAATTACGTGGCGTGTCTATACTGCTTCCACAGCAGGCAAGTGCCTGGAACACTCGTAGTGCGCAAGAAATGGATCAAATATATTCGAGCTACATCCCGGTAGTAGAAATTGAGCATCCCGCCAAGCCGTTCGCGACACTGAATCGGCCAATGGGTTGAACCGACCGTGGCACTGGCTCCAGCAGTCGATTCCCTACATCCTGATGATTCCGTTCGCTGCGAAAATGCGCAACGTACTCCCTGAGTGCCCGCCGGAGCGACGCCTCTCCAAAAAGAATCATGCGATCCAGACATTCGTCCTTTACTGAACGCACAAAGCGCTCTGCAAATGCATTACAGTTCGGTGCTCGCACCGGGCATCGGACAGGTATCACACCTTCCCGGTCCAGATAGCTTCTAAAACCGTCTGTGTATTTCGTATCGCGATTCATGATGAGATACCGACTATTTACAAGAAATCCATCGCTCACGTCAGTCAGGCTGCGCGCCACTTGCTTCATGTAGGCGCCGTTAGGTGCTGTGGCTACAGAACGTGTCTTGATTCGCATCACGAATAATACGTAATAGGTCACCAAACCTCGGATCGTCCAGACCTCAACCGTGGAGAAATCCGTGGCGGCCATCACGTCCCAGTGTGCCTTTAAGAAAGTTTTCCACGAGGTACGTTTCTCCCGCCCCGGCGCAGGCTCTATGCCATGCCTTTCCAAGATATTCTTGACCGTGTTCGGTGCAACGATGTGACCGAAATTGGCGAGAGTGCCTTGAATTCGATCGTAACCCCAGGAAGTATTTTCCCTCGCCATGCGGAGTACCAAATCGGTGATCTCTTGCGCGACCCACGGTCGACCGACTCCCTTCTTGACATAGGTCCACTTCTGCGCGATCAGCTTCCGATGCCAGGCGAGCGGCGTGTCGGGTGTCACCAACGTCTCCAGTCCATCAAGTGCCCGGCGCCCCAGCACCTTGGCCTTCACGGCCAATCGTATCCGCTGTTGGTCGGTGAACCGAAGCCGCTGTCCTTCGAGATGCTCTTTGAGAACTCGGTTATCTTCCATGAGATAGTCGATGACCGCCTATTGCTGTCGGTTAAGCCAACCTGATACGGCGATAACCAGCAGATCGAACGGTTGTATGACGTTGATCATCGGGCGAGCAGAGTATCCGTAATATTGTTTAATAACAATATCATACTGTTCGTTTCATTTTTTGCACCCTACGGGGCGTAATTCGGTTCGGAGATGAAGTTGACGCAGTCTCAACTTGGTTAAAGGAAATGCTGGTGTGAAAAGAACGCCTTGAGGTCGGACGCCTCTCACATCCAGTAACCCTTCCCACATCATCGACAACGCGGTGCTTTAACGTGCCAATCACGAGCAGGGAACAGGCAGGAGCGGGGGACTAATTGGGGGACTGACAAGCAACGTTGAATTGAAAAAGCCGCTTTTATCAGCGGCTTTGTTGATATCATTGGCGGAGAGAGAGGGATTCGAACCCTCGATGGAGTTTCCCCCATACGCCCTTAGCAGGGGCGCGCCTTCAGCCTCTCGGCCATCTCTCCCGGATGCAGCAGGCCGTGAGAATCGGCCTGCAGAGTCGGTTAGGATACCGGGGCCCGCCCCTGAGGTAAAGGTCAGCTACTGATCTGCGGTCTCCGCCGCGTCCGCTTCCTGCTCCCGCTTGATGCGCTCGTAGATTTCTTCCCGATGCACCGCCACGTCCTTGGGCGCATTCACGCCAATCCGCACCTGGTTGCCTTTGACACCAAGCACGGTCACTGTAACTTCATCACCAATCATGAGGGTTTCGCCGACCCTCCGTGTAAGTATCAACATTCCTGGTATCTCCTTGACCTACTCGCTCACCAACTTCACGGACTCCGTGGTCGGCACACATCACTCAGCTAGCCAACGTAGGATCTATGTCGGCCACCGGTTACAAAACTTCAACCAATCCACAAGACTCTGTTTTGGGTATTGCGATAGCCGCTGGCGCGGTCTCCCGGCAGTCAGACGCTGGCGGCCTGATCAAGATGGAATGCCTCGTGAAGGGCGCGCACACCCAGTTCGAGGTATTTTTCGTCGACGACCACGGAGATCTTGATCTCCGAGGTGGATATCATCCGGATGTTGATACCCTCCCTGGCCAAGGCTTCGAACATGGTGGAGGCGATGCCGGCGTGTGAGCGCATGCCCACGCCGACGAGCGAAATCTTGACGATTCGCGAGTCACCGGAGACTTCCTGAGCCCCCATTTCACTGGCCGTGCGCTGCAGGATTTCCAGGGCCCGCTGGTAGTCGTTACGATGGACCGTGAAGGTGAAATCGGTCGTTTTTCCGTGAGGCGCGATGTTCTGGATGATCATGTCGACCTCGATGTTGGCTTCGGCAATCGGCCCCAGGATCAGGTGCGCCACTCCGGGCTGATCCGGAACGCCGACCACGGTCAGCTTAGCCTCGTCGCGATTGAATGCGATTCCGGAAATCAGCGCCTGTTCCATTCCTTCTTCCTCATAGGTGATCAGCGTACCCTCGCCCTCTTCAAAGCTCGACAGCACGCGCAACGGGACGTTGTATTTGCCCGCGAATTCGACGGCGCGGATCTGCAGCACCTTCGAGCCCAGGCTCGCCATTTCCAGCATCTCCTCGAAGGTGATACGTGTCAGGCGCCGCGCGGCCGGCTCCACCCGCGGGTCGGTGGTATAGACGCCATCCACATCGGTGAAGATCTGACACTCGTCGGCCTTCAGCGCCGCCGCCAGGGCCACGGCGGTCGTGTCGGAGCCGCCGCGACCGAGGGTCGTGATACTGCCGCTGTCATCGACGCCCTGAAAGCCGGCCACCACGACAATCCGGCCCTGCCCGAGGTCTTGGCGCACCCGGACAGCGTCGATTTCCCGAATTCGGGCCTTGTTGTGCGCGCTGTCGGTCAGGATGTGCACCTGGGAACCGGTATAGGAACGCGCCGGGCAGCCCTTCTCATTCAATGCCATGCACAGGAGCGCAATGGTCGTCTGCTCGCCGGTCGCCAGCAGCACATCGAGCTCTCTGGGAAGCGGCCGCGCGGAAATGCTGCCGGCGAGCCCCAGCAACCGGTCGGTCTCCCCGCTCATGGCAGAGACGACCACCACGAGCTGGTGTCCCTGGTCGCGATAGCCTAGGACCTTTTCGGCAACGGCCTGTATTCGGTCTGGACTGCCGACCGAGGTGCCCCCGTATTTCTGAACTATGAGCGCCATTGTGCCGAAGATTTGGGTGTCGAATCCGCGCCAAAACGGGGCATTAAACTACAAAACGCGGCCGGATTAAACTGGCAGAAGAATTTCAGGCGGGTTCGGAAGCACCAATCTGGCGCTCGACCCAGTCGGCCACCGAGGCGAGCGCCGCGTCCAGATTTTCCGGCTGGTTGCCGCCGGCTTGGGCGAGATCGGGACGACCACCGCCCTTGCCGCCGAGCTGAGAGGCCACGTGGTTGACCAGCTCCCCGGCCTTCAGCCGGCCGGTCTCGGCCTTGGTGACGCCGGCCACCAGGGATACCTTATCGCCCTGTACCGCGCCCAGAATGACGGCCGCCGCGCCGAGTTTGTTCTTCAGCTGGTCGACGGTGTCGCGCAGAACCCTGGCGTCCGCCCCGTCCAGCCGCGCCGCCAGCACCTTGATGCCGGCGATCTCCTGCGCCTGGCTCGCCAGATCGCTGCCCTGGGAGCTGGCCAGCCTGGCTTTCAGCCCCTCCAGCTCTTTCTCGAGCCTGCGATTGCGCTCCAGCAGCTGTCTCACTTTGGTCGCCACGTCCTCGCGACCCGCCTTGACCAGACCGGCCACCCGGCTGAGGTCTTTTTCCGTCTGGTCGACATAATCGAGCGCCGCGGAGCCCGTGACCGCCTCGATTCGCCGGACACCGGCGGCGATTCCGGACTCCGAGACGATCTTGAACAGCCCGATGTCACCGGCGCGTGCCACGTGCGTCCCGCCGCACAGCTCAATCGAGAAATCGCCGATCGAAAGCACCCGCACCCGCTCACCGTATTTCTCGCCGAACAGCGCCATGGCACCCATCTGCATGGCTTCGTCGGCCGCCATGATGCGCGTTTCCGCCGGCGCATTGGCGCGGATCTGGCCGTTGACCAGCTCTTCGATCTCGTAGAGCTGCTCCGGGGTGACCGGCTCAAAATGCGAGAAGTCGAAGCGCAGCCGCTTCGGGCCGACCAGCGAGCCTTTCTGCTGCACGTGCTCGCCGAGCACCCGGCGCAGGGCGGCATGCATCAGATGGGTCGCGGAATGGTTCAGGCGTATTGCCGCGCGACGCTCCGCGTCGACCTCGGCCGTCACGGCATCGGCCGCCCGAAAGGCGCCGCTGACAACCCGGCCGATGTGGGCAATCGCGCCCTCGCCCTGCTTCTGGGTGTCCGTCACCTCGAACAGGGCGTGCTCGCCGGCACGAATCACGCCGCGGTCACCCACCTGGCCGCCCGATTCGGCATAGAAGGGGGTGTTTTCCAGCACCATCACGCCCTCGTCGCCTTGCCCAAGGCGATCGATCTCCTGAGCCTCCCTGTACACCGCTGTGATCCGGGAATCATCGCGCAGGCGCTCGTAGCCGGTGAATTCGCTGGCCCCCTCGATCTGCAGCGCGCCGGCGGTCGCCTGCCCGAAGCTGCTCGCGGCGCGGGCGCGCTCGCGCTGGGTATTCATCTCGGCCTCGAAACCTTCCAGATCGAGCGACAGGCCGCGCTCGCGGGCGATGTCCGCGGTGAGGTCGACCGGAAAGCCGTAGGTGTCGTAGAGCTTGAAAACCGTTTCCCCCGGAATCTCGCTGCCCGGCAATGCCGCAATGGCTTCCTCGAGGATCTTCATGCCGTGGTCGAGCGTTTCTGCAAAGCGGACCTCTTCCTGCCGCAGCACGCGCTCGACCTGACTCTGCGCCCTGAGGAGCTCCGGATACGCGCCCCCCATCTCGTCGGCCAGGGTGGCCACCAGCCGGTAGAAGAAAGGCTCGCGCAGACCCAGCTTGTGGCCGTGGCGCAGCGCCCGCCGGATGATACGGCGCAGCACGTAGCCACGCCCCTCGTTGGAGGGCACCACCCCGTCGACAATCAGAAAGGCGCTGGCGCGGATGTGATCGGCGATCACCCGCAGCGACGTGTCTTCCAGATCGGTTGTGCCCGAGAGCTTGGCCGCCGCCCTGATGAGGTTCTGGAACAGATCGATTTCGTAGTTGCTGTGCACGCCCTGCAGGATCGCCGCCAGGCGCTCGAGACCCATGCCGGTATCGACCGATGGCTTCGGCAGAGGCTTGAGCTCGCCATCGGCATCGCGGTCGTACTGCATGAACACCAGATTCCAGATTTCGATATAGCGGTCCCCTTCCTCCTCGGGGGTGCCCGGCGGACCGCCTGCGACCTCCGGGCCGTGGTCGTAGAAGATCTCCGAGCAGGGGCCGCAGGGGCCGGTGTCCCCCATGGACCAGAAGTTGTCCTTGGCACCGATACGGGCAAACTGCTGGGGCTGAATGCCGATTTCATTGAGCCAGATGTCCGCAGCCTCGTCGTCGTCCTCGAACACCGTCACCCACAGGCGCTCGGGCGGCAATCGGAGCACCCCGGTCAGGAACTCCCAGGCAAACGCGATGGCCTCGCGCTTGAAGTAATCGCCGAAGCTGAAGTTCCCGAGCATTTCGAAGAAGGTGTGGTGCCGCGCGGTGTATCCGACGTTTTCCAGATCGTTGTGCTTGCCGCCGGCCCGCACGCAGCGCTGGGCGCTGGCGGCGCGCGCGTAACTGCGCTTTTCCTTGCCCAGGAACACGTCCTTGAACTGCACCATGCCGGCGTTGGTAAACAGCAGTGTCGGGTCGTTGGCCGGCACCAGAGGGCTGGAAGGCACCACCTCGTGGCCCTTGCTGCGGAAAAACTCCAGAAATGCCTGGCGGATATCCGCGCTGCTAGTGCCCTGCATCTTGCGTCACCCCGGGAGACGGGAGGTTGGCCGATGCGGAGCCGGTCTCACGGCCACAAAGGGCGGGCCTGCGCCAAGAAAGTGAGGCGGACACACCTCCGCCCCCCGGCATCGGGCAGCATTTCATCGGCAATCTGCTTCGTCGGCTTGTCATGTCCAGGAAAGTCACTGTATTACAGCATGTTAAAGGATCGGCACAGCAGGATACAAGTGATCGGCCCGTTAACCGCCGAGTACCGTCCGGATCTGCTCGGCCGTGAAGCCGCGCTGTTGCAGAAAACGCATCTGTTTTGCCCGCTCCCGCTTGTCCGCCGGCACCCCGGGCCCGAAACGCTTGTCACGCTGGCGGGCGGCCGACTCGACCCAGCCGCCGGATAATTCCATCAGGGTTTCTGTCATCAGGGAGGTCGCGATACCGCGCTCTCTGAGCTCGGCCTGGATACGCAAGGGCCCGAAGCCGCGGTCCGCCCGGCCCCGGACATAGGCATCCGCGAAACGCCTGTCGCTCAGCAGGTTTTGCCGGCTCAGCTGCTCCACAGCGCCACCGATGACCTCGTCGGCGAAGCCACGGGCAGCCAGCTTGTGGCACAGCTCGAGGACACTGTGCTCGCGACGCGCCAGCAGGCGCAGCGCGGCAGCGCAGGCCCGCTGGCGCGTCTCCTCGGCGTCTTGCTCAGGCGGTGGCGCTGGACTCGAGGGCTTCACCGGTCTCTTCGGCGAGCGGGCGGCCCAGCAGGGTGGCCCGTAACTGCTGCTCGATATCTGCGGCGACCTCCGGGTTGTCCCGCAGGAAGCCGCGCACATTATCTTTGCCCTGACCAATCCGGTCACCCTTGTAGCTGTACCAGGCGCCGGCCTTGTCTACGATGCCGTGCTTGACGCCCAGGTCGATCAGCTCACCTTCACGGGAAATACCTTCACCGTAGAGAATCTCGAATTCCGCCTGCCGGAACGGCGGCGCCATCTTGTTCTTGACCACCTTGACGCGGGTTTCATTCCCGATGATCTCCTCGCCTTTCTTGATGGCGCCGGTGCGGCGGATATCCAGCCTCACCGAGGCATAGAACTTCAAGGCGTTGCCGCCCGTGGTGGTCTCAGGATTCCCGAACATCACCCCGATCTTCATCCGAATCTGGTTGATAAAGATCACCAGGGTGTTGGAGCGCTTGATATTGGCGGTGAGCTTGCGCAGCGCCTGCGACATGAGCCGGGCGTGCAGTCCCATGTGGGAATCGCCCATCTCTCCTTCGATTTCGGCCTTGGGTGTGAGGGCCGCGACCGAGTCGACGACCACGATGTCCACCGCGCCGGAGCGCACCAGCATGTCGGCGATTTCCAGCGCCTGCTCGCCGGTATCGGGCTGCGATACCAGAAGGTCATCGATCTGCACGCCCAGCTTCTCGGCATAAACGGGATCGAGCGCATGCTCGGCATCCACAAAAGCGGCCGTTCCACCCGCCTTCTGGGCTTCCGCGATGGCCTGCAGGGTCAGCGTGGTTTTACCTGAGGATTCAGGCCCATAGATCTCGATCACGCGTCCGCGCGGCAGTCCTCCGACGCCCAACGCCACGTCCAGTCCCAGCGAGCCCGTGGATACCACGTCGACATCGCGCGCGGCGCTGACGTCTCCCATGCGCATCACCGAGCCTTTGCCAAACTGCTTTTCAATCTGACCGAGCGCCGCGCTCAGCGCTTTGCGTTTATGATCGTCCATACAATCCTCCGGCTAACAAAACGTTAGATTAACGGGGCCAATCCCTGATCCCGTCGATTGGCTGCAACCCGGGCGATTATCACACAGGCCCCTACCCACGACCAATGCGGGCAGGCCGGCGGGCTGCGGCGGCCCTTATACTACTGTAGAAATAAACAGTATGGAAGCAGGAAGCCATGCCGGCACCGGGCCGAAGCGCGACCTTCATCCGGGCTCGGCCAGCGGCCAGCGCTCCAACACCTCATAACGCACACCGCCCGACTCGGGGACAGACTCGACCAGAACGAAGCTGTCCACCGGCCAGATGAGCGGTTCCACGACCTTCTCGACTCTTGGTTTTCTCACTTTGCGTGAGAGCGTTACGTGAGCGAGAAAACGTCGCGTCTCGGCTTCGAAACCGCAGGGCTGAAGCGCGTCGATCAGACTGCCGACGAGCTCCGTCAACGCTTGGGGGATCTGGCTGCTGCCCAGCCACTGGATGCCTGATCGCGCGCGCCCGCCGAGGAAATCCAGAGTCAAGGTGAACTGCGCACTTTTGATACCGGCCGCCGCGGCGCTGAAACAGGCTCGCTCCTGCGCGGCCCGTTCGCCGAGAAACACCAGGGTCATGTGCAGGTTGCTCTCGGCTACCGGACGCGGGCTGCACCGCAGCGCCATCTCCGCCAGCCGGCGGCGGATCCCCGCGTCGGGCCAGAGCGCGAAGAACAGGCGCTGCGTGTCTCGGTGCTGGCTCACGCCGGCTCGTTCAGACGGTCCACCAGCACTTGGAGTGCGGCTTCCACCGCCTGGCGACGGACGCCGTCGCGGTCACCACCGAACTGCTCCTTTCGCGCAAGCTCCCAGCCGCCCGGTCCGGCCCAGGCGAACCACACGGTCCCCACGGGCTTTTGCACCGTGCCACCGCCGGGCCCGGCGATTCCGCTGATGGCCACCGCCCACTGGGCGAGGCTTTGCGCCAGCACGCCCGCGACCATTTCCAGCACGGTCTCGCGACTGACGGCCCCGTGACGGTCAAGCGTCTCAGCGGACACCCCGAGCAGCTCCTGTTTAGCCTCGTTGGTGTAGGTGACAAATCCCCGCTCGAACCAGCGGGAACTCCCGGCCTGATCGGTGCAGACCTTGGCGACCCAGCCGCCGGTGCAGGATTCCGCCGTCGCCAGGCGTTCGTTTCGGCGTGACAGGCGTTCTCCCAGCAGTGCCGTGTGTGTCGAAAACTCAACGGTCATGGTTTGTGCGCACCTGGTTCGCCTGCATGGTTAAAAGTACCGTCGCGAGAATCACAGTGAGCTTCTGCCCGCGTCGTCGCCCGGCAGAATACACGCAGATCCTTCCTTCCCTTCTCCAGCGCGTAATTAACAGAGCCGGCGACGTCGCGCAAGCTGTAGCGCGATCCGCGAATCAGCTAGACTTGCCGGCCATGTCGGCTGTCCCGGAAAGCCCCAAACACACGCCGATGATGCAGCAGTACCTTAGCATCAAGGCTGAGCACCCGGATATCCTGGTGCTCTACCGCATGGGCGATTTCTACGAGCTGTTTTACGACGACGCGCGCAGGGCTTCGCAACTTCTCGACATCACGCTCACCAGCCGCGGCCACTCGGGTGGCAAGCCCATCGCCATGGCGGGGGTACCGGTGCACGCCCTCGACCAATACCTCGCCAGACTGGTGCGTCTGGGGGAATCGGTCGCCATTTGCGAGCAAATCGGCGACCCGGGCAGCACCAAAGGCCCGGTCGAGCGCAAGGTGGTGCGCATCGTCACCCCGGGTACGCTGACCGATGACGCGCTGCTCGAGGAGCGCTCCGACAACCTCCTGGCCTCTCTGAATTGTGACAGCAAGGGCCGCTTCGGTCTGGCCTCGCTCGACCTCGCCGCGGGTCGTTTCGTGGTCCAGGAGCTTTCCGGCGAAGAAGCGTTGCTGGCCGAGCTCGAACGGCTTCAGCCGGCCGAGCTGCTCCTCGGCGAGGAGCTGCGCCCGGCGCCGGGACTGGAGCGCCGGCCCGGCCTGCGCCGTCTGCCGCCGTGGCATTTCGACGCGCAGAGTGCAGACCGCGAGCTGAACCGGCAGTTCGGCACGCAGGACCTCAGTGGCTTCGG
>JASFKW010000051.1:0-23164 GCA_050118435.1 Gammaproteobacteria bacterium | reverse complement strand
CGGTTCAGGTTGCGGAAGAATACAAAAGTGGCGAGCGCCGTGGTCCAGAACATTGCGGTCGCGAACACAAAAAACCAGCTGAAGCCGAAGACGATGGGGATGAAGAACGAGGCCATGGAGCCAATGGCCGCCCCGATGGAATCGGCCGCAAACACGGCCAGCGGGTTTTCGGCGGCCGCCTCGAACAGGGTAGGAAAGAAGCTGCCGGTGACGAACGCGACCGGCGCAAGCAGGGCGACGCTGGCCCAGGGCGAGAGACCGTCGTGAAACAGCAGGAGCAGCAGGATGCAGACCCCGCCGGCGAACTGAAGCGGCGGTCGCACACGCGGCGTGATCAGGCTGCTGCCGAGCCCCGAAATCACCAGAAAGCTTATGGCGCCGAGCACCAGCGCGTCGCGATACACATACAGTTTGTTGAACAGGGCCAGAATGAGATAGTGCTCTATCACCAGGAAGTTGGCGCCGATGAACAGGCTGATCAGCACCACCTGCGAAAAAGACCTGCCGGGTATCCGTGGATCTCCCTTGTTTCTCAGCACCAGCAGCAGCAGGCCGCCCAGGACGACGAGCAAACCGCAAACCAGCGCAAACAGTGCACCGACCTGTTGCAGGGAGAAGATGTGCTGCACGTTCCCGGCGAGGAATGGCTGGTCGTCCCGGATCGGCCGGAATGATGCGCCGTCCCAGGTCTTTTCGAACTCCACGGGCGTGTCGGCGAAATAGGGTGCGAGGTCCCTTCCGAACCGGGCGGCAGCCGGCTCGAGGTAGAAATCCTGGACCTCCCGGAGCGTTGGCAGGTAATCGCTTCTCTTCGCCGCGAGAATGAGAAACTCGCCGTGGGTGCGGTAGGCGCGCACGTGGAGACCGATTTCCGGGCTCTCCAGGGTGTGTATGTACTGCTCGGTCAGGATGCTGCGTGGATCGAGCACCGAGGGGTACCAGATGGCCAGTATGCCGCGTTCGCTGAGGCGCTCGCTGAGCGTCTTGTAGGCTTCAAGGGTCCGGATCATGTTGCCCGGTTCCAGCATCATCTGCGGATAACCCCCGACACTCGGCAGATAGATCAGATCGAAGCGCCCGTTGCTGTTTTCCATGTAGCTGCGCGCCTCATGGACAACGAGCTGCACCCGGCTGTCCTCATACACATGGTCGAAACGCTCGGCCAGCCTGCCGCGCACGGCGTCGATCACTGCGGGCTCGATTTCGATCGCCAGAATCTCCTGGAAATCCTTGCCTGACTTGCGGGCGTACTGCACTTGCCGACCCGCGCCCGCGCCGATGATCGCGGCGCGCCCCCCGGCCGGTGCCAGCCGGATGGGAAGCATGCCCATCGAATGCGAGAAGAAGCCGTTGCCGGGAGCAAATCTCCACTGGATGATGTCGTTGTAAAACCCGATGTATCCCTCCGGGCCCGGGGCCTGCATGATCTCTATGAGACTGTAGCGGCCCCATTGCTGGTAAATGGTCTCGAAGCCCATGTCTGCATAGGCATGTGTCGACTGGGTGCTGTTGCCCTTGTAGAGCTTGAGGAAAGCCCCTTCGAGCTGGGGTGTAAGCAGAAGCGCCAGCACTGTCACCTGCACCACCGCCAGAATTCGGCGCACAGCCCGCGCAGGCGTAAGCATCCACATCGCAACGGCGACCAGAAACAGCGGGACGACCAGGAGACGCGCCGCTCCGAGCACCGGAAACACCAGCTCGGCGAAGAGATAGGCAGCCGCTGCGCCGAACAGGTAAATCGCATAGACCACCGGCATGCGGCCCTTGAGGCTGGCTCGGCCGATCTGGTAACCGATATATTCGCTCAGCCCGTAGGCGACGAAAAACGGCAGAAAGAACAGCGTGAAGGCGAGCATCTGGATGAACAGCCGCCGCAGCTCGACGTCGAACAGATGCGCACGCAGGTAATCGAAATGCTTGCACGCCAGCATGGCAAGGATGGAGAAGACCATCGCGCCCTGGAGGATCCAGAGCGTCTTGAGGAAGGCCGGCCTGCTGACGGAGAAGAAGTAGGCTCCCGCCAGCGCCCCCAGAGGGAACCCGATGAACAACAGGTCGAAAAACAACGACGGCATGATGAAGAAGGTGAGCAGCCGGAACAGGGCGATGGTAAAGGCCACTGTGGCAAAGGAGAGCAGAAACAGCAGCGTGGCTAGCTTCCATGCCGTCACCTGCTGCTCGGATCGGTGCGATATCGTTGTTGTCATGTCGCGGTCAAGAGGTGGCGCCGCCTGGCAGCGCTATTTTATCCCGCGGCCGGAGTCGATTGCCGATCGCGGCAGATCATCAGCTCACGTATGCTGACAGAACGCCGGGCATACACACAAGCCCGGTTCATCACAGGTTCGGCGCAGCGCAGTTGCCGGCATCCCCCGGGGGCAGCGGCCCACGCAATTTCTCCGGGCACCCCGCGGATGGCGGCCCGTGCATCGACCGCCACGCCGTCTCAGATCATCATCATATAACTGCCCGCAAAGGTCAGTAGCACGTTGGCGAAGGTATAGGTGCCTGCGTAGCCGATCGCGGGCACGCTGCTGCGGGCGGCATGGGTGACCACGCCCAGGGCGGGTGTGCTGGTCATCGCGCCCGTGAGCGACCCGAGGAGCAGGGCCGGGTTGAGGTGCAGCAGCTTTCGGCCCACTGCGTAGCCGATGGCGATGGGCAGGACGGCCACCAGCAGGGCGCAGAGCACCATGGCGGGTCCCACGCTCACCAGCCCCTCGACAATGCCGCCGCCGGCATTGAGCCCGATCGATGCCATCAGCAGCATGAGACCGAGCTCTTTGAGTAGGTAGCGCGCTGCGGCCGGCACGCGCCCGAAGGTCGGATTGATCGAGCTCAGATACCCGATCAGGATTCCCGTCACCAGCAGCCCGCCAGCGGTGCCCAGGCCGATCGCCACGCCACCGGCCTTGAATACGATCAGCCCAATGAGGATCCCCGCGGTGATCCCGAAGGAGAAGGTGACCAGGTCGGTTTCCTCGACTTCCTGTTCCAGATAGCCCAGGAGGTCGGCCAGCTTGCGCAGCCGAGATTCTTCGCCGACCACGTGCAGACGGTCGCCTCTGAGCAGCACCACGTCGTGGCTGATGGGCAGCTCGATGCCGGCGCGCACCAGGCCGTTCGCCCAGCAGCCGTGATTGCGCGGCAGGTCCAGCTCGCTCAGGGACTTGCCGACGGCGTAGCCGCTCAGCACCACGACCTCATGGGCGTCGATGCGATAGTTGAGCAGCTCGGCGTCCAGCACTTCGGCACCCAGGGTCTCCTGAGCCAGTTCGTGCACGCGCAAGTTGGCAATCAATGAGACCACATCGCCCTGTCTCAGCTCGAGGTCCGGCGCCGGGTCCAGGAGCTCGTTGCCGCGACGTACCCGCAGCGCTTCGCCGGGCAGGTTGAGCTCCGCTTTGCGCTGTCCCAGGGTCTTGCCGACGCCGTCGGGGCCGACCCGGTAGGCGCGTATCACCGGCAGGGTATCCGCCGTGGTCTCGCGCGCTCCCGGCCTGCGCAGCAGACCCTTGCCCCTGGCGTAGCTCCGGGCCATCGCTTCCAAATCGAGCCCGACGAAGCGCGGCAGGTAGCGCACCATCAGTATGATCACGACAGTCCCGATCAGATAAGTGAGAGCGTAGCCGACGCCGACGTTCTCCATAATCTTCTGCTCATCCTCGCCGGCGGGAATCAGGGCGAGCCCGCTCTGAATGGCATCCTGTGCGCCGGCGAGGGTAGGGGTGCTCGTCAGTGCTCCGGCCAGCAGCCCGGCATCGAAACCGTTTTCGAAGCCCATCAGCCGCGAGACCGACCAGGCAAGCGCAAAACCACTGATGGCGACCAGCGCAGCCAGCGCGATGTACTTGGGCCCGTCCTCGCGGAAGGCGCTGAAAAAACTCGGACCGGCCTGAATCCCCACAGAGAAGATGAACAGCGCGAAGCCGAAGCTGCCGACGCCAGGGCTGACGCCCAACTCATAGTGGCCGAACAGCAGGCCAACCAGCAGGACCCCGATGGTCGGGCCGACGGGGATGCCGGCGATGCGGATATTGCCCAGCAGGTAGCCGAGCCCGATGACCAGAAACAGCAGCAACAGCCAGTTGTCGCCGAGCAGCGCGTAGACCTCGATCTCCACCCCGGGGCGTCCCGGTCAGCCTTTCGGCTTCTCGTGGTGACCGCCGAACTGGAAGCGCATGGCGGACAGGATCTTGTTGGCGAAGTCCGCCTCGTCGCGCGAGGTAAAACGCTCGTACAGGGCGGTGGTCAGCAGTGGGGCGGGCGTCCCGGTCTCAATGGCTGCGATGCTGGTCCAGCGGCCTTCACCCGAATCCGAGACCTGGCCTCCGAAGT
The DNA here is from genome assembly GCA_050118435.1 of Gammaproteobacteria bacterium. Taxonomy (GTDB): domain Bacteria; phylum Pseudomonadota; class Gammaproteobacteria; order DSM-19610; family DSM-19610; genus Thiogranum. The sequence goes on along the minus strand of JASFKW010000051.1, from coordinate 18,826 downwards.
CGCTCAGCTCGGGGTCATTCTGCAGGGAAGCGGCGGTGAGATCCAGCAGCCAGGAGGCCACCACGCTGCCGCGCCGCCAGACTTCGGCGACCTCGGCGACATCGATTTCGTAATGGTAGTGCTCGGGATTGCTCAGCGGCGATGTCTCGGCATCGATCGCGTGGCTGCGCTTGCCGATGGCGGCGTGCTTGAGAAGGTTGAAGCCTTCGGCATAAGCGGCCATGAGCGCGTATTCGATGCCGTTGTGCACCATTTTCACGAAATGCCCGGCGCCCGCCGGCCCGCAGTGGAGGTAGCCCTGCTCCGAAGGCCTGGGCTCGCCCTGGCGGTCATTGGTCCGGGGAAGGGTTCCCAGACCCGGTGCCAGCGAGGCGAATACCGGCCCGAGATGGGTCACCGCGCTGGTATCGCCGCCGATCATCAGGCAGTAACCCCGTTCCAGCCCCCACACGCCGCCGCTGGTGCCCACATCGAGATAGCGGATGCCGCTGGCCCGCAGCCGCTCGGCGCGGTCGATGTCGTGCGCGTAATGCGAGTTGCCCCCATCGATGATGATATCGCCGCTGTCCAGCCGCGCCGCGAGCGCCTCGATCTGCTGGTCCACCACCCCGGCCGGAAGCATCAGCCACACTGCCCGCGGCTTGCTCAGCTTGGCGACGAAGTCGTCGAGATCGCTGGATGCGATCGCACCCTCTTTCTGCATTTCCTCGACCGGGCCCGAACTGCGATTGTAAACAACGCACTCGTGGCCGGCCTTCATCAGCCGCCGCACCATGTTGGCGCCCATACGCCCCAGTCCATACATGCCGAGTTGCATACCGTCTCCTTGTCAGGTTCGAAGAGCTAGAGCCTCGATCCGGTGCATAATAGTGAGTGTGGCCAGGACCTTATTGATTCCCAGCGGAAGAGGCCGATGACGGCAGAGTGTAATCCCGCGCAACTCAAATTTCACGCCCTTGGACGCCGCGAGCGGCGGGCGGCTTGGAGGGGGGCGGAACACGGCGGATGGTGTAGGGTTTCGCGGTCTATTCATAAATGCTGTGAACCCTGCTCTCAAGTTTCTGGATGTCACAAGGGTGTTGATTCGGGCGCTGGCGTTTGCCGGGCGTGGTCACGCGGAGCTTGGACGGTCGCCGGGTACGGATATACTGCCACTGGAACCGATCAGGGGTTCTATGCAGACGCGTCCCCCAGCACTAGTGACCGAGGATGCCCTGCTTGAGCGCGTCATTCGGCGGCTTGGGGCCGAGCCATATGGCCAACAGAGCCTGCTGAAACGCCTTGCCTGCGACGCTGTCGATTCTGGTGCCGTTGATCAGCACATCCACCGTGTCGTCCGCGAAGTCCAGCACGATACTCTCTCCTTTTTTCACATCGCGCATGCTGGCGTTGAACTTTACGATTTCGTCTTCGATGGCAGCCACATCGCCGCTGTTGTCTTTGAAACCCTCGCTCCAACCGGTGCGCAGCTTCTCAGCTGAGACATCGTGCAGGAAATGCATGATGATGCGCTTGTTACCCTCGGACGCGATGATGGCCTGGGGATCGCTGCTCTTGCTCTCCAGGTACAGGCCGATGACATAGACTTTGACTTTGAGCAGGGTGGCGGTTCGCAGGCCCATACCGTTGAGCACCAGGGTCTTGCCCGCCACCTGCGCCTGGTCGGGGAGGCTGACTCCGGCGATCATCGCGGCGTGGGCAGTTGAAATCGGCCCCAGCGTGATGAGCGCCACCAAGGCACTCAGATACCAGCGGTTCAGGGCGTTGATCATTGCATTCCGCGACATGCCACAACCTCATGTCCTATTTTGGACAAATCATAACGCGGGTGGGCGATCCCGAATCCGGCGCGTGGCTGCGATCAGCGCACTCTGGCCTGGTAACCGGCCTCCCTGACGGCGTCCATCAGCGCGTCGGCCGACGCGCTGCCCCGGACGGTGGCACTGCCCGTCTCGAGCGTCACCTCCACCACCTCCTCCACGCCGTCGACCCCGGCGAGGGCCTTCCGGACCGCGGCAACACAGTGGTTGCAGGTCATGCCGCTGATATCGAGCTTGGTCACTTCGGACATGGGTCACTCCTGGAGTCGGAACAGTCTCAGGCGGTTGGCATTGGTGACCACGGTGATCGACGAAAGGGCCATCGCCACGCTGGCGAACACCGGGCTCAGCAGCCAGCCTGTCAGCGGGTACAAGACCCCGGCAGCCAGCGGAATACCGAGGGTATTGTAGACGAAGGCGCCGAACAAGTTCTGCTTGATGTTGCGCAGGGTCGCCTTCGACAGCGCAATGGCGGCGGCGATGCTGGCCAGCGAATTGCCCGTCAGGGTGACATCGGCGCTCTCGATGGCGACATCGGTGCCGCTGCCGATGGCGAAGCCGACATGCGCCTGTGTCAGCGCGGGTGCATCGTTGATGCCGTCCCCGACCATGCCCACCGTGTGGCCCTGCTGCTGGAGCGCCTTGACCACGTCGGTCTTGCGCTGCGGCAGCACCCGGCTGTGCACCTCCCGGATGCCGAGCTCGCGGGCCACCGCCTCGGCGGTGTCAGGGTGATCGCCGGTGCACATGACCACTTCGATGCCGCCGGCGCGCAGGCTGCGCAGGGCCGCGGCCGTGTCGGTGCGCACCGGGTCGCTGAGGCCCAGTACGGCAAGCGCAGTCTTTTCGTCGGCGATCCAGACCGGCGTGGCGGCGCGGTCCGCGAGGACCTGGGCGCGGGCCGCGAGCCGCGCGTCGATGGTTATACCCCGCGAGCCGAGCCACGCCTCGCTGCCGATGTAAAGCCGCCGGCCGGCGACCCGCCCGCTCACGCCCCGCCCGGCTTCGGTCTGGAAATGCTGCACCGGCAATAGCGGCAGATTGCGCTGTTGCGCGGATGCCACGAGGGCGCGAGCGAGCGGGTGCTCGGAGGCGTTTTCCAGGCTCGCCGCCCATTGCAGCACCGTGCGCTCATCCTGCCCGGCCACACAGCGGATTTCGGTGACGCGCGGTGTACCTTCGGTCAACGTACCGGTCTTGTCCACCACCAGATGGCTGATCCTGGCCGCCCCTTGCAGGGCGTCGGCATTGCGGATCAGGATACCGAGCTGGGCGGCGCGCCCCATGCCGACCATGATGGCGATGGGGGTGGCCAGGCCGAGGGCGCAGGGGCAGGCGATGACCAGCACCGCGATGGCGGTGGTCAGCGCGAAGGACAGCCGCGGCTCGGGGCCCAGGTTCAGCCAGGCGAGGAATGTCAGCACGGCGATCACCAGCACCACCGGGACGAACACGGCGGCGACTCGATCGACCAGGCGGGCGATCGGCGGTTTGCTCAGCTGGGCCTGTCGGACCGACTGGATGATGTGGGCCAGCGTGGTGTCGGCGCCCACCTGCTCGACGCGCACCCGCAGCCGGCCCGACTGGTTGATCGTGCCTCCGGTGACCCGGTCGCCCCGCTGCTTGGGCACCGGCATGGATTCGCCCGTGAGCATGGCCTCATCCACGCTGGAGCTGCCTTCCACCACCGTTCCATCCGTGGCGATGTTTTCGCCGGGTCTCGTGACGAACAGATCGCCGACCCTGAGCAGGGACACCGGCAGTTCGACCTCCTGTCCGTTCCGCAACACGCGGGCCACCTTCGGTGCCAGCTCGACGAGGGCGCCGATCGCACGACCGGTGCGGGCCCGGGCGCGCACCTCCAGCGCGTGTCCGAACTGCAGAAAAGCCAGGATCAGCACCGAGGTTTCGAGATACGCGTGCCGCTGTATCTCAGGGACGAAGTCCGGAGCCAGTATCAGGAGCAGCGAGGCCAGCCAGGCGGCCGCCGTACCCACCGCGACCAGCGTGTCCATGTTGGCCTGGCCGTGGCGTGCCTGCTGCCAGGCGCCGAGGTAGTAGTCGCGTCCGCTGTAGGTCATGGTGAGCAGACAGAGCAGCGCCATGGTCAGCCAGAAGCCGCGACCGCCGAGGTCGGTAAGCGACGAGGCCGCATCGACCGGGGGCACCAGGTCCAGCATGGCCGCGGCCATCAGGCCGCCGCCCAGGGTACCGGCGAGCAGGGCGCGCCGGATCGAGCGGCGGATCTGGGCGCGGGCCTGCTGCTCCTGAACCTCGTAGGGGTCCGAGGTCTCCTCGGTGATGCGGGCCGCAAACCCCGCCTGGCGGGTTGCCAGCAGCGCGTCGGCGGGGTGCGCCGTGGAGGCCAGCGCCAGGTGCCGGGGGTCGGGCCAGCGCGTGTACGCCCGGGCATCGAGGCGCTCGATCGCCGATTCGACGGTCTCACGCTGCTCGGCGCTGAGTGGGGTGGCGAACCTCAGGGTGAGGACGCCTGCCGCCGGGGATGCTTCAGCGACATGCGCGGGATAACCCTGATCGGTCACCGCCCCTGCGACTCGCCGGGGTTCGCCGCCGACCACGTAAGCGGCACCCTCCACCAGATTGACCGATGCCCGGCTGACGCCGTCTACGCCCAGGATGGCCTTCTCGACACGGGCCACGCAGCTCGCGCAGCTCATCGCCTCGATCTCCACCCGGTAGCTGTCCGGGGGTGGTGCCGGCGCCGCTTGCCGCGTCGCCGCCTCGACGGGGCAAGACGCCGGCGTCCGGGTAACTGGGGTGGCGGCATAGCCCACCGCCTCGATGGCCCCGACGACCTGCTGGGGTTCCCCACCCCGAACACGGGCACGGCCCGCCTCGAGCTGCACCTCCGCGTGCTCCACACCCGGGACGGCCCGTATGGCTTTTTCGACCCGCGAAACACAATGCTGGCAGGTCATGCCTTCCAGGGCGAGCTCATAGTCCGGTCCGACGGACGGCGTGGATGACGGCTTGCTTTGCACCGGTGTCGACATGGCTGTGGATTGAATACCTGTGATGTCGCGAGCCCGCTTCATCGGAGCTTTCCCGGTCCGTTCATGCGGCTTTGCACGACTCGCACCCGTCCGGTTATTCCATGAAAGCGCGCCGTATCCAGTAGTCCATGCTGAAGAACCGGCCCGCGCCGATGAAAAAAAGCACCAGCAGCATGATGAAATAGGTCGCGGCGAACTCAATGCCGTTCTTGAGAATCGTGATGCTGCCAGTCGCTGTCAGCCAGTCGTAATTGCCGTGCTCGCGCAGAATCGATTTTGCCATGGCTTTTCGTTCCACTGCGCCGTCAATCAGGTCGGTACGCCATTCCCAGGGCACCGTCAGCTCCTGCTCGGGGAGCACGTGCCAGCCCTTGTCCCAGTGCACCGTGACGGCTGCGACAGCCATAGTCATCATCAGCGGTATCGCCATCCATCGCACGGCAAGACCGATCAACAGCGCGATCCCGCCCAGAAGCTCCGCGCCGCCGGCCAGATAGACCATCAGCTCGGGCGCCGGCAATCCGAGCGAGGCGAACCAGGCCGCCACGCTGTCCACATGGGCGAGCTTATTGCTCCCCGACAGAAAGAAGATCGGCGCCAGGAACAGGCGTAATGCCAGGGGGCCCAGAAAATCGAGGCTGCGTGTTTTGTCGAGCAGGCGTTGCAGACGGATGAGCGGGTACATGCTGGACCTCCCTCCCAGGCCTTATTGGTGATTGAGACCCGTTGGTGCAGCTAAGCCGGCATCCTGGTGCCGAGCACAATCCCGAGGTCGTGCCACTGTTGCAGGATCTGCCGCCCGCCCTCGATGACGACACCGGGGTCGGGGTGTCGAAGCTCCCGGGCAACGAGCTCCAGCGCCGCCCGCCCGGTCATGCCCGTCTTTTCCTGCAGCAGCGCGAACAGGCGCGCGCTCACCGGATTGAGCTCGACAAAGCGCACGTCTTCCTGGCGGTCACGGTAGGCCATCAGATAGCTCGGTTGGTCACCCGGGCTTGCGGGCACGAAATCCGGTCCGATGCGGTGAACCGGATAATTGTAGGCCAGCGGCCACGCCAGTGGGGACACGCGCGGCACACCCTCGAGCAGATCGCCCGCCGGGTCGAAATCCTGGGGCGCATCGGCCTCGGCGATCGACAGCGCCAGCTCCACCCACTCGTAGTGCGCGAGCTCGCGCAGGAATGGAAGCTCGTCCTCGAACGCCGTTCCTCGCTGGCCGAGATAATTCAGAAATTCGCGCGGTATTTCCGCGAACAGCGGCGAATGACAGCGGTATTCGGCGAAAAAATCCCGTGCCAGCGCGTGCCAGCGACGCTCGTCCAGCAGCCGCCGCAGGACCGGAAAGCTGTTGGCGAGGAATGCTTCCACGTTGTTGTAAAACAGCTCCCGGTAGACAGCCATGCGCCGGTCTTCGATGCCGGCCGGTGCAGCGTGGCGGACGGGGTCGCGGATATGCGCCGCAAAGGCATACTGCTGCTCGATCAATGAGGATCTAGCCGGCATGCTTCGCCCTGCTCGACGGGGATTGCCGTTTTTGCTGCAGTTCGCCGATGTGATCGATCTCGCTCAGCAGCTGGGGCAGCGGGGGAATGTTGAAGTCGCGCTCCAGCAGCGTGGGCACCGCGCCGAAGTGCGCGTAGGCCTTGTCGAGCAGATCCCAGACCGGGTCGATGACATCCGCGCCGTGGGTGTCCACGATCAGGTCGTCCGCCTCGTTGTAGTGGCCAGCGACGTGGAAATAGGTGACCCGCTCTGGCGGCAGCGCATACAGGAACGCTTCAGCGTCGTAGCCGTGATTGACGCTGTTGACATAGATGTTGTTGACGTCGAGCAGCAGGTCGCAGTCGGCCTCCTGCAGCACGGCGTTGATGAAATCGATTTCGCTCATCTCCTGGCCCGGTGCCGCGTAGTAGGAGACGTTTTCGAGCCCGATGCGGCGTTCCAGAAGCTCCTGGGTGTGTCGCACCCGCGCCGCGACATAGTGCACGGCGTCTTCCGTGAAGGGAATTGGCATGAGGTCGTAGAGATGACCGTCGTCGCTGCAATAGCTCAGGTGCTCGGTGTAGGCGCGTATGCGGTGCTGATCCAGAAAGCGCTTCACCCGATGCAGGAAAGTTTCGTCCAGAGGCGTCGGTCCGCCGATGGAAAGCGACAGCCCGTGGCACACGAAGGGGTAGCGTTCCGTGAAAGCGCGGAGCTGTTTGCCGTAGCGCCCCCCCACACCGATCCAGTTTTCCGGCGCGACCTCGTAGAAGCCGACCTGCTCCGGAGGCCGGTCTGCGAGCGGACCCATGAGGGTCCGCCGCAGCCCGAGGCCGGCGCCATGAACGGGGTACTCTGACTCATTCATGGCCGTGCCGGCTTACTTGGCGGCGCCGCACTTGCCTTCGCCACACTTGCCTTCAGCTTCCTTCTCGACCTTGCCTTCGCCACACTTGCCTTCGGCTTCCTTGGCCTTCATCTCACCGCCGCACTTGCCTTCGGCTTCCGTCTTGCCTTCGCCACACTTGCCTTCGGCTTCCGTCTTGCCTTCGCCACACTTGCCTTCGGCCTGCTCTGCGACCATGTAGCCATTGGAAAGCTCGGTCATGGCAAAGGGGTTTTCGGCGGCGTTGGCGAGCGAGGTGCCGGCCAGCGAAGTGACGAATGCTGCTCCGAGAGCGGCGGACAGGGGTGTCATCACGGTTTTGTTGGACATAGGACTGTATCTCCTTGGGCTGTCTAGTGAACGGTGCGGCACGGGGTACCGCCGTTTTGAGCCGGCATTTTTTCGCCGTTAATCAGCTTTGACCGACAAGCGATACGACCAGCCGGCACGGGAAAAGTTTCCGCCGCGGATGCCCCCGTCGCACGCAAGGCCGGAGAGGGCGCCCGTTTCCCGCGCTGCTACGGCGCCTCAGCGACCGCCCGCCAGGGTGCGGACACAGGCCAGGTAGCGGCTTTCGTCGGGTGCCCGGCCTTCCCGCTGAGCCTGCCAGAGTGCCTCGGCCAGGCATTCCATCAGGCGGTGCTCCAACGCGTGCGCGTCGCCGACGCTCCCCAGCAGCCGGCGGTAAAGCTCCCGCATGCCGCGGGGCCGGTCCGTGTCGACCTGCTCCCGGATGGCCAGGTGCATGCCCATGTGGAGAAAGGGATTGGTCTCGCCCGACTCTGGCGAATACTCCATGCTCATGGAACGGTCCGGGTCCTCGAGGAGTCGCTGGTATTCCGGATGCTGCTCCACGACCGCAACGATCTGAGCCTGCAGGGGCTCCAGCGGCCGACCCTGGCGGCGGGCCGCCCAGGCCTGGCAATAGGTTCTGCGCAATTGGTGCCGGTCTTGTCCAAACAGCATGTCGAGGTCCCGTCCTCGCCGGAAAGGTTACTGGGCCCACGCGGCCCATGGCAAGGGCCTGACCGCCGGCCGGCTGTCAGGATTCCGTCTTATATCGGAATTCGCACAGATCTTCGATCACGCAGCTTGCGCAGCGGGGTCTGCGCGCGATACAGGTGTAACGCCCGTGCAGGATCAGCCAGTGGTGAGCATCCTTTCTGAATTCCCCCGGTACCAGCCGCAGCAGTTTGCGCTCGACCTCGTTTACGTTCTTGCCCGGTGCGATCCCGGTGCGGTTGCAGACGCGGAAAATATGGGTATCCACCGCAATGGTGGGCAGGCCAAAGGCGGTGTTGAGGATCACGTTGGCGGTCTTGCGACCAACCCCGGGCAGGGACTCCAGCGCCTCGCGCTGCGGGGATACTACGCCCCCGTACTGGTCGACCAGGATGCGGGAAGCAGCCATAATGTTCTTTGCCTTGTTGTTGTACAGCCCGAGGGTTCGGATGTGTTGCTTGAGCCCGTCCTCGCCCAGTGCGAGCATGGCCTGCGGAGTTTTTACCTTTCTGAACAGGGCTTGTGTTGCCTTGTTGACGCCCACGTCCGTGGACTGCGCCGACAGCACCACGGCGACCAGCAGCTGATAGGCGTTGCCGTACTTGAGCTCGGTGGTGGGATGGGGGTTCTCGTCGCGCAGCCGCGTGAAGATTTCAGTGCGCTTCTGTCTGTTCATGGTGAGAACATGTTTTACCGCGAAGGCGCACAAAGGCGCGCAAAGGAAAAGACAATCGGGGAGTGGCTCTCGGCTGGAAAATGCTTTTCCTTCGTTCGCCTTGGCGCGCCTTCGCGGTCAAGGGTTTTTGCATCGATGAATCAGGTGCCTGGTACCGGTTCGACCGCGGGCGCTTTCTCGACGGCTTTGCCCTGCATGCGTTTGTCGATGATGTTTTTCATCGCGATCAGCAGACCCAACCCGATGAAGGCACCGGGCGGCAGGATCGCCAGCAGGAAGCCGCCGTAATCTTCGACGAACACGATGGTCAGGGAGCGCGCGGCCTCGCCGAACATCAGATGTGCCTGTGAAAACAGCGTGCCCTGACCGACGATCTCGCGCACCGACCCGAGGACCACCAGTACCAGGGTGAATCCCAGGCCCATGCTCAGGCCATCCACCAGCGATCGGCCGACACTGTTCTTGGAGGCAAAGGACTCGGCACGGCCGATGATCGAACAGTTGGTGACGATCAGCGGGATGAAGATGCCGAGCACTTTGTGCAGCTCGTAGAAAAACGCGCTCATGGTCAGCTCGATCACGGTGACGACCGAGGCGATGACCAGCACGAACACGGGAATGCGAACCTCCGGGCGCACCAGCGAGCGTATGAGCGAAACCGTGACATTCGAGGCCAGCAGGGTGAGCAGGGTGGCCAGACCCAATCCCAGGCCATTGATGAACGTGCCGGTCACAGCGAGCAGAGGACACAGGCCGAGGAGCTGCACCAGGCCGACGTTGTTGGTCCACAGACCGTCGCGGATGATATCCGGGTATGAAGTCATTGCTCTGCCTCCGGGCGGGGAGGGCGCTCGAACAAGGTCTGACGATGTCGTTGAAAGTATACCAGAGCCTTGCGCACCGCGTTGACGACCGCGCGGGGGGTGATGGTCGCGCCGGTGAACTGATCGAAGGTGCCTCCGTCGCGCCGTACCCTCCAGCCCTCGGCGGGCGGGTTGCCGAGGGATTTGCCCTTGAACGTCAGAATCCAGTCCGAGCGCTCGGCCTCGATGGCGTCACCCAGGCCCGGTGTTTCGTGATGCTGCACCACGCGAACTCCGGCGAGCGTTCCGTCGACGTTGATCGCGACGAGCAGGCGGATGGCGCCGTTGTAGCCGTCCGGGGCCACCGGCGCCAGCACCGCGGCGACCGGCCAGCCGTCCTTGCGCGCCCGGTACACCGGCACCGGCTCGCTGGTGCCGAGCAGCTCGCTGTTTGTCACGTAGAGCACATCACTGAAAACGTCGTTGTCGTGGCGCTCGGCGGGGATGACCTCGTTCAGCCGCTGCAGCAGCGCACGGCGCTCGTTCTCGGCGATCCTGTCCGCTGTGTTTTCAAACGTCAGCGCCACCATGCCGGTGCCGACGACGGCGAACAGAAACAGGAACAGCGTGGAGATGGCGACCGGCCGGTAGGCCTTCATTCCGAAGCATCCTTGTGGCCGAACACGCGCGGCTGGGTGTAGTAGTCGATGGTGGGCGCGGCCATGTTCATCAGCAGTACCGCAAACGCCACACCGTCGGGATAGCCCCCCCAGAGGCGAATGATATACACCAGGACGCCGATGCCGGCGCCGTAGTAGAGGCGCCCTCGCGGCGTGGTGGCCGCGGACACCGGGTCGGTGGCAATAAAGAAGGCACCCAGCATGGTCGCCCCGCTGAAAAGATGAAACACCGGCGATGCGAACCGGTCTGCATCGGCCAGATAGAACAGCAGAGCGGTGACAAACAGGCCGCCGAGCACGGCGAAGGGAATCTGCCAGTGGATGGCGCGTCTGCGCCATAACCAGAGCCCCCCGGCCAGGAAAGCCAGGTTCGCCCACTGCCAGCCGGCGCCCGCGAGGCTCCCGTACAGAGGCCCGGCGCTGATTTCACTCCAGGTGAGGTTCTGCTCGATCTGAGTTTTGTAGGTATCCAGGGGCGTGGCCATGGTGATGCTGTCGAGCGTTGCGTCCGCCGGAAGCGCATGGGTGAACGCCAGCGCCAGAGTCTCCATCAGCGACAGAGTCTCGTGCCCAAGCCCGCGCGGTGGCGTCCAGAGGGTCATCTGCAGTGGAAAGGACACGATGAGCACCACGTAGCCCACCATGGCGGGGTTGAAGGGGTTGTAGCCCATCCCTCCGTAGAGCTGCTTGCCGACCAGGATGGCGAATGCGGCGCCGATGAAGGGAATCCACCAGGGTGTCAGCGGCGGCAGGGCGAGGCCGAGCAGCAGACCGGTGAGTGCGGCGGTGCCGTCGCTCAGCACAGGCAGTACGGCTCTCCCGCGCATCCTGACCGCCGTGGCTTCGGCGGCCACGGCCGTGGCGGTGGCGATGATCAGGTTGAGCAGCATCCCCCAGCCGAAGAACCAGAGCAGGCACAGAGCGCCCGGTACCAGGGCCACCTTTACCTGGAGCATCAGGCGGTTGACGCTGTTGGCCGGTGGCAGATAGGGGGAGCTCTGCGTGGGAAATTCCATGGACTGAATCCCTTGGCTAATTTTTTATTTCTTGCCAGGGCTGCGGTAACGAAGCCATCCCATTTCCCTCATTTGAGTCTCCCCGTTCCTCAGCTGTCACCGGTACGGGGCCGCCGCGAACGCAGGCTCTCTGTCGCCGGTGAGCATGATTTTCGATGATCTGACTTTTGTCCGGTCTGCAGCCCGCGTTGACAATTGCGGGCTATCCTTGTGCGTCGCCCCGTTTTGCGGCCCGCCGCTGGTCCACCTCGGCGATCTTCGCCCGCTGCTCGGAGCTCAGATTGTCCACGTTCTTTGCCTGCTCGGCCTGCCGGGCACGTTTGGCTTTGACGCGCTCCAGTGCCGCGGTGATTTCCGCCTTCTTGGCGTCGGCGCTGCCGGCCTTGGGGCGATCGAGAGCCTGTTTGGCGCGGGCGCGGCGCGCTTCCAGCTCGCGTTTGTCGCGCTCAAGACGCTCGAGCCGGAATTCGTGACGCTGGCGTGCGACATCCGCCTTCTGCCGCTCGCGCTCCAGATCCCAGATTTCCGTCTTGGCGAAACGGTAGTACTGGACCAGGGGAATCTGACTGGGACAGACCTGCGCGCAACAGCCGCATTCGATGCAGTCGAACAGGTCATAGTCCTGCACCTTGTCGAAATCCTTGGCGCGCGTGTGCCAGTAGAGCTCGTGCGGCAGCAGTCGTGCCGGGCACACGGCGACGCATTCCCCGCAGCGGATGCATGCGCGTGCCGGTGCCGGCGGCGGGGCCTCCGCCGCGCTTGCAGCCAGGATGCAGTTGGTGGTCTTGATGACCGGCAGCGCGTCGCTCGGCAGAGACACGCCCATCATGGGCCCGCCCATCAGCAATCGTGCGACTTCTTCGGTATAGCCGCCGCACTGCCCGATGAGCTCGGCGATCGGCGTGCCGATGCGCACCTCGAGATTGGCCGGCTCGCGTACCCCCGCACCGGTGACGGTAACCACCCGGGAGATGAGCGGCTCACCGCGTCGCAGGGCCCGCGATACGGCCGCCGCCGTGCTGATATTGTGGCACACCACGCCGATGTCGATCGGCAGTCCCTGGCTCGGTACCTCCTCGCCGGTCAGCGCATAGATGAGCTGGCGTTCGCCGCCGGCCGGATAGCGGGCCGGCACGGCCACGATCCTGATGTCGTCGGCTTTCGTCTCGGCGTCCAGCGCCTCCTGCAGGCAGCGCAGGGCATCCGCCATGTTGTCCTCGACACCGATCACCACGCGGCGCGCCTGCAGTGCGTGGCGCATGATGCGTATCCCGTCGATCATCTCGCCCGGCCGGGCGCACATCAGGGCTGCGTCGCAACTGATGTAGGGCTCGCACTCCGCGGCGTTGATGACCAGCAGCTCGACATCGCAGCCGGGACCCGGGTTGAGCTTGACCGAGGTGGGGAACCCGGCTCCGCCCAGACCGACGATACCCGCTTCGCGCACGCTGTGGCGGATTTCCGCCGGGTCGGCTTCGAATACCGGGGTCGTCTTCAGGCCGGTGTCCTGCGCCCGGTCTTCGCCATCGGCTGCGATCACGATGCAGGTCGCCCGGAGACCCGAAGGATGCGGCACGGGGTATTCACCGATGTCGATGATCTTTCCCGAGGTCGGCGCGTGTACCGGCGCGCTGATGTAGCTCAGGGAGCGACCCAGCAACTGGCCCTTGAATACCCGCTCCCCGGTCCTGACCAGGGGCTCGGCGGGCTCGCCGATGTGTTGTCCCAGCGGCACGAACAGCCGCTCGGGAATCCGGGCCTGTCGCAAGGGCTCGCGCAGCGACCGGGCCTTGTTGGATTCCAGGTGCAGACCGCCGGGGAAGTGCAAGGGTTTGTCGAGAACGCTGATCATCCAAAACGGGATTCTACAGGGTCCCGCGGTCGAAATCGGCTGCCAGGGCCGGACTGCCGTCGGGGAACACCGGGGTATGCCTCTCTCACGTCGAGCCGGAGGGCGCGGCGATCGGCCGCTGCGGGCTGTCGGGGTAGGGCCACTTCCAGTCGCGAATGTCCTTCTTCACGGGGACCATGTCAATGCAGTCGACGGGGCACACAGGAGGGCAGAGCTCGCAGCCGGTGCATTCCGCTTCGATGACCGTGTGCATCTGCTTGGCGGCACCGAGTATGGCATCGACCGGGCAGGCCTGGATACAGAGGGTGCAACCGATGCAGGTCTTCTCGTCAATCACCGCCACGCGTTTTTCAACGTGCGCGCCGTGCTCCTCGTTCAGCGGCTTGGGATCCACGCCGAGCAGGTCCGCCAGCGCGTGTATGGTCGCTTCACCGCCCGGGGGGCACTGGTTGATGTCTGCCTCACCCGCGGCGATTGCCTCTGCATAGGGTCTGCAGCCGGCGAAGCCGCACTGCCCGCACTGGGTCTGAGGAAGCAGCGCGTCGACCTGATCGACCACCGGGTCACCCTCCACGCGGAAGCGGATCGCTGCGTAGCCCAGAATCAGGCCGAACAGGGCGGATAGCACGCCGATGGCGATCATGGCGGTCAGCATGTGCACCCCGGGCCCGCCATCGCTGCAGGCCATGCCCGGGGCCGTACTGCAAATCGGGCGTTGAGCACTGTCCGCATCACCTCAAACAAAACCGGTATCGCACATCGCGCACGGCCCGTCAGGCTATCCCTTGATCAGGCCGGAGAAGCCCATGAAGGCAAGCGACATGAGACCGGCCGTGATCAGCGCGATCGCCGATCCCCTGAACATCTCCGGTACGTCTGCAACCGCGACGCGCTCGCGTATGGACGCGAACAGAATCATCACCAGGGAGAAGCCGACCGCTGCTCCGAAGCCGTAGATCGCCGACTGCAGGAAGCCGTGTTGCTGCTGTACGTTGAGCAGTGCCACACCCAGGACCGCGCAGTTGGTGGTGATCAGGGGCAGGAAGATGCCGAGCACCTGGTAGAGCAGCGGGCTGGTCTTGTGCACCACCATTTCGGTGAACTGTACGACCACCGCGATCACCAGGATAAAGGTGATGGTACGCAGGTACTCCAGTCCGAGCGGGGCCAGCAGGTACTCGTTGGCGAGATAGCTGCAGACCGACGACAGGGTCAGCACGAAGGTGGTGGCCAGCGACATGCCGGTGGCGGTCTCCAGCTTGCGCGATACACCCAGAAACGGGCACAGCCCCAGAAACTTCACCAGCACGAAGTTGTTCACCAAGACGGTGCTGATCAGAATGATTGCCAGTTCACCCATAAGCTGCAGTGTTACGCTTCAAAGCGCTCATTGGTCGGTAATCGCGAGCCGCGAAGTGACGCGGCGGTCACCGTGAGAGATCCCTGGCCACTGGGGGGTGGCCTCACAGGAACCCATGGCCTGCGTCCGGCACGTCCGCTGTGCCCTGGCGCGTGGAGCTGGACCCGTCCAGGTCCGCAATGACCCCTAACTAAGCTCAGTCCGACGCGTTCCAAGCGGGTCTTCTCTCATCTTCTCTAGCCTAACGCCGGAGGGTCGGAACTTCACCGCCGCAGGCTTGGGGTTTATTTCACCCGCATGCCCGGCCGGGCGCCGGCATCGGGCTCGAGGAGGAAAATCTCACCGCCGCCCGGGCCGGCGGCCAGCACCATGCCCTCGGAGACCCCGAAACGCATCTTTCGCGGTGCCAGGTTGGCGACCACGACGGTCAGCCTGCCTTCCAGGTCCCCCGGCGCATAGGCGCTCTTGATGCCGGCGAAGACGTTTCGCGTTTCGCCGCCCAGGTCGAGGGTGAGCTGCAGCAGCTTGTCGGCTCCTTCGACGGCCTGAGCTTTCACGATCCGGGCCACGCGCAGATCCAGGCGCGCGAAGTCTTCGTAACCCACCGTATCGGCGAGCGGCTCGTCGATCAGGGGCCCGACCGGCGGTGCCGCCGGGGTCGCTTCCAGGTGCTCGCGCGACGCGGCCACCATGGCCTCCACGGAAGATGCCTCGATGCGCGTCATCAGCGGGTTGAATCTGTCGATCCGGTGGTCGAGCAGCGGCTCGGCGATATCCGCCCATTGCAGCGACTCCAGATTCAGGAACGCGCGGACCTTCTCGGCCATGGCGGGCAGCACCGGGGCCAGGTAGGTCATCAGCACCCGGAACAGATTCAATCCGACGCTGCACACCGCCTGCACCTCGTGGCGGGTGTCGGCCTGTTTGGCGAGCACCCAGGGCTTGCGGTCGTCGATGTACTGGTTGGCGATATCCGCCAGCGCCATGATTTCGCGGACCGCGCGGCCGTATTCGCGCCCCTCGTAGAGTCGGGCGATCTCCTCGCCGGCCTTGACGAAGGTCTGGTAGAGCTCCGCCTCGGCGTTTTCGGCGGCAAGCCGGCCGCCGGACTGTTTCTGGATGAAGCCCGCGCAGCGGCTGGCGATATTGACCACCTTGCCGACCAGGTCCGCGTTGACCCGCTGGATGAAGTCCTCCAGGCTGAGGTCCAGATCGTCCACGCCGCTGCTCAGCTTGGCGGCGAAATAGTAGCGCAGGTATTCGGGGTTCAGGTGCTCGAGGTAGGTCCGCGCCTTGACAAAGGTGCCCCTGGACTTGGACATCTTCTGGCCGTTCACCGTCAGGAACCCGTGGGCGAAGATCGCGCTCGGCCGGCGCAGCCGCGCCCCCCGCAGCATCGCCGGCCAGAACAGCGCGTGGAAATAGATGATGTCCTTGCCGATGAAATGGTATACCTCGGCCTCGCTGTCTTCGTTCCAGTAGGCGTCGAAGTCGGTCCCCGTGCGCTCGCAGTATTGCCTGAAACTCGCCAGGTAGCCGATGGGCGCATCCAGCCAGACGTAGAAATACTTGCCCGGAGCGCCGGGGATCTCGAAGCCGAAATAGGGGTCGTCGCGCGAAATGTCCCACTCGCGCAGACCCTCGGCGAACCACTCGTTCAGCTTGTTGGCGACCTCTTCCTGCAGGTGTCCGGCGCTCGTCCAGTTGCGCAGCATGGCTTCGAAGTCAGCCAGCCGGAAGAAGTAGTGCAGAGACTCCTTTTCGACGGGCGTCGCACCGGACAGCGCGGACCGCGGATTCTTCAGATCGGTCGGCGAGTAGGTCGCGCCACAGGCCTCGCAGCTGTCCCCGTACTGGTCGGCGGCACCGCAGCGTGGACATTCGCCCTTGATGAAGCGGTCGGGCAGGAACATCTGTTTTTCCGGATCATAGGCCTGGGTGATGGTGCGGGTGACAATGTGGCCGGCGTCCAGGTTGCGTTGGTAGATCAGCTCGGACAGAACGCGATTTTCCTCCGAGTGGGTGCTGTGGTAATTGTCGAAGCCGATCAGGAAGCCGGCAAAATCGAGCCTGTGCTCCTCGCCCACGCGCGCAATCAGCTCCTCGGGGGTGATGCCCTCCTGCCGGGCGCGCAGCATGATCGGCGTGCCGTGGGCGTCGTCGGCGCACACATAGATGCAGTCGTGGCCCCGCATCTTCTGGAAACGCGCCCAGATATCGGTCTGGATGTACTCCACCAGGTGGCCCAGGTGAATCGAGCCGTTGGCGTAGGGCAGGGCGCTGGTGACCAGGATGCGGCGTTTTTGCTGCGACATGAAATTGCCTGAAATGACTTGCAGATAGCCGCCATTATGCCAGATGTCTCCGGTCCGAGACATGAACGTTTGGCCAGCAGACGGGGTATCACCTTCGTCTGTTGTGGTTTGTCCTTGAAGTACCGGCGACCTGTACCCATGTCTGCTCCGACGCGGCACTTCGCTCGGATGCGGTTCTGAAGGGTTGGGCAGGCGGGTCGGGGCAGGGATTGCTCGACGCTGGCGCTTACCTCGCCATCCCTGCCCCGACCCGCCGGACCTGGCCAGAGAGGAGTTGACGATTCCCAACCTGCTCGCTCAGGGCGCCGGTGGTGCACCGGGCAGAGGAGGTAAGCGCCAGCGTCGACGACGCCCGGTGCACCACCGGCGCCGGCTCGCCTGGGTTGGGTGCCAGCGTCGACGATGCCCGGTGCACCACCGGCAGCGGCTCTCGAGGTGGACGCCCGCACGGACGGCGCCGTGTTCAATGCCGGGGTTGATGCGCCAGAATCGGACAGGCCCGCAAGACGCTGAAACCTTATAATCCAGGGTGAAGACCGCCACAGACCATTTGTGTAGAATTCCGCACTAATTTTTGCGCGGTTTGTCAAACTCACAGGCCGCTGAGGACGCGACAGAGGACACCACTATGGCTGAGGTAACCCAGCAGCAGATCGAAACCCGACTCAAGGACTACATCGACCCGTACCTGGAGACGGACCTGGTCTCCACAAAATCGGTGCGCAACATCATGGTGGAGGGCGACCAGGTCGTCATCGACGTGGTGCTCGGATTCCCGGCCGCCGGTTACCAGGACCAGCTGGCTGCCAAGCTCAAGGAAATGGTCGAGTCCGTCGAGGGCGTCAGCAAGGCGCGCGTCAACGTCAACGTCGCCATTCAGGCGCATGCCGTGCAGAAGGGCGTCAAGACCATCAGCGGTATCAAGAACATCATTGCAATCGCCTCCGGCAAGGGCGGCGTCGGCAAGTCAACCACAGCGACCAACCTGGCGCTGGCGCTGTCCGCGGAAGGCGCCAAGGTCGGCGTGTTGGACGCCGACATCTACGGCCCCAGCCAGCCACGCATGTTGGGTATCCACGGCAAGCCGGAATCGAAGGACGGTCAGACGCTGGAGCCCATGGTGAGCTACCACATCCAGACCATGTCGATCGGCTTCCTGGTCGATGAAGAGACCCCGATGATCTGGCGTGGACCCATGGTGACTCAGGCCCTGCAGCAGCTGCTCAACGACACCAACTGGAACGATCTGGACTACCTCGTGATCGACCTGCCGCCCGGTACCGGCGACATACAGCTGACGCTGGCACAGCAGGTGCCGGTGAGCGGCGCCTTGATCGTCACCACGCCCCAGGACATCGCTCTACTCGACGCGCGCAAGGGATTGAAAATGTTCGAGAAAGTTGAGGTGCCGGTGCTCGGTATCGTGGAGAACATGAGTATCCATATCTGCAGCAACTGTGGCCACGAAGAGCACATCTTCGGGGAAGGTGGGGGTCAGCGCATGGCCGAGCAGTACGACGTCAACTTCCTCGGGGCGCTGCCCCTCGACATCAAGATCCGCGAAGAGGTCGACAGTGGCCGGCCGTCGGTGGTCGCCGAGCCGGACGGTCGCATTGCCCAGATCTATCGCGAGATCGCCCGCCGCACGGCCGCCAAGTTGTCGCTGCAGTCGAAGAACTACGCAGCCAAGTTCCCACAGATCGTCATTCAGAATAACTGAGCTGATTTGTAGCCACGCAAGGCACGGAAAACACGAAAACAGATCGGGCCAAGAACCGAGGCAGCGTTTCCGGGTAGCCGTGCTTTGCGCCTGGCACTCAGGGCCCTGTCACATTGATTGAAAGAGACCGCTTCTAGCGACCGGGCGTAACACGCCAGCGTCGGGTCGGTCGAACAGGCGGGGTTTACCGGAGGGCAGCA